>NZ_JBEZDL010000009.1:0-263079 GCF_040648295.1 Amycolatopsis sp. NPDC049159
CTCATCGCGCGTGGTTTTTTTTGTTCTTTGTTCTCCTGTGGTTTCCTCTGCCGCCGCGCGCCGGGTGGGGGGGGGGGGCCCCCCCCCCCCCCCCAACGCCACATTGGGGTGCGTCAGGGTTTGCGGGCCCGGTAGATCGCGCGGCACGGGACCGCCGTCCGGGAGCAGGAGCCCGAGTCGCACTTGAGGTCCTCGCCGCCGAAGTCGTGCGGCAGGGGCTCGAAGCCGGCCGCGCGCAGGGCACCCGTGACGTCCTCGGCGTCGTAGTACCAGCTCGTCAGCGTCTGGTCCACGCGCTGCACCCGGTCGCCCGCGCCGAACACCCCGGACACGCGCAGCATGCCCGTGCGGGTGTCGGTGTCCCAGACCCCGCGCTTGACCACCACCGCCTCGTCGGTGTCGGTGAGCGTGACGTTGTTCCAGTGCAGGAAGTGCGTCTGCTCGTAGAGGTCGAAGACGAACTCGCCGCCCGGGGCGAGTGCCGCGTGCGCCGCGGAGAAGCAGGCCTGCAAGTCCTCTGTGGACGGCAGGTGGTTGAGCGCGCCGTCCATGCTGACGCACGCGGACACCGGTGCCGGCAGCCGGAACGCGCGGGCGTCGGACTGCACCACCGAGAACCGGCCGGCTTCGATCGCCCCGGCGTGGCGGGCGCGGGCCAGGTCCAGCATCGACTTCGACCCGTCGACGCCGTGCAGCGTCCAGCCCGCGTCGAGGAAGCAGGCCGCGGTGACGCCGGTGCCGCAGCAGATGTCCACGGCGGTGCGGTCGGTGCCCGGCACGGTCGCCAGGTGGGCGACCAGCTTCGGCGAGAACCGGTTGACCCAGCCGGTGTAGCTGTTGTCGAAGAAGGAGGCGAACCCCTCCGAGTAGTAGTTGCCCATCGTGGCTTCCTTTCTCACCGGCGTCACCGGGACGCGCGGAGCTGGGGGACGACCTGGTCGGAGAAAAGCGTGACGCAGCGCCAGTCCACCGGCGGCCGGACGCCGAGCACGAAGTCGGTGACCCCGAGCCCGACGTAGGGCCGCAACGCTTCGGCGCACTGCTCCGGCGTGCCGAAGACCAGGTATTCCGGCCACACCGGGGAATCGGGCGGGTAACGCCGCCGCAGCCGCTCGAGTTCACCGGGCAGCTCCGCGGGGTCCTCGACGAGCAGGGCGCGGAAGGTCATCGACCGCCGGACGCTCGCCGGATCGCGGCCGGCTTCCTCGCACAGGCGGTCCAGGCGCGCGCTGCGCTCGCGGTACTCGGCCGGGTCGGCGAGCAGGCTGTTCCAGACGTCCCCGTGCCGCGCCACGGTGCGCAGCACCGGCTCGCTCACGCCGCCGACCACCAGGGGCAGCCGCGGCTGGACCGGGACGGGCCGCAGGTGGGCTTCGGTGAGCCGGAAGTGCTTGCCCACGAACGTCACCGGCTCACCCGACCACAGTCCTCTGAGGACTTCCGCGGTCTCTTCGAGCATCCCGAGCCGGTCCGCGCGGGGCGGCTGCGGCAGGCCGTACTGCCCGTGCGCCAGATCGGCACCGCCGACGCCGATACCCAGTTCCACGCGGCCGTCGCTGACGTGGTCGATGGTGGCGGCGAGCGCGGCCAGCACGGCCGGGTGCCGCCACGCGACCGGCGCGACCATCAGCGCGCAGCGGACCCGGCTGGTGCTCGCGGCGAGCGCGGACAACAGGGTCGTGCCCTCGAAGCACGGCCCGGCCGGCCCGCCCATCGGCGGGCGCAGGTGGTCGAACACCGAGCACCAGTCGTACCCGAGTTCTTCGGCGCGCTGCCACAGTTCCCTTATCTCACCGAAGCTTTCGTACTGCTGTCCGGAATGGACGCCGAACCGCAGCCGCGGTTCAGACGCGGTCACGAGCCGGTCCCGCCGCCGCGGCCACCGGTTCGATCGCGGCGGCCAGCGTGCGGACGCTGCGGAAGGTGTCGGGGGTGATCAGTTCCGGGGGCAGCTCCGTACCCAGGCCGGCCTCGATGGCGACCAGTGTCGCGACGGTGCGCAGCGAGGTCAGCCCGGCCTCGCCCAGCGGGGAGTCCGGGCCCAGGTCCGCCGCGGTGGCGGGCAGCTGGCGCAGGACGAGCTCACGCAGGGCCGCGACCAGTGCGTCACCGGTCCGCCCCGCCAGTGCGTTTCCCATGGTCCTCTGTGTCCTTTCCTCGGTGCGGTTCAGCCGGGCAGGTCGGCCAGGAACGGTTCGCGGTCCAGCTCGGCCGCCATCGCCGCGGCGAGGTACGGGGCGAAGACGCCGTGCACGAGCGGCGCGAACTCCTCCCGCACCGGGCCCGCGACCGGGATGTCGGCCGCATTTCCGCCGACGAAGCGCAGCCGGCGGCCGCGCTGCCGGGCCCGTTCGGCGAGGGCCCGCGCCCGCCGCTGCGCGGTCCCGGGCTGGGCGAGCACGAACACCGGGAGGTCGGTGGGCCGGCAGAACCGCTCGACGTGCCACCACTCTTCGGTGTCCTGCCCGAAGCTGGGCGCGCCGGTGGCCTCGATGAGCTTCGCGGCGGCGTGCAGGGCGGTCCCGTGGCTCGGCCCGGTGCCGAGGAACACCCGCAGCGGCGCGTGCGCGATGTCGGCCGCGGTCTTGACGCAGGCGGGCCGGACGAGTTCCGCCGTCTCCTCGACCACCGCGGCCAAGCCGCCGAGTTCGCCCGTCAGACCCTGAGCGTCCACTGTGGACAAGGCGGCTCGGCGCGCGCCGAGCCCGATCGCGAGCGCCAGCAGGGTCAGCAGGCTCAGCTGGTGGGTGCGGACGCCCGGCGACGGTTCCAGGTCGGTGAGTTCGGTGACGAGCGCGTGCTCCGCGGCGCCGGTGACGGCGGTGCCGGGCCGTCCGGTCACCGCGACGGTCACCGCGCCGAGTTCCCGCGCCAGGCCCAGCGCCTCGGCCACCATCGGGCTGCCACCCGACGCCGAGACGCCGACGGCGAGCGTGCCGGGGCCCGTCCCGGGGTCGGGGTGGTCGGCGAACCGTTGCGCGGGCAGGGGTTCGGCCGCGACGCCGGCGAACCGCGCGAACGCGAGCGCGGCCGCGTGGGCGGCGTGGTGGGAGTCGCCGTTGCCGAGCAGGACGACCCGCCCGATCCCGGCGAACCCGGGCGCCGCCACGAGGTCCGCCACCCGTTCCGCGATCCCGCCGGCGCACGCCCGCAGGTCCGCACCGAGCCGATCCGCCTGCCGCACCAGCACTTCCGCCTTCATCCGCGGTTCGCCCGCCCTTCGTGGTTCACTGCTGCACCGCGCGGACTTCGCGCACGTAGTCGTGGACGAGCCGCTCGTCGATCTCACCGCCCCAGCCGTCGCGTTCCAGGCAGGTGCCGACGAACGCGCCGTCGGCCGCGCCCAGCAACCGCGCGGCGTTGCGGTGGTGGGTGTGCCCGGCCAGGAGCACCGGCGCCGAGGGCGCCGTCTCGCGGACCGAAGCGATCATCGCCAGCGCCTTGTCCTCGTCGCGGTGGGCGAGGGTGACCGCGTCCGCGCCGGCGTCCACGGCGTGCTTCGCGACCTGCCCGGTGGTCTTGTCCCCGGTGAGCCACGAGAAGTGCATCGAGTCCACGTCGGCGACGACCGCGACGTCCCCGGCTTCGATGGCGCGGCGGTAGGTCATCACCCGCAGCGGGTCGCCCTGGACGAGACCCTGCGGGCTGAGCGTGGCCCCGACGAGGGTGGCCGCGCGCACGAACGACGCGCCCGCCACCGCCGCCACGGCCAGCGACGCCGAAATCGCGTTGCGCATGATCTGCACCCCGGTCCGGAAGCCCGGTCCGGTGGCCCGTACGACTTCGGCCACCACGAGCGCCATCGCCGCGACGCGCGCCGGGTCGGCTTCGTCCTCGGTCCCGTAGACGCGGTCGGCGGTCTGGACCAGGCACCCGTCGGCGCCGCCGTTCTCCAGGGCGCGGGCGGAACGCACGGCGGTCTCGGTGATCCCGGCGAACGTGCCGCTGCGGTGGTACGGGCTGCCGGGCAGCGGCGGCAGGTGGATCATGCCGAGCACCGCCTTGTGCCCGGCGCGGGCCGCGAACCCGGCCGTCGGGCGCTCAGACACGGAGCACCCCCGGCTCGGCCACGGCGTAGGCCAGGCGGTCACCGGCCTCCGCGAGCTCCGCCCACGGCCGGGCCGTGGTCACCCGGACCACCCCGCCGGAGAAGCAGAAGTTGAGGATGCCCGGGTAGGTCGACACCCCGGTGGTGCGCAGCAGGTCGCGGAAGCACCGGTAGCTGTCGTCCCAGCCGGGGACGCGGACCGCGGCGTTGATGGAGTACGCCGGGACGGTCACCCTGGCCACCGCCGAGAGCCGGTGGCACGCCGCGTCGCGCAACGCCGTCAGCGCGTCCTGGCGTTCCCAGCGCTCCCGCCGGTAGCCCGCGTAGGCCACGCCCAGCCGGTCGGCGTCGAGGCGGTAGGCGGGCTCGAACTCCGCGACCTCGGCCGCGCCGGGCCGGTCGAGCCCGGTGACCAGCCAGCGTTCCATCCGGGCGAGCAGCTCGACGACCGTGTAGAGGAACGACGGCGGGCCCCCGAACGCGGTCGACGCGTGCTCGTAGTACTCGTCGATGAACTCCCGGCCGGCCAGGATCCAGCCGATCTTCATGCCCGGCGCGGACCAGTTCTTCGACAGGCTCGACACGCGCACGACGTTGCTCGCGGCGCGGGCGGTGCCGCGGGTGCGCCGCGGGCCGAGCCACTCGTGGCACTCGTCGAGGATGATCGTGGTGCGCGGGCCCGCGGCGCGGATCAGCCGGGTCAGCTCGTCCTCGTCGACCAGCGCGCCGGTGGGGTTGGCGGCGGTCTGGATCATGACCAGCGGCGTGTCGGCCGACAACGCCTGGATGAGCGGTTCGAGCGACGTCCGGCCCGCGGTGCTGGGCAGCGGCACCAGCCGGACGTCGCCGCGGCGGGCGACCGCCTCGACCAGCGGCGGGTAGTTGGGGATGCCGCACAGCGCGGGCCCGGTCGGGCCGGTCCGGCCGGTGAGGAGGAAATCGGCCAGGGTGCTCACGGTGAAGGTACCGCCCATGGTGAGCGCGACGTTGTGCTCGTCGTAGACGTCCCGCTCCATCAAGGCGTTCTCGTACGCGGCGACGGCTTCCCGCGCCGGTATCCGGCCACGCGAGTCCGAGTAGCCGTACCAGTCGCGGTCGAGGGCGAAGCGCACGCAGTCCTTGAGCGCGGCGGGCAGGCCCCAGCGTTCTTCGTCGACCGCGCCGCTCGAGAGCAGCAGCTGCCGGTCGGCCGCGAGGTCGCCGTAGAGGTCGTCGCGGAAGTACCAGTTGAAGAGCTCCTTGACGAACCGGACGGTGGCTCGCGAAGCCAGGGCTTCTTCGGCGCCGACGTGGCGCCGGCGGCGGGAACCGCGCCAGAGTTCGGCGAGACCGGGGCGCAGGGCGTCGGCGCCGAGTTCGTGTTCGACGCGGCCGAGCCACAGGTCCCGCAGTTCGAAGGCGTCCCCGGGATCTTCCGCGCGGGCGATGACGTCGAGCAGCCGGTCGTCGACGTCGGGGCAGAAGGTGTCCAGGTCCGCCTCGGCGGGCCGGGCGAGCGCGGCACAGGCTCGCGCGTCTTCGGGAACCGTTATGCGCCGTGGCCGGGACGGGGGATCGAACAGCGGCATGAACCGGGCTCCGTTCTGGGCCGGGCCTGATCGGACAGCTCACCAGATCCGCAGGCGTGGGATGGGGCCGGCACGAACCGCCGGCTGCGCGAAGGTGCGACTTCGGTGATTTCGCCCCGAATTGCGGGCACCGATCACGTTAGCGATTCGGCCCGGACCCGGCCAACCACGCCGCTCTTCGCCCCCTCATCACCGGGTAATCGACCCCGGCGACATAAAATGTCCGGGGTAACCGGACGGTAAAGCGTGATTTCCCGCGGTGAATACCGGGTGGCTGATTACCGCGCGATGAGCGGATCCCTGAATTCGTAACTGTACAGATGTCGCACCGGCACCGTACGTTCGATGGCGGCCAGGATCACTGGCGATCCCGACGAATCGCCGTTCGCGCCGGAGCCAGAGCCCGGAACGCCGAGGAAAAGGATTGGTCGATGGAAGCGGTTTCCCAGACGATGAAGCACGCGCCGGACGAGGAGAACGAGGTCCAGGACCTCATCGGGTTCCGCGACCCGGCGCAGAACCGGGTGACACCGGTCGCCCAATGGCCCGCCGACATCGCCTTCGCGATCGTCGACCGGCTGGCGTCGGTGGTCCGCGAAGCGCACAAGTCCGAAGAAGCCACCTCCCCCGACGCCGAGGGCATCGTCCGCGCCCAGACGTTCGAGGAGGGCGACGTCTACATGCTGGCGAGCCCGTTCGACGGGTACTTCGCCGACCGCTACCTGATGGACTTCTACGACGTCGAAGAGCGGGACATGTGTTCCCGCATGCACCTGCACACGGGCCTGCGTTTCGTGCGCATGATGACCGGGCCCGGCACGCGCATCCGCGTCTCCAGCCTGTCGCCGTTCATCGTCGGTGACGTCCCGGGCGTGACGCCGTTCGCGCCGGAAGCCTTCGAAGACGACCTGCCCGGCACCCCGGAGGGCCACCGGCGCACGCGGTACAACCTGATCGTGCCGGAGAACTCGTGGGTGGACATGCAGATCCCGCGCGGCACTTCGCACCAGTTCAACGCGATCGGCCCGAACGCGGTCATCGACTCGGTGCACCCCGAGGAGTCGATCGAGGTGTTCCGCGAGAGCATGCGCGACTACAAGATGATGGCCCAGACCATCTTCCTCGCCGAGGAGAAGCAGAGCGCGGAGACCTGCGCCGACCTGCCGCGGTGAGCGGGACGCGCACGGTTCCCCCGGACCGTGCGCCCCCGCGTGCCACCCGACGAACGGGGAGGACGATGACCACGCAGCACTGGGAAATCGCGACCGACGCCGCCGAGGTCCACGCGCTGCTCTGCGCGAGCGACCAGCACCAGGGCCGCCGGTTCGGCTCCCCCGTCCCGGCGCGCAACCCCGCCACGACCGAGTCCCGCGTGCGCGCGGGGGTGGTGCACCTGCTGCGCGCGGACGACCGCGCGGCGGCGATGTTCACGTTGACCTGGCACCCGGCTTTCGAGCCGCCGACCGGGGTCTTTCCGGAGGCGCACACCCCGGCTTACCTGAGCAGGCTCGCCGTGCACCCTTCACTGGGCAATTCCCTGGCCGGGCCGCAGTGCTTGCGGCGCGCGGTGTCGATCGCGCGTGAGAGCGGTGCGGATGCGCTGCGGGCCGAGGCGAATCCGGATCTGGAGTCCACAGTGGACGTGATGGTCCTGCTGGGGTTCACCCGCTGCGGCCCGATCTTCGGCGGTGGGGGTTCGCCGCGGCGGACCTACCTCCACCACCCGCTGGGCTGATCCGTTACGGGTTGGAGTGGGGCGACCGAAGTCGCGAGTGACTCATGGGGGACCTTGGAGGTCCCCCATGAGTCATTCGCGGTATCCGGAACGCGCCCGAAAGCGGCAGACAGCGCTGGGACTGGCTGCGCGGCCGAAATGGTGCACCGCACGGCGCCAGTGCGGCGCACCCGCGGTCGGCGTGACCGAACCAGCGCACCACACGGGTACCGTGCGCATCACCCGGCATCCGCCACCCCGAAGCGGTGCACCGCACGGCGCTAGAGCGGCGCACCCGCGGTCGGCGCGGCCGAAATGGTGCACCGCACGGCGCTAGAGCGGCGCACCCGCGGTCGGCGCGGCCGAAATGGTGCACCGCACGGTGCCAGTGCGGCGCACCCGCGGTCGGCGCGACCGAACCAGCGCACCACACGGGTACCGTGCGCATCACCCCGCGTCCACCACCCCGAAGTGGTGCACCGTCCGGTGCCGGTGCGTTTCACCCGGGTCGAGGCGGACCGAAGGGTAGTCCGGGCGGTTCGGCGCATCGGGGAACGCGCCCGTCTCCAGGCAGATCCCGCCGCGCGGGTTCCCCGTGAACCAGTCCCCCGTGTAGACCCCGACCGCCGGCTGGTCCGTGCTCACCCGCATCACCCGGCCGCTCGGCGGGTGGGTCAGCGTCGCGAGGTGCTCCGAAGCCGGGACCAGGAAGCAGTTGTCCACCCGCACCCCCGCCAGCTCACGCTCCGCCGTGAAGTCACGCGCGGTGCCGGACACCGCCTCCGGTGCCCCCGGCAGCGGGACCAGGTCCGGGTCGAAACGAACCGCTTCCGTCGCCGCGAGGCGCAGGCGGTGGTCGTCGATCGTTCCCTGCCCACCCAGGTTCCAGAACGCGTGGTTCGTGAGGCCGACCACGGTCGGCGCCGTCGTCCGCGCCCGGTGCGCGATCACCAGTGTGCCGTCCGGCTCGGCGCGGTAGCTCGTGCACACCGTCAGCTCGCCGGGGTAGCCCTGGTCGCCGTCCGGGCTGGTCGTCGTGAACCGGACCTCCAGTGCGTCGCCGTCGGGGGACGCCTCGGCCGACCACACGTGCCGGTCGAGGCCCTCCGTGCCGCCGTGGACGTGGTGGCGGCCTTCGTTGCGGTCCAGGCGGTGGCGCACGCCGTCCAAGGTGAACTCCGCACCCGCCACGCAGCGGCAATAGCGGCCGACCGTCGCGCCGACGTACGGGTTGCGGGCCCGGTCCAGGTAGGCGTCCAGGTCCGGCAGCCGCAGGCACACGTTGGCGTGCCGCCCGTCCCGGTCCGCGGCCAGCACCTCCACCAGCGTTGCCCCGTAGCTCCACGCCGTGATCGCGAACCCCGAACCGGTGTGCAGCGTGTACGACTCGACTTCCGTGACCGGCCGGCCCGGGACCTTGCCGACGGTCGTGCGTTCGATGCCCCGCATCAGCGGATGCGCAGCCGCTTGAGGTGCCGCGGTTCGCCCGCCGGGGCGGTGCCCGCCGTCCGGCCGTGGAAGTGGCGCCGGTTGTCGATCACCACCAGCAGCCCGCGCTGCCAGTGCACACCCCGCGCGCCGGGGGCGTACATCGCCGCGTGGAGGTTCTCCAGCGCGACGTCGACCGCTTCCGGCGGGTCGCCGCCGTCGTTGACCCAGTCGAGGCGCCCGCCGAGGAAGTCGCGGAACGAGAACACCGGACGGCCGTCGTGCTCGCGCAGGATCGTCTCCCCCGGCGGCAGGTGCGCGTAGCGGGTGCGGGACAGCACTTCGCGGTCCGGCGCGGACAACCGCCCGAAGATCTCTTCCATCGGCACCAGGACGGTCTGCGCCGCGGTCGGCCGCGGGCCCGGGTGGCAGCACATCAGCACGATGTACCGCGGCTGGTCGACGGCCACCCGGCCGCTGCCTTCGGTGTGCAGCGACAGCGAGTTCTCGGCGAACGGCTGCAGCGAGACGTCGTCGGTGCGCCGGTTCTTGCCGAGCAGGTTGAGGATCACGCCGCCGGTCACGAACGGCTGCACCGCCGGGTCGGTCTCCTCGGTCGCGGTGCCGAGCCGGGCGCCGAACGCGACGAACTCCTCGTCGGCGAACGGCTCGTCGAGCAGCACCACGCCGGCGCCGTGCTCACGCAGCATCGGCTCGACGAGGGCGAAGACGTCGGCCGCGCGGGGTGCCGAGGTCTTGGCGACCCCGTCGAACGGCGGTGGCAGCATCCGGCCGGCGTCGAGCAGTTCGTGGCGCGACCGAGCGTACCCGGGAGCGGCCTTCTCCTCGTAGGATCCCTTCGACACCTTGACCTCCGTCTTCGGTCGTGCGGTGGACGCGAGCCCACGCTAGGCGCGACCCGCCCACCACCGGGTAAACGGCACCGCGGCCGCGCTCACCGCGCGGTAATCCGCCGTGCCGGGGTAATCGGCGGGTAACCGGCGGCCAGTGCGCCGCGGTGGCGCCCCACGTGCCGCGCGATTACCTCCGCGCGGGGGCGCCCGCGCTACGTTCGGGGAGCCCGGACCACCGCCCGACCCCGGATCTGAGGTGACCGATGAAAACCGACGCGACCGCCGCGGAGCAGGCCGTGCTCGACCGGCTCCGCGCGTGCCTCGGCGAGGTCCTGCCCGTGGAGCCGCTCGCGGCCGACTACGACCTCATCGCCAGCGGCGTGCTGGACTCCTCGCGCTTCCTGGCGGTGTTCGTCGAGCTCGAAGACCACTTCGGCATCCGCATCACCGGTGACGACATCAGCCAGGACAACTTCCGGACCCTCGAACGGATCGCGCGGTTCGTCCGCGCCAAGGGCGGGGACGCCTGACGTGGCCGTCGACTTCGTCCTCACCGGCTACACCCCCGGAGACCGCGCCGAAGCCTGCGCCTTGCAGGATCCGTTGCTGCGCGGCGGTCCCGAGGGCAACGGGTCCTACTTGGACTGGAAGTACCACGAAAACCCCTACCTGGACGGCCGGTACGTCGTGCTGGCC
Organism: Amycolatopsis sp. NPDC049159; assembly: GCF_040648295.1. Lineage (NCBI taxonomy): Bacteria > Bacillati > Actinomycetota > Actinomycetes > Pseudonocardiales > Pseudonocardiaceae > Amycolatopsis > Amycolatopsis sp. NPDC049159. Next base: position 10,309 of record NZ_JBEZDL010000009.1, read on the forward strand.
CGGACCCCCGGTGGGGAGCTGGCCGGGATGGTCGGCGTGTTCGGGTCCGGCTGGGAGGTCGACGGGCAGCGGTTCGTGCTGCCGTGCCTGACCGACACGATCGTCGCACCGGAGCACCGCAACGGGCCGGTGTTCCACGCGATGGTCGACGAGGTCCTCGCCCGCCTGCGCCGGGACAACGTGCCGTGGCTGCTGGACTTCGGCGACCAGGGCACCGTGCCCGCGATGCTGATCCGCGGCTGGCAGCAGGTCGGCCCGTGGGGGCAGGCGGTGCTGAACCGCCCGGCCGGGCACGGTTTCCGCGGCCCGTGGTCCGCGCTCCCCGACGCGAGGGGCACGCGGTCCGGCGTGACGATCACCGCGGCCACCGCACCGGACGTCGAGGCCATGGCGGCGGTCGCGGCGGCCCTGCCCGGCGACGGCCGGGTCCGGGTCGCGCGCACGGCGTCCTACTTCGGCTGGCGCGCGGGGAACCCGCTGGCGAAGTACTACTACCTCCTGGCCCGAAGCGAAACCGGCGCGGTGGAGGGGTACCTCGTCGCCCACCGGTCCGGTGTGGACACCGACGACGGGCCGACCCCGACCACGGTCGTCGACTGCGAAGCGAGCAGCGACGACGTCCAGGCCGACCTCGTGCGGCTCGCCGCCGAGACCCTGCCCGGCACCCGGTTCCTGCTGTGGACCCGCGACCTGCCGGACCCGGTCCTCAAGGAACTCGCCGGCCTCGGCGCCGAGTTCGTCGAACCGACCGGGCGGCCCACCCGCGACCGGCCGCTGCCGAGCCTGCTGATCCGGGCGACCGGCGCGCAGACCGTCCCCGCCGCGCTGGCGGACCTGGTCAAGCCGGACTCGTGGGACTTCCGCGGGGTGTCCGGCCGCGGCTGGCGCTAGCCGGCCCTTCCCACCGCCAGAGGCAGAGAGGATTCCCAGTGGCCGGCCAACGAGCAGCAGGCTTCCCGGGCGCGACGCTCACCGGCGAGCACCACGAGCTGACCGCGGCGTCCGTCGTGGCCCTCATCCGCGAGCGGGCCGAAGCCACGCCCGGCGCGGTCGCGATCGAAAGCGACGGCGGCGTGACCACCTTCGGCACGCTCTGGCGGCGCTCCGTCGTCATCGCCGCCGCGCTGCGCGAGATGGGCGTGGGACGCGGTGAGCTCGTCGGCGTCGTCGCGCGCCGCACCCCGGAGAGCATCGCGGCGATGATCGCGGTGATGGCGGCCGGCGCGGCCTACGCGCCCATCGACCCGACCAACCCCGCCGGGCGGGTCCGCCTCATCCTCGAGCAGGTCAGCCCCCGGTTCGTGCTGTGGGACGGGACCGGCGACGCGGACTGCACCTTCGGCTACCCCGGCGTCGACACCTCGCGGCTGCCGGAGCCGGGCACGGTCCCGGCCATGGCCGAGCCGCGGCCGGGCGACGTCGCTTACGTCGTGTTCACCTCCGGCTCCACCGGCCTGCCGAAGGGCGTCCAGGTCGAGCACCGGTCCCTGGTCAACTACATCGGCTGGGCCGAGGCGCACGTCCTGCCCGCCGCCGGCGGCGCGGCCTGCCCGGTCTTCGCGAGCATGAGCTTCGACCTGGCGCTCACGACGCTGTGGGTGCCGCTGGCGCACGGGCGCACGATCGTCCTGCTCGAGTCCTCCTGGAACTACGCGAGCCTGTTCGCCCGCCGCGACCGCCCCTACGACTTCATCAAGGCCACCCCGAGCCACTTCCGGCTGTTCGAGCGGATGCTCGAGCCGGACTACCGGGCCGTCGCGCACCGGCTGATGATCGGCGGCGAGCCCCTCGAACCCGCCATGCTGAAAGCGATGGGCGAGCGGCTCGACGGCGTTCAGGTGGTGAACCACTACGGGCCGACCGAGACCACCATCGGCTGTTTCGCCCACCGCAGCGAGGTGCGCGACCTGCCGGACCTGCCGACCGTGCCGATCGGCACGCCGGCCTGGAACACCGGGGCGTACGTGCTGGACGAACGCGGCGAGCCGGTGGGAGCCGGCGGCCACGGCGAGCTCTTCGTCGCCGGCGCGGGCATCGCCCGCGGCTACCTCGGCGGGGACGGCGGCCGGTTCCTCGACGACCCCGCGTTCGGCGGCCGCGCCTACCGGACCGGCGACATCGTCGAGGTGCTGCCCGGCGGGATGCTGCTGCACCTCGGGCGGGCCGACGGGCAGCTCAAGGTCAACGGTCACCGCTTCGAGGAGGCCGAGCTGCGCCGGCACGCCCTGACGCTGCCGCGGGTGGCCGACGCCGCGTTCGACATCATCCGCGGCGGCACGCTCGACGTCGTCGAGGCGTTCGTCGTCTTCGACCACCGCGGGGACGCGCCGACGGAACGGGAGATCCGCGCGGGGCTGGCCACGCTGCTGCCGCCCGAGCTGGTGCCGCGGCGGATCCACGTCGTCCCCGAGATCCAGGTCAACGCCAACGGGAAGCGCGACGTCCGCGCCACCCGGGAGCAGGCCGCGCTGCAGGAGGTGCGGTGATGCCCGGCCGCGGCCCGATCATCCTGGGCGTGACCGCCAGCGACGCCCACTCGGTCGCCAACCAGCTCATCGCCCACCGGCTGCGGGCCGAGGGCTACACCGTCGTCAACCTGGGTGCCTGCACGCCGGTCGAGGAGTTCGCGCAGGCCGTGCGCGAGCACCCGGACACCCTCGCGGTGGTCGTCGGCAGCCTCAACGGCCACGCCTGCGACGACCTGCGCCCGCTGCCGGCCGCCCGGGCCGCCGGCGACCTGCCGTGCCCGATCGTGCTCGGCGGCAACCTGTCCGTCGGCAGCCACAAGGACGGCAGCGCCGAGGACCGGCTGCGCGCGCTCGGCGTCGACCACGTCCTGGCCGGGCTCGGCGAACTCGTGCCGCTGCTGCGCGAACTGGAGCGGCGCGCCGCTTCCGCGCGGGCGCCCCGCGCCGGATGAACGGCCTGCCGGCCCTGCTCCCCTTCGCCGCTCCCGGTGCGGAGGCCGACTTCCCGTCCACGGCCGAAGTCGTGCGGTATGCCCGCGCCCGGCCGACCGCCCGGGACGTGCTCGCGCGGGCGGCCGGGCGCGGGGTGCCGGCGATCCAGCCCCGCTGCGGCGTCGGCGGCCACGCCGAGATGCTCCGGCTGCTGCGGCAGCTGGAAACCGGGGCGGCGCCGGACATCCTGACGCTGACCATCGACTCGTTCACCCGGCTCAACCGGTTCGACCAGGCGTTGCGCGCGGTCAACACGGACCCGGCGGCGCTCAACGGCTACCCCCTCGTCGCGCACGGCTGGCGGCGCGGCCGCGAGCTGGTCGAAGCGGTCTCCGCCCCGGTGGAGATCCGGCACGGCTCCCCCGACGCCCGCGCGTTGTTCCGGGTCTCCGTGGCCGCCGGCGCGACCTCGTTCGAGGGCGGCGGGATCTCCTACAACCTCCCGTACTGCAAGGACGTCCCGCTGGCGCACTCGCTCGCCTGCTGGCGCGAGGTGGACGCGCTGACCGGCGACCTCCACCGGGCCGGGCTCACGCTGGACCGCGAGCTGTTCGGCACCCTGACCGCGGTGCTGGTCCCGCCGTCGATCAGCCTCGCCGTCGGGATCATCGAAGCGAGCCTGGCCGCCGCCGAGGGCGTGGCGTGCCTGTCGCTGTCCTACCCGCAGGGCGGGAACCTCGCGCAGGACGTCGCCTCGTTGCGCGCGATCCCCTTGCTGGCGAAGCGATACCTGCCGGACGGCGTCGAGGTCTACCCGGTGCTGCACGAGTTCATGGGCGTCTTCCCCGCTCAGCGGGTCAACGCCGACCAGCTGATCTTCTACGGGGCGCTCACCGCGCGGCTCGGCGGCGCCGCCAAGCTGGTCACCAAGACCCACCAGGAGGCGCTCGGCATCCCCGACGCGGCGGCGAACGTCGACGGGATGCGCCTGGCCGCCGTGGCGAACTCGCCGCTGCTGGACTTCGTCCGCGTCGACGAGGAGGCCGTCGAGGCGGAACTCGCGGGGATCCTCGCGGAGGTCGACGAGCTCGCCGGGCCCGTCCTCTCGGCCGCGGACCCGGCCCGTGCCGTCGTCGAGGCGTTCGCCGACGGCACGCTCGACATCCCGTTCAGCGCCAGCAAGCACGCCCGCGGCGAGGTGCTGCCCTGCCGGGACGCGACCGGCGCCATCCGCTACGCCGCGGCCGGCGGGCTCCCGCTTTCCCCGGCGTCGGTGCGGCGCAACCGGCGGAGCCTGCGGTTGCCGCCCGGCGAGCCGGACATGGCCGCGCTGGTCGACCGCGTCTCCGACGACATCGGCCACTTCCCGCGACTGTTCGGAGAGGACACTCGATGAGCGCACGAAACCCCCGCGGCGGACGGGATTACCGCCCGGTGGCGCGGTGCTTACCGCGACCGGGCTCCTCGCGACGGAACCGCTGGTAGCGTCCCCGTCGAGACTTTTCCCTTCCCCGCAACGGAATTCGCACCCGGAGGAGCAGACGCATGTGCGGCATCACCGGCTGGGTCGCCTTCGACCGCGACCTCCGCCAGGAAACCGAAGCACTGGCGGCGATGACCGCGACCATGTCGTGCCGCGGTCCGGACGCGGCCGGCACCTGGGTCGACCCGCGCGGGACGGCGGCGCTCGGGCACCGCCGGCTGGCCGTCCTCGACCTCGAGGGCAGCACCCAGCCGATGACGCTCGACGTCCCGGGCGGGACCCTCGCGCTCACCTACAGCGGCGAGGTCTACAACTACGCCGAGCTGCGCGCCGAACTCCGCCGCCGGGGCCACGACTTCCGCACCACCGGTGACACCGAAGTCGTCCTGCGCGGCTACCTGGAGTGGGGCGAGGCGGTCGCGGAACGGCTCAACGGCATGTACGCCTTCGCCGTGTGGGACGCCCGGACGCAGCGGCTCGTGCTGGTGCGCGACCGGATGGGCGTCAAGCCGCTGTACTACGAGTCCACTTCGGATGGAGTCTTGTTCGGCTCGGAACCCAAGGCGCTGCTGGCCCATCCGGAGGCCGGCCGCGAAGTCGGGCTCGACGGCCTGCGCGAGCTGTTCGCCTTCGTCAAGACCCCGGGGCACGCGGTGTGGGCCGGGATGCGCGAAGTCCGGCCCGGCACCGTGGTCACGGTCGACGCGCGCGGATCGCGCGAACACGCGTACTGGTCGCTGAAGACGGTGGCGCACCCCGACGACCGCGCCGAGTCGATCGCCCGCGTGCGGGACCTGCTGACCGACATCGTGACCCGGCAGCTGATCGCCGACGTCCCCCGCTGCCTGCTGCTGTCGGGCGGGCTGGACTCCAGTGCCGTCACCGCGCTCGCCGCCCGGGAACTGGCCGGTCACGGCGAAAAGGTTCACAGCTTCTCCGTCGACTTCGCCAGCCAGAGCGAAACGTACGTGCCCGACGCGGCGCGGCCCACCCCCGACGCGCCTTACGTCCGCGAAGTGGCCGCGCACGTGGGTTCCGTGCACACGGAGATCGTGCTCGACGCCGGCGCGATGGCCGACCCGGCGGTCCGCCGCGCGGTGATCGAGGCCCGGGACGTCCCGGCCGGCACCGGCGACACCGACGTTTCGCTCTACCTGCTGTTCAGCGCGATCCGCAAGCACTCCACGGTCGCGCTGTCGGGTGAAAGCGCCGACGAGGTCTTCGGCGGCTACCACTGGCACCGCTCGCCCGAAGCGCAGCGCGCGGGCACGTTCCCGTGGATGTCGGCGGCGAACGGCGCCCCGGCGAACGGGCAGGGCCGCGACGGCACCGTCCTGCGGCCCGAACTGCTCGACCTGCTCGACATCCCGGCCTACACCCGCGACCGCTACGCCGAAGCGGTCGCCGAGGTCGAGCACCTGCCCGGCGACGACGCGGAGACCCGCGACCGCCGGGTCACGTCGTACCTCGGCATCACCCGCTTCATGCGGATGCTGCTGGACCGCAAGGACCGGCTGAGCATGGCCGCGGGGCTGGAGGTGCGCGTGCCCTTCTGCGACCATCGGCTGGTGGAATACGTCCACAACGCGCCCTGGGCGCAGAAGAGCTTCGACGGCCGGGAAAAGAGCCTGCTGCGCGCGGCGGCGGGCGATCTCCTGCCGCACTCGGTCGCCACCCGGGTCAAGAGCGCCTACCCGTCGATCCAGGCGGCGGGCTACCTGGCGGCGTTGCGGGAGCAGGCGAACGAACTGCTCGCCGAGCGGCCGCACCCGGTGTTCGACCTGGTGAACCGCGCCTGGCTGGCGGCCGCGGTGCGGGAACCGGGCGCGCCCGGTGTCCGAAGCGGACTGGAGCGCTGCCTGAACCTGGCCGCGTGGCTCGACCTCCGCCGCCCCCGCCTGCTGCTGTCCTGACGCGAAGGAGTTCCCGGTGTTCCGCTCGATACCCGCGGCCGCGCGCCGGATCGCGCTCGCGAGCCTGTTCCTGACGGCGGGGTACGGCGCGTTCATGACCTGCTCGGCGCTCTACTTCACCCAGGTGGCCGGGCTTTCGCCGGCCAAGCTGGGCCTCGGGCTGACCATCGCCGGCGCGGTCGGCCTGCCGGCGGGCATGCCGCTGGGGCACCTGGCGGACCGGCTCGGCCCGCGCGCGACGACCGCGTGGCTCGTCGCGCTCAACGGCGTCGGCACGGCCGGGTACCTGTTCGTGCGCAGCTTCGCCGCGCTGCTGGTCACGGCCTGCTTCTTCGTGGTGGTGCAACGCGGATCGCGCGCCGCCCTGCAAGCCCTGATCGCCGGCCTGGTCGACGCCGACGGCGTGGTCCGGACGCAGGCCGTGGTGCGCTCGGTCAACAACATCGGCATCGGCGTGGGCGCGGCGATCGCCGGGATCGCCCTGCAGATCGCGACGCCGACCGCGTTTTCGGTCGTGCTGATCGTGAACGTGCTGAGCTACTTCGTCTCGGCGGCGCTGTTCCGGTCGCTCCCCTACGTCGCGCCGGCCCCGGCACCGGCGGCGGACGCGCCCAAACGGGCCGTCCTGCGCGACGCGCCCTTCGCGGCGCTCACCGCGATCACCGCGGTCCTCTCGCTGCACACGGTGCTGCTGGAACTGGTGATACCACTGTGGATCACCCGGCACACCCACGTCCCGACCGCCGTGGTGACCGTGCTGTTCGTGCTGAACAGCGTCGCGGTGATCCTCTTCCAGATCCGGATCGGCATGCGGGTGAGCACGATGGAGCGGGCCGTGCGCACCGCCCGGCTGTCCGGGTTCGTCCTGCTGACCGCGTGCGCGCTCTTCTCCTTCTCGGCCTTCGGCCCGACGACCCTGTCGATCGTCCTGCTGGTGGCGGCGGGCGCGGTGCTCGCGCTGGGCGAGATGCTCGTGTCCGCGGCCGTCTGGACGATCACCTTCAAGCTCGCCCCGCCCGGGAAACAGGGCCAATACCAGGGTTTCTCGATGACCGGCTACGCGGCGGCGGTCATGGTCGCCCCCACCCTGCTGACGTTCCTGATGATCGAATGGGGTTCCCCCGGCTGGTTCGTGCTGGGCGCGGCGTTCGTGCTCGCGAGCCTGCCGACGGGCGCGGTCGTGGCGTGGGCCGCGCGCCGGAACCCCGAGCCCGCCGAAGTCCCCGCCGCCTCCTGAGCCCCGCCCGTCCACCAGTCACGACCCGTGGAGTACGACCATGCCCGACCTTCCCCCCGCGCCGGTGCGCACCGTCTTCGCCCCTTCGCCGATCGGCCGGCCGAGCCTCGGCCTGGTCCGCATGGCCGTCTACAACTGGGCGCTGGCCCGCCACCACGGCGGCACCTTCGTCCTGCGCGTCGAAGACACCGACGAGGCCCGGGTGCGGCCCGAGTTCTACGAGCCCCTGCTCGACGTGCTGCGCTGGCTGGGCCTCGACTGGGACGAGGGTCCGGGTACCGGCGGCGCGCACGGTCCGTACCTGCAGACCGAACGCCGTGAGCTGCACCTCGACGTGGCCCGGCGGCTGCTGGCGGCCGGCGAGCTCTACGAGTCGTTCTCGACGCCGGAGGAGGTCGCCGAGCGGCGCACCCGGGCCGGCCAGGACCCGCGGCTCGGGTACGACAACGCCGACCGGCACACGAGCGAGCGGGAGAAGGCCGCGCACCGCGCCGCCGGCCGCCGCCCGTCGCTGCGGCTGCGCCTGCCCGACGGCGAGACGGTCTTCGACGACCTCGCGCGCGGCGAGATCGTCTTCAAGGCGGGCAGCGCGGCCGACCCGGTGCTGGTGCGCGCCAACGGGCGGCCGACCTTCGCGCTCGCCGGCCCGGTGGACGACGCGCTGATGGGCATCACGCACAACATCCGCGGTGACGCGATGCTGCCGCTGGTGCCGCGCCAGCTCGCGGCCTACCGGGCGCTCGAACGCATCGGCGTCGCCCGCGCGGTCCCCCGGCTCGCGCACGTGCCGATGGTGCTCGCCTCGAACGCGAAGATCCTCAACAGCCAGCAAGATCCCGCCGCGGACGCGCTGGGCTACCGGGACGCGGGCGTCCAGGCGCGCACGATGGTCAACTACCTGGCCGCGCTGGGCTGGTCGCACCCCACGCGCGGCGGCGTCTTCACGCCGGCGGAGCTGGTGGCGGGCTTCGACGTCCGGCGCGTCCGCACCCGCCCCGGGCGCCTCGACGTCAAGCGGCTCACCGACCTCGACACGACCCACCTGCGCGAGCTGACCGCCGGGGAGTTCACCGAGGCGCTCGTACCGCACCTGGCCCCGCTGGACGGGGACCGGCTCGCCCTGCTCACCCGGGCGGCTCCCGCCTTGCGGCGCCGGGCGAAATCACTCCCCGAAGCCGCACGGGCCGCGGCGGCCCTCTTCGACGACGAACCCGCCGCGACCCAGGAACCGGACTTCGGCGCGCTGCAAGCCGCCCGCGACGCACTGACCGCACTTTCCCCGTGGACCGGAGAAACGCTCTCGGCCCTGCTCAAGGGCGGGCTCGCCAAGGCGTCGGTGACGGCGGTGCGCACCGCCGTCACCGGACCCGCCCACGGTCACCTGCTGCTCGACTTCCTCGTCCTGCTCGGCCCGGAGCGCGGCTTGCGGCGGATCGACGGCGTCCTGGCGCGGTCCACCGCGCAGTGGCACCGCGACCGGGTCGCCTGACTCACACCTTCGCGACCCGCACGGCGATCTCCCCGGCTTCTTCGGCCACCGTCAAGGAAGCCGCGAGGGTCTCGCGGGCGATGAGGTCCTGGTGCGCCAAGACGGCTTGCCGCACCTGCGCCGGGGCGCCGATCGCCAGGGTGATGCGGTCGGCGACCTCGAGACCGGCGTCCCGGCGCGCCTGCTGCACCGCGCGGACGACGTCGCGGGCGATCCCCTCGGCCACCAGGTCCGGGGTGAGCCCGGTGTCCAGCGCGATCGTCACGCCGCGCTGCGACTCCACGACCCAGCCCGTCCGCGGGACCTCCGTCACCAGCACGTCGGCCGCGCCGAGTTCCAGCTCTTCGCCGGCCACGTCGACGGTGAACGCGTCCCGGTCCCGCAGGCTTGCCAGCACGGCCCCGGGGTCCGCCCCGGCGATCGCGGTGGCCACCTGCTGGGTGCGCTTGCCGAACCGCTTGCCCAGCTCCCGGAAGTTCGCCTTCACCTGGACGTCGACGACCTCGCTCGCCGCGTCCAGCGGCTGCAGCGCCTTGACGTTGAGCTCGTCGGCGACGTCGTCGAGCAGGTCCTGGGGCAGCGTGACGCCCGGCGGCAGGCCGACCAGCGCGCGGGCGAGCGGCTGGCGCACCCGGATGCTCGTCGTCTTGCGCGCCGCGCGGCCGGCCTCGGCCAGCGCCCGCGCCGTCGCGACCTGCCCGGGCAGCTCCGGGACGAGGAGGTCGTCCCGCACCCGCGGCCAGGTCGAGAGGTGGACCGACTCGGCCACCGCCGGGTCGCCTCGGCGGACGAGGAGCTGCCACACCTCTTCGGTGATGAACGGCACGAGCGGCGCCAGCAGCCGGGTGAGCACGTCGATGCATTCGTACAGCGTGGAAAGCGCGTCCTGGTCCCCGGCCCAGAAGCGCTGCCGCGACCGGCGGACGTACCAGTTCGACAGGTCGTCGACGAAGTCCGCGAGCAGCCGGCCGGCGCGGGCGGTGTCGTAGGCGTCCAGCTGCTCGGTGACCCCGGCGGTCAGCGCCTGCAGCCCGGCGAGGATCCAGCGGTCCAGCACGTGCCGCTCGCCGGCCGGGCGCGCCGATTCCGGTGTCCAGGCCGCACCCGCCGCGTACAGCGAAAAGAACGACGCCGTGTTCCAGTACGTCAGCAGGACCTTCCGCACGATCTCGTCGAGCGGGCCGGCGCCGACCCGGCGTGCCGACCACGGCGAACCGGAGCACGCCATGAACCAGCGCAGCGCGTCGGCGCCGTGCGCGTCCATCAGCGGGATCGGCTCGAGGATGTTGCCGAGGTGCTTGCTCATCTTGCGGCCGTCTTCGGCCAGGATGTGCCCGAGGCAGACGACGTTTTCGTACGGGGACTCGTCGAAGACCAGCGTGCCGATCGCCATCAGGGTGTAGAACCAGCCGCGGGTCTGGTCGATCGCTTCGCAGATGTACTGGGCCGGGTAGGTCTTTTCGAACGCTTCGACGCTGCCCGGCAGGTGCGGGTAGCCCAGGGACGCGAACGGCATCGCGCCCGAGTCGTACCAGGCGTCGATCACTTCGGGGACGCGGGTGGCGGTCTCCCCGCAGTCGGGGCAGGCGAAGGTGATCGCGTCGACGTACGGGCGGTGCGGGTCCAGCCCGGCCAGGTCCCGGCCCGCCAGCGTGCCCAGCTCGGCGCGGGAGCCGACGGCCGTGACGTGCCCGTTCCCGCAGCGCCACAACGGAAGCGGTGTGCCCCAGTACCGCGAGCGCGACAACGCCCAGTCGACGTTGTGCTCCAGCCAGTCGCCGTACCGGCCGTGCTTGATGTGCTCGGGGAACCAGTTCGTCCGCTCGTTTTCGCGCACCAGCGCGTCGCGCACCTCGGTGGTGCGGATGTACCACGACGGCTGCGCGTAGTGGATCAACGGCGTGTGGCAGCGCCAGCAGTGCGGGTAGGAGTGCTCGAACTCCTCGAAGCGGAACAACGTGCCGCTCTGCCGCAGCGCTTCGACGAGCGGCGCGTCCGCGTCCTTGAAGAACAGCCCGCCCACGAGCGGCACGGTGGTGAGGAACCGGCCGTCCGGGCCGACCGGGTTGACCAGCGGCAGCCCGTTCGCGCGGCAGACCGCGAGGTCGTCCGCACCGAACGCGGGCGCCTGGTGCACCAGGCCGGTGCCGTCGGCGGTGGTCACGTACCCGGCGGGCACCACGACGTGCGCGTCGGGGATCTCGACCAGGTCGAACGGACGCCGGTAGTGCAGCCCGGCGAGGTCCGCGCCGGTGACCGTCGCCAGGGTCTCGGCGTCCTCGCCCAGCACGGCGGCGGCCCGCGGTTCGGCCACCACGAAGGTGCCTTCGGCGGTGCGGGCCACGACGTAGGTGACCTCGGGGTGCACCGCGACCGCGGTGTTCGACACGAGCGTCCACGGGGTGGTGGTCCAGATCAGGAGCTCGGCCCCGTCCACCCCGGCGACCGGCGTGGTCAGCGGGAACCGGACGTAGACCGACGGATCGGTCACGACCTCGTAGCCCTGGGCGACCTCGTGGTCGGACAGCGTGGTGCCGTCCTTGGCGCAGTAGGGCGCGACCCGGAAGTCCTCGACCAGCCGGCCGGCCTCGTGGATGCGCCGCAGCGACCACCAGACGCTGTCCACGTACTCCGGCGACATCGTCCGGTAGGGGTGGGACAGGTCGATCCAGTAGCCCATGCGCTCGGTGAGCTGCTCGAACTCGCCGACGTGGCGCAGCACGGATTCCCGGCAGCGGTCGTTGAACTCGGCGATCCCGAGCTTCTCGATGTCCGGCTTGCCGGAGAGCCCGAGTTCCTTCTCCACGGCGAGTTCGACCGGCAGCCCGTGGCAGTCCCAGCCGGCCTGACGGGGCACCGAGTAGCCCCGCATCGTGCGGTAGCGCGGGAAGACGTCCTTGAAGACGCGGGCCTCGACGTGGTGGGTGCCGGGGTGCCCGTTCGCGGTGGGCGGCCCCTCGTAGAACACCCACGGCGGGCCGTCCGCGGTCTGCTTCAGGCTGCGGGCGAACACGTCGTTGTCCTGCCACCACCTGATCACGCCGCGCTCGAGGGCACCGAAGTCGACGTCGGCCGGCAGCGGGGTGAACGGACTGTTCTCGGTCATGCTCGCGGGCTCCTCGGCTTCGTCACGTCTCGCACGGATGAGTGTCAGCTCATCCCTGCGGGGACGAAGCCCGGCTGCCCGGTTCTCCGCGGTACCACCCCGCTTGCACCCGGCGGACCGGGTGCCCCTCGCTTCGGCCGCGTGACGTGCGACGCCCGTCCGGTTCTACTGGGGCCGGCCGGCCCGTTCTTCCGGAGGCTCCCCGGTGATCGCCGGATCGGTGCCTGTGCCCGAGCACTATACCGGCGCCCGCCCGCGTCACCCGAACCGGTGAATGCGGGCCCGGGACGTCATTCCGGCGGCCCCCGGCCCTCTTGTCGGGTGCTGAGGTGCCCGGACCGGCACGCCCCCCGATCGGTCCGGGCACGGCAGTCCGGCTCGGCGGCGGAACGCCCCCCGTTCGCCGCCGAGCCCTCCCCCTGCGCGCGCACTACCCGACTCAGGTCGGGTGTCCCCGCTGATCACCCGGCCTACAGTGGGAGCGTGGAGCTCGAACTGCGCCACCTGCGTGCCCTCGTGGCCGTCGCCGACGCGCGCAGCCTCACCCGCGCGGCCCGCGTGCTGCACGTTTCGCAGCCGGCGCTGTCCGGGCTCCTGCGGCGGGTCGAACGGTCGGTCGGCGGCGCGCTGTTCCTCCGGTCCCCCACCGGGTGCGAACCCACCCGGCTCGGCACCGACGTCGTCACTGAGGCCCGGGCGGTGCTGGCCGGCGTGTCCGCGCTGACCGACCGGATCGGCGAGCAGCGGGCGCCCACCGGGCCGCTGCGCGTCGGCGGCTACTGCGGTTTCCTGCACCTGGCCGTGTCCCGCTGGCTGGGCGAGCAGCCGTGGACGCGCGGGGTGAGCGTGCACGAGGACCCGGACGAGTCGATCACCCTCGCCCGGCTCGCCGCGGGCGGGCTGGACCTCGCGCTGGTCTACCTGCCGCCGCTGCCCGGCCCGGTCGTCCCCGACGGCGTCGAGACCCTCGTGGTGCACCCGCGGGAGCCGGTGTTCGTGATCCTGTCGCCCGACCACCCGCTGGCCGCGGCACCCGCGGTCCCGTTCACCGGCCTCGGCGAGCACCCGTGGGCCGACGACCCGCCGGGCACGACGCGCTGGTCGGCGTACCTGCAGAGGGTGTGCCGGCGCCACGGCGTCGTGCTCGACCAGCCCCACCGGCCGCGGTGCCTGGCGACGCTGCTGGACCTCGTCCGCGCCGGCATGGCCGTGGCCCCGGCACTGGCGACGCGCGAAGACCGGCCGTCGACGGTCGCGGTGCGCGCCGTCGAGGGCGAGCCGCTGTGGCAGGAACTGCGGCTCTGCTACCGGCCGGGCACCCCGGTGGCGGCGCACGCCGAAGAGATCCACGCCGCCGTCGCGGCGAGCTACGCCGGGCGCGAGGGCTGCAGCGCCGCGTTCGACACCTGGTGGCGCGAACGCGGCCGCGAGCTGCTCAGACCGTGACCCGCCAGGTGCTGTTCGGCGCGGGGACCTCGAACCGCAGCGTCGAGCAGTCGTAGTCGGCCGGCCGCGGGTTCGCGGTCGGGCGCAGCGGCGAGTTCGCCGGCGACGCCGGCACCCAGCGGCCGCCGACGCGCAGCTGCAGCGAGCTCGACTCGAACACCGAGCCGCGGGCGTCCGCGCAGTAGTAGGCGTTGCCGGTCGCGGGGTTGCGCGTCGAGTACAGCTCGAAGATGTCCCAGCCCTCGTCGAGCGAGCTCTGGTCGCTGCCGCTCTGGGTGAACAGCGTGTCCCACGCGCCGGTCTTCACGTTGTAGAGCGAGGCCGTCCAGCTGTTGGCCGTGGCGTTGGTCCGGACCTCCTGCACGGTGTAGGCGGGGTGCCCGTCGACCGACGTGGTGTAGGCGGCGAGGAAAGCGCTGTCGATCGGGACGACCTTCGCCGGCGACACCGAACGGCACCAGTCCCACGCCCAGACCTGCGCCGCTTCGCCGAGCCCGTAGGCGGTGACGACTTCGACGCACGAGTGGCCGGTCGGCTTCATCGTGGGTGCGTAGACGACGTCGTTGCGGTTGGAGATGCGCAGGCCGGGTGTGACGCTCTGGGTGACCACCAGCCCGTCCGCACTGGTGGCGAGCTGCGGTTCGGGCCCCCAGAACGTGTGCCGCTGCGCGACGGCTTTCCCTTGGCGCAGCTGGCGGAACCGATCGGCCATCGGCCCGGCGGCCGCCTTCGCGGCGGCACCGGTCAAGCCGGGGACGACCCCCGCCGCGACCGTCGCACCGGCCGGCGCGATCGTGACCGTCGTGGCGGCCAAGGCGCAGCAAAGGATGGCAAGCAGCTTCCGCATCGACGCATCTCCTCGTTCCCCGGCGGACGCGAGACCGCCCGCGGAAGAGGGATGCTAGGCCGGGTTTTCCGTTGTGCGGCAGCGACTTTCGAGGGGTTGACGCGCCGCACCGCAGGTCGTCGCGGGCATGCGATTCACCGCGGCGCGGTGCTATGCCGCCGTTCGGCGGATCAGTACCGGCACGCGGCCGCGCCGTGGCAGGAGACCAGCGCCCGCAGGGTGTCGTGCAGCTGCTTCGCCTTGTCCGGCGGCAGCTGAGCGGCGGTGTTGTGCAGTTCCTGGGGATCGGTCCCGCGGTCGTAGTACTCCTGGGTGCCGTCGGGTGTATTCGACGTAGGTGAAGGTGGGGCCGCGGATCGCTTCGCAGGTGCTCGGGCTGCCGCTGTTCTTCTTCGGCTTGTCCGGGTCGGTCCGGTCGAAGTCGGGACCGTGGTGCTCGACCAGCCCGACGGTGCGCCACGCCGGCGACGCGGTGCCGGTCAGCAGCGGCACGTGCACGTCGGTGTCGAACGCCGTCTGCTTCCCGGGGGTGAGGCGGTGTTCGCCCATGTGGTAGCCGTTGTCCGAGGTGAACACGAGCTCGGTGTTGCCGCGGACGCCCGCCTTGTCCAGCGCCTCCGGCACGGTGCCGATCATCCGGTCGACCGACTGCACGGCCTGCGCCCGCTTGCGGAAGTCCTTGTCGACGGCCTGCTTTTCCTTGTCCGTCAACGGTGTCCGGGACGCGAGCCACGGCGGCGCGGCGGAGGGCAGGCGCGGGGGGTAGAGGCCGTGCGGGGCGAACGTGGCGAGCTCGAGCGCGAACGGCGTGTGCGCGGCCGCCGAGTCCGAGATGAACCGCGCGGCTTTGCCCGCCATGACGTCGACGAGGTAGTCCGCGGGCGGCCTCGGGGTCGTAGCCGTTGAGGTACTTGCCCAGCATCCCGGTGCGGTACCCGGCCTGCTGCATGGACATCGCCTAAGTCGACTTGTCGTCGCCGCGGCCGTGGAACACCGCGTAGCCACTGTCCTTGCCGCCGTACCCGCACGCCAAGGCCGCGATCGTCGAGCCCGGTCCGGGTCGTGTTCGGGTCCGGTAAATCCGGACCCGGGGCACGCGGCTGGTGGTCGTTCAGGTAGCAGTGCGTGCTCGGACGACGTCGAAGTGGCCCGGGGTCAGGGCTTCGGGACGTCACCGATGTAGGGACCGCCACCCATGCCGCCGACGGGCGACGCACCGGTCGGGGGCCCTTCCACCGCGGCCGCCACCGGAGCGAGCAGGACGAACAGCGCCGCGACGAGCAAGGCGGCCGCACCAGAACGTTTCATCGGTCGAATCCCTTCCGTGTGCCGCTCACGGTGCCGGACCCGACTTCCAAACGGCTTCCATCCACCTGGGACCACCGGAACCGAGCCGCCGCCGGCCCGTCGACGGTGATCTTGCAGGTGTTGTCCTTGGCGCCCAGCTCGAAGTCGACCGCGGTGACGGTGACCGGGTGAACGCGAGGTCGTCCATCGACAGGGCCTGGCGCCGGCTCTTGCCCTTCTCCAAGACTCCCTGGGAGTTCGCGGTGAACCCGCTGCCCCGCTGCACGTTGGCCTTCGCCGCCGTCGTGACTTCCAGGACGACCGCGTGCTGGGCCGCCGCCGCGCTCGGGGCGGCGCCGGCGGTCGGCAGGCCGTTGGCGGTGTCGCTGACCGCCTTGCCGAAGGCGGCCATCCACAGGACGCAGATGACCAGGCCGACGAGGCCGAGGACGAACCCGGCGGTGCCGAGGCCGTTGTACTGGACGGGAGCGGACAGGGACGAAAGACGCCTTCCGGTTACAGAACGGACTCGCGCGGCGGGCCGTCGGACAACGTCGCGGGAGCGCACAACCGGGTGTTCCCTTCTGAGCGGTTCTGAGCGATAGTGGTCGAGTCTGAGTTTTACAACGTTGTAAACCATGGAGGACCCGATGCGCCGCCGAGTGTCGCAGGGAAGAACCTGGCTCGCCGCCGTGGGCCTGCTCGCGCAGGTCGCGCTCGCCGGCGGCGCCGCCGAAGCAGCCGGCACCGGCTCGGGGACGCACTTCCTCGACCACTCCGCCGCCCTCGCCGGGTACGCCGATCCCGCCTGGTACGAAGCGAACATCCCCTTCGTGGACCTGCCCGACACCACGATGGAGAGCGTCTACTACTACCGCTGGCGCGTCTTCAAGGAACACCTGCGCTACACCGACCCGGCCGACGGCTGGATCTCGACCGAGTTCCTCGACTGCTGCGGTTACGCCGCGCCCTACCAGGCGATCAACGCGGCCGCCGGGCACCAGCTGACCGAAGGGCGCTGGCTGCGCGATCCGGCCTACGGCCAGGACTACCTCCGGTTCTGGCTCACCGGTCCCGGCGCGGGCGCCAAACCCGCCACCGACGACGTCAACGCCGACACCACCGACTGGGCGCACGAGTACAGCGTCTGGCTGGCCACTTCGGCCTACGGACAGGCGCAGGTGACCGGCGACTTCGGCCCGCTGCGCGAACTGCTGCCGTCGCTCGTGCGCCAGTACCGGGGCTGGGACAAGCAGTTCGACGCCGATCTCGGGCTGTACTGGTCCGTGCCGGTGTGGGACGCCATGGAGTTCTCCGCCTCCTCCTACGAATCGCCCAACCCCTACCACGGCGGCGCCGGCTACCGGCCCACGCTCAACTCCTACCAGTACGGCGACGCCCTCGCGATCAGCCGCATCGCCGACTCGGTCGGCGACCGCAAGCTCGCCACCGAGTACGCCCAGCGCGCCGCGAAACTGAAGACCTCGCTACAGAAGTGGCTGTGGGACCCGAACCGCGGCTTCTACTTCGCGATGCCCCGCGACGACAACCCCGGCCACAAGCTCTCCGGCAGCCGCGAGCAGATCGGGTACCTCCCCTGGATGTTCGGCGCCGCCCAGCCCGGCGACAGCACGGCCTGGTCCCAGCTGCTCGACCCGCAGGGCTTCGCGAGCGCGTTCGGCCCGGCCACGGCCGAGCGCCGCAGCCCGTACTTCATGAAGGACGCCGGTTCCTGCTGCCGCTGGGACGGGCCGAGCTGGCCCTTCGCCACCGCGCAGACGTTGACCGGACTGGCGAACCTCCTCGACGACTACCCGGCCCAGCCCACCGTGTCCAAAGAGGACTACGCCGCGGCGCTGGCGACCTACGCCCGCACCCAGACCAAGAACGGCAAGCCCTACGTCGCCGAGGCGCACGACCCGGACCGCGACGCGTGGATCTACGACGGGCAGAACCACAGCGAGGACTACAACCACTCCACCTACACCGATCTCGTGCTGTCCGGGCTGATCGGCCTGCGCCCGCAGAGCGACGACACCCTGCGCGTCCAGCCGCTCACCCCGTCCGCTTGGGACCACTTCGCCGCCGAAAACGTGCCGTACCACGGCCATTCCGTGACCGTGCTGTGGGACCGCGACGGCAAGCACTACGGGCAAGGCACCGGGATGCGGCTCTACGTCGACGGACGGCTCGTCCAGCGCTCGGCGACGCTGCGCGCCACCACGATCGACGTCGGCCGCACCGCGCTCCCCCGGCCCGGGGAACTCGTCGACGACGCCGCGAACCCGTTGCGCACCGGCTACCCGAAGCCGATCACGTCGTACACGTGGGGAGGTGACAACCCGTGGAGCGCGCTCGACGGGAAGGTCTGGTACAGCGAAGTTCCCGAGAACACCCGCTGGACCAACTACTCCTCGCCGAACGCGAGCGACTTCTACGGCGTCGACTTCGGCGCCCCGACCCCGGTCGGCGACATCCGCTGGCACGGCTACGACGACGGCG
This sequence comes from Amycolatopsis sp. NPDC049159, assembly GCF_040648295.1. Classification (NCBI taxonomy): domain Bacteria; kingdom Bacillati; phylum Actinomycetota; class Actinomycetes; order Pseudonocardiales; family Pseudonocardiaceae; genus Amycolatopsis; species Amycolatopsis sp. NPDC049159. The sequence continues at coordinate 28,519 of NZ_JBEZDL010000009.1, forward strand.
GCGGGGTCAGACCGGCCGCGGCCTACCGCCTGGAGTACTGGACCGGCTCGGCCTGGCAGGAGGTCCCGGGCCAGATCCGCGAGCAGGCGAACCCGGTGGGCAACGGTGTCAACCGGATCACTTTCCCGACGCTGACCACCAGCAAGGTCCGGCTCGTGTTCACGAATCCGCCGGGCGCCTTCGTCGGCGTCACCGAGCTGCAGTCCTGGACGCCGTCGAGCCGCGACGCGCGGATCACCGCCGGGCCCGCCAACGCCAACGGCGTCATCACGGTCGGCGGGAGCACGCCGCTGACCGTGACCGTGCGGAACACCACCGGCGGCCCGCTCGGCTCCCCGCGGGTGAGCGTCGCCGTCCCGGCCGGCTGGTCGGTCACGGCCGCCGGCCGGCCGCCCGCGGCGATCCCGCCCGGGCAAAGCCGGGCCTGGACCTACACGCTGACCGCACCGCCGGGTGCCGAGCCGGGCAGCGCGGCGACGGTGACCGCGACGGCGTCCTACCGCGGCCCCGGTGGCCGGACCGAAACCACGCACCAGCGCCAGAACCTCCAGATCGCCCATCCCGCCGGACAGCGGGACCCGGTCGGCGCCTGGAACCTCGACGAAGGCAGCGGAACCCTCGCCCACGACAGCGCGGGAACGCACGACGCCACCTTGACCGGCTCCCCCGCGTGGGTCCCCGGCCCGGCCGGCACGGCCCTGCAGCTCGACGGCTCGAGCCAGTACGCGGCGACCGGCGGCCCCGTCGTGGACACCACCGGCAACTACTCGGTCAGCGCCCGGGTCCGCCTCGACCGCACCGGTTCCTGGGCGACGGCGCTCAGCCAGGACGGCACCCCGAGCAGCGGCTTCTACCTCCAGTATTCGGCGGCCGACGACCGCCTGGCGTTCTCGACCAGTTCGGGCCGGGCCCTGTCCGACGTCGCCCCGCAACCCGGGCGCTGGTACCACCTGGCCGGGGTGCACGACGCCGACGCCGGCACGTACACCCTCTACGTCGACGGCGTGGCGCAGGCGAAGACGTGGAGCCAGGCAGCGGGCGACGCCGCACCGGGCCCGCTGGCGATCGGCCGCGCGGTCTCGGGCGGGCAGCACAGCGACTTCTGGCCGGGCAGCATCGACGACGTCCGGGTGTGGAACCGGGTCCTGCCCGCGAGCGAGGTCAGCCGGACATGAGCAGAGCAGTGCCCTGGGAGGGCTTCTACAACACCCGTGACCTCGGCGGGCTGCCCACCGGATCCGGCGGCACGACCAGCCGCGGAGCCTTTTTCAGGGCAGCGGACCTTCGGTTCGTCACCGAGACGGGGTGGGCCCAAGCTCGCGAGGCCGGCGTCCGCACGGTGATCGACCTCCGCAACGCCGACGAGATCCGGCCCACCGACACCTCGTTGACGGCGCAGGCGGGCTCGGCGCAGTTCGCGGCTAGCCCGGCGGGTCCCGCCACACCGACCGGCGTCGACCGGCTCGAAGTCCCGCTCGACGACATCGGCGACGTCGAGTTCTGGCAGCGCGTCAACCGTGAGCGGCTCAACGGCACCCCGCTCTACTACCCCGGCTTCCTCCGGCGGAAGGCCGAGCGGTGCGCCGCCGTCGTCAAGGCGATCGCCCACGCCGGTCCCGGCGGGGTGCTGTTCCACTGCGGGGGCGGGCGCGACCGGACCGGGCTGATCGCGCTTCTGCTGCTCGCGCTGGCCGGCGTCGAACCCCGGGCGATCGCCGCGGACTACGCCCTGTCCGCCGAAGCCCTCAGGGCGCTGTACGCCGCGATGGGAACCGCCGACCAGGAACCGGTCATCCAGCGTGTCCTCGCGGACCGGGGCACCACCACCGAAGAGGCCGTCATGGCGACCCTCGACGGCTTCGACGCCGAGCGGTACCTGCTCGACGCCGGCGTGACCGGCGGCGAACTCCGCCGCGTTCGCGGCAGGCTCGCGGGCTCGCCGGGCTGAGCGCCTCGATCGGCGACGCGGGCCGTCGACGATCAGTTCCGGGCCGAAGGCGAACTCGTCTTCCCGTACCACCGGCAGCGAGTCCGCGGGGAACTCCGGCAGGGCGCGGCAGGGGGCCGCCACCCGGTCGGGACCCGGGGTAGGCCTCGCGATCCCGAAGCACCCACGGTTCAGGCCGACCGTCCCGGCGGCTCCGGTGCGGTCATCACCCAGCGCACCGCCTTCACCAGGCCCGTCCCGGCGGCGCGCACGACGGTGGCCTCGGCCACCGGCAGGTGGGGCAACCGCAGCTCCGGGCGCGCCCAGCCCGGCAGCATCGCCACCGCCGACGCCGCCAACGCCGCGTACGGGAGCTTCGCCGGCCACGGGATCGGCGGGGTGACCAGCAAGAAACGTGCGGCCAGCCGGGCGTCGCGCGTGCCGTGCAACTCCGGGCGGTACTGCGCCAGCTGTTCGTCGAGCGCCGCCACGGTCAGCGGTGGATCCGGTACGCCGAGCTTGCCGGCGATGACGGCCGTCTCGGCGACGTAGCGATCTTGGCCCGCCTGGTCGAGCGGGTGCGCGCCGTAGCGCTGGTGGGCGCGCAGGAAGCTGTCGACCTCGGCGATGTGCACCCACGTGAGCAGGTGCGGGTCGTCCGCGCGGTAGGGCCGCCCGTCGGCGGCGGTTCCGCGGACCCGCCGGTGCACCGCCCGCACGACCGCGACCGCGCGGGCGGCGTCGTCGGCCGTGCCGAACGTCGTCGTGGCCAGGAAGGTGCTGGTTCGCTGCAGCCTGCCCCACGGGTCGCCGCGGTAGCCGGAGTGCGCGGCCACCGCCGCCATCGCCAGCGGGTGCAGCGACTGCAGCAGCAGCGCGCGCAGACCACCGACGAACATCGCGGTGTCGCCGTGCACCCGGCGGATCGCGCTGTCCGGGCCGAACCACCGCGGGCCGGGTGACTCGTGGATGCGAGTCCGGTTGCGGGGACCGTCCGGGCCCGCGATCCGGGCGAAGAGGGCGTCACGGGTCCGTTCCCGGAGCACGGCGACGACGGGCGGCGTTGCGGCCAAGGCTACCTCCACTCCGCGAGCACGTTCGATGCAACTGCGATGCAAACTGGCGGCTTTTCCGAGCCGGTTCGCACGGCCCGACTGCCCGCACCCCCGCATTCTACCTGCGAATTCGGCTCCGCCGCCCAGCGCTGACCGAGCCGGCCACGCACGGACGTCGTCGGCCTGCGCGGCAGCGGCAGCGTCACGGACCTAGATTCGCATCGTCTCTGCATCGATGATCGGAGAGCGTTGCATGGCTGTCAGCACTTCGCGCGCGGCCCGTCCCGGCCCTCGGCCGGCGACGAGGCGATGCCCGGCGCCGGACGCCTCGTGAGCCGTCGCCAGCACCTCCGCGGCGGCCCGGGTCACCGCGTCCGGGGTCACGCGGTGGGGGTCGAGCACCCGGCCGGCCGGGATGCGTTCGAGGTCGTGGGCGACCGCGAACTGGTCGCTGGAGAACGGCAGCGCGAGCGCGGGGACCCCGGCGGCCAGGCACTCGGTGAACGAGTTGTTGCCGCCGTGGTGCACCACGGCGGCAACCCGCGGCAGCAGCGCGCGCTGGGGCACCTGGTCGGCGACGTCGACGAAGGACTCGCCGTCGAACTCCGCGCGCAGACCGGGCGCGCGGTCACCCGCGGCGACCAGGACCGACACGCCGGGCAGGGCGAGCAGGCCCCGGACGACCGTGCTCAGCACGTCGTCCCGCGCGGACAAGAAGGTGCCGAACGACACGAGGACCAGCTTCCGCCGGCCGCCGTCGGTCAGCCTGGTGACCCGCTCGGCCCAAGCGCCCGGCAGCCGCGCCCGCCCGACGTCGCTGCAGTGCCCGGCGAAGATCCGCGCCGGCCCCGCCGGGAGGTCCGGCAGCCACGGCAGCTCCGGGTAGTTGAACAGCACCGCCTCCGGCGACGTCAGACCGAAGGCCCTCGCCGGGGCCGGCCGTCCCGGAGCGTGTTCCGCGAGGAACCGGGCGAACAACCCGGTGAACGTGCGGTCGTTGGCGCCGGCCTCGGCCACCAGCCGGTCCAGCTCCTCGTGCGGCGGCCGGATCGCGCGTGGCCAGTACGGCGGCAGCCCGAAGAACCGGTCCGCGCCTTCGAAGACGTAGCTGGGGTGGCCCGGGCAGAACGCGGCCCAGCGCCGGCCGAGCGCGTACACCGCCAGGGTGACCGCGTAGGCGAGCTGGTCGATCAGGTACCAGCCGGGACGCAGCCGCTCGTCGAGCGAACGGACCGAGGCGAGCACGCTCGCGGGGTCGGGCAGCATGTCCGCCCGCCGGTGCCGGGCCTGCGCGAGCAGCGCGGGGACCGCACCGGCGCGGGTGGCGTCGAGGAACTCGGCCAGCCGCCGCGCACCGGCGGCCTCCTGGCGGGTGCGTTCGGCGATGCCGGTGTTCGCGTTGTCGCCGAAGGAAAGCGCCGCGAACGGCAGCCCGTGCTCGGCCGCCAGCTCCGCGAACGCCGGCGCGCAGGCGAACGTCACCTCCGCACCCTCCGCCGCGAGCGCCGCGGCGACCGTCGCGAGTGGACGTGCGTGCGAAGCGAACGGCGGGCTCACCACCACGACCCGCGCTGCGGCCATCCCGAAACCCTCCCTCTCCCCCATCCCCGCCGACCCTACGGCCCGACCGCTGGAGCAGCGCAGTGACCGTGCAGACCAGGACCCCCGCCCGCGAGGACGCGCTCACCGCGCTCCGGGCGCTGACACCCGACGCCGGCCCGTCCCGGATCGAAGCGGTCCGGCGGGCGTTCCACCCGGGCTTCGCCGGTCCCGCGCTCGTGGAATACGCCGGTGCGCGACCGGACGACCGCGATCCCGGCGAGGCGGTCGCCGCCCTGCGCGCCCTCGGCCGCGGAGACGAACCGCCCGGCGCCGCCGCGGTGTTGCGGGCGGTGCCGGAAACCGGTGACGCGCAGCTCGACGCCACGGCCGGCTCGGTCGTCCTCGACCTCTTCGCCGACGCGGTCACGGCGCACGGCCGGGCTGCCGCGGCCACGGCGATCCGCACCGCCTTCGCCGACGCGTCACCGCGACGCCGTGCGCTAGTGCTGGATTTGGCCGAGCGACACGGTTTCCGCTGCGTCCCGGTGGCCGAAGTGCTCGACGCCGGCCCGCGCGACCGTGGCGGCCGGCACGCCGCGTGGCGCTACCTCTCCCAGTGCGACGCCACCCCCGAGGCGACCGAAGCGCTGAGCGCGGCGCACGCCGGGGCCGAGGACGACTACGAGCGCCTGCTGTCCGCGGTGTGCCTGGCCCGCCAGTCCGGGCACGGCCACCGGAGTCCGTTGTGGACGGTGCCGCCGCCGGACCGCGGCGGGCTGACCGTCGCGCAGTCGATGCTGCTGGGCTCCTTCGACCAGCCGGGAGCCGGGGCCAGCGGCGGGCTGACCGTGCTGCTGCGGCACCTCGGGAGCGCGTTGCCGCGGCACCCCGGCATCGCGCGCGTGGTGACGCTGACCCTGGCCGGCCACGACCAGCTGCGCGACCGGGAGAGCCTGGCCGACGCCGGCACCGGCGGGCACGTCGTGCTCCGGCTGCCCGTCGACGCGCCCGGCGCACCGGCCCAGGCGGAGCTCGCCCGGCACCGGCCGTCGATCGGGTTCCTGGCCCGGCACCTGCTCTGGCTCGCCGGCTGCACGCCGGACGTCGTCCACGTGCGCTATTCCGACGACGGATCCGCCGCGGTCGCGGACGCGGCCCGGGCGATGGGCTCGCGGACCGTGTTCACCCTCACCGCCGACCCGCACCGCACGCTCGCCGAGCGGCACCGGCCCGCCCCGGGTGCCGACCGGGCTTCCGCGCGGTTCGACCTGCACCGGGTGTGGGCCGCCGACCGGCTGGTGGCCGCCGCCGACACCGTGCTGGGCCTGCCCGGCCGCCCGGACGGCGAACTCACCGCGTACTTCCCCCGGCTGCGGGATCGCCCGGAACCGGAGTCACTGGCCGAAGGCATCCCCGTGCTCTCCCCGACGGCCGCGGCCGAGGCGCGCCAGCAGCAGCTGATCGCGTCCCTGTTCGCCGCCGGCTCCGGGCTCCCCCGGCTCGCGCCCGAAGCCCGGGGCGTGCCGGTCGTGCTGTCCGTCGGCCGGCTGCACCCGGTCAAGCAGCAGGACCTGCTCGTCGAAGCCTGGCTGGCCCGCGGCCTGTACCGGGAGAGCGCACTCGTGCTCGTCGGCGGCGACCCGGCCGACCCGACCGGCGACGAAGCCCGGATCCTGGACCGCATCCGGCAGCTGGCGGACGACCACCCGGACGCCGCGGGCCGCCTGGCGGTGCTGGCGGCGTTGAGCAACGAGGACGTGCGACTGCTCGAGCACGGCCTCACCCGCCTGCTGCCCGCTCCGACACCGCACCTCTACGCCTGCCCCAGCCGCAAGGAGGAGTTCGGCATCGCCGTGCTCGAAGCGATGGACGCGGGGCTGCTCGTCCTCGGCCCCCGGCGCGGCGGCCTCGGCCACTACATCGACCACGGCCGCAACGGCCTGCTCGCCGACACGGCGGACCTCGGGACGTTCGGCGACGCCCTCACGGCCTTCGTCCGCGGCGCGGCCGGCGACCCGGCACGAGCACGGGCGGCCGCGGCGGCCGGCCGGGAGACCGTCGCACGGCGCTTCGGCATCCACGAGGTCGCCGGCCGGTTCGCCGCCGCCTACCAGCGCACCGCCGCCACTTCCGGACGTGCGGACCGGTACCCGCCGGCACCGGACAGCGGCCTGGTGCGGTGAGCGCGTGGACCCCGCCCCCGCTAGCGGGCGGTACGAGAGGCGGCCGCGGCACACCGGACAGCGCCGGCCCCGTCGCAGGTCACCTCGGCCCACACCGTCTTGCCGCCGGCCGCGCGGTTCTCCGCGACGCCCCAGCCCGCGGCGAGCTTGTCCACGAGCACCATGCCGCGACCTCGCCGCCCGTGCGGCGAAGCCACCCTGAGAACGGGGTGGTCGAGGCTGTTGTCGTCGACCTCGATCCGCACCCGGCAGGGGCCGGGGGCGTAGTCCATCCGGACCTCCAGCGGACCGCGGCCGTGGTCGTAGGCGTTCGTCACCAGCTCCGTGACCACCAGCAGCACGTCGCCGAGGTGCGTGTCGTCGACCAGGACCAGCGCGCGGGAAGCCCACCGGCGGACTTCGACCAGCACCGGTGCCGACGTACCGCGCAGGTTCCACGACCACGGTCGTGAAGCGGCCGGACCGGCTGCCCGCTCGGCCATGGCCGACACCACCCTTTTCGCTCTTGTCCTCGTAGCTGAAGACGACCGCTGCCGGGTTCCCCGATCGCGCCGGGTCAACCCCGGCACCGCCCGGACGGCGCAGCGCGCGGTGCGGCGGCCGTCAGCCGGTCCGGTCGCGGCGGCTTCCGGCCGCTTCCCGGCGCAGCTGCTCGGTGCGCTCGCGGATCACGCCCAGCCGGTCGGCCAGGCCCGCTTGCTCGTGCGGCAGGCGCGCGCGGACCGCTTCCAACGGCGACAGCAGGCTGGTGATGTCGTTGTCGCCGAGCGCCGCACCCAGCCGCTCGGCGCCTTCCCGGGCCGCCGCGTCCAAGCCGTCGAGCGCGCTGACCTGACCGGCCAGCTGCCGCAGCACCGCCGAATTGCGCCGCGCCCAGTCCGCGACCGCGCGGTCACCCGCACGCCGGTCGCGCTCGGCGACGACGCGCGCCTCGCCGGTCTTCTCCCCCGTCGAAGACGGCCGCAGCCGCAGGAACCGCCGTTCCGCGGCCTGCCGGCTCGCCACGCCCAGCGCCGGGGCGAGGGCGGCCCAGCTCGTGCCGCCGTCCCGCGCCGCCGCGATCAGCTCCGGCTCCCACGCGCCGAGCTGCTCCCGCAGCGCCCGCAGTTCGGTCAGCGCGGCCAGCCACCGTTCCGGGGGCAGGCCGGTGCCACGCCGGGCCGCCAGCACGGCTTCGTGCACATCTCGCACGCCCCCAGCCAGGTCCCTCTCCATGAAAGTCATCCCTTCGACGACGTAGTACTTGTCATCCTTTCGACGACATGTTAGAACAGTGGTGCGTGTTGACACCAGATCAGCGAAACCCAGGAGGTGGAACCCATGTTGATGCGCACCGACCCGTTCCGTGAGTTCGACCGCTTCGCCCAGCAGGTCTTCAACGGCCCCGGAACCTGGTCCAAGCCGGCCGCGATGCCGATGGACGCCTACCGCGACGGCGAGGAGTTCGTCGTCTGCTTCGACCTGCCCGGCGTCACCCCCGAGGCCATCGAGCTCGACGTCGAACGCAACGTCCTGACCGTCAAGGCCGAACGGCGGCCCCTCCCCGGCGGCGACGTCCAGATGCAGGTCTCCGAACGGCCCCTCGGCGTGTTCTCCCGCCAGCTGTTCCTCGGCGACACCCTCGACACCGACCACATCACCGCCGGCTACGAAGCCGGCGTGCTGACCCTGCGCATCCCGATCGCCGAGAAGGCCAAGCCGCGGCGCATCGACATCGCCGGCACTTCGGGCGACCGCAAGGAAATCCAGGCCTGACAGGCCCCTGCCCCGGGGGCGGGACCGGTAACCCCGAGCCGGTCCCGCCCCCGGGGCAGTCGCACGAGAAAGGCATCCGCACCCGTGACCGCATCGCTGCACATCACGACCGGCCACCCCCACCCCGCCCTCGCCGCCCTGCGCGGCTACCTCGACGAGGTCACCCGCGCGCTCGGGATCGGCCTCGAGTCCTGCACGGTCGACCACGACACCCCGGTCTCCGCCTACATCGCCCTCGACGAGCGCCTGCCCGGCTACCCCGGCCGCGACGTCGCCCTGCTCTGGGACGAGGCCCACGGCTGGTCCGCCGCGATCGAGACCCACTCCGGGGAAGACCTCATCGTCATCCGCTACCTCGGCGGCCCGACCGTCACCCCCGCGGCCGCGGCGGTCGCCCGGTTCGTCACGGCCTTGCGCGAGGACGACCACCGCGTCGGACGGCTCGACCCGCCGGGCCTCCGCGCCGCCGGCGACCTGGCCGAGCTCGAAGCGCTGCTGCGCACCGGGAGGGCCCGATGACCACCGGCACGCTCCCCCTGCCGACCAGCTTCGCGCTCACCATGCGCGGCTACGACCGCGAACAGGTCGACCAGCACCTCGCCGAACTGCACGACGAAATCCGGGTGCTCACCCTCGACCGCGACGCCGCCGTCGCCGAAGCCGAAAACCTGGCCCGCCGCCTCGAAACCGTCCGCGCCGAGAACGCCGGGCTCCGCGCCCGGCTCGACCACGCCCTGCACTCCCCGGCGGACCCGGCCGTGCTCGGCGACCGCGTCCGGCGGATGCTCGAACTCGCCCGCGCCGAAGCCGGCACCGTCGTCGCGACCGCACGCCGGCAGGCCGCGGAGGTGCTGGACCAGGCCGCCGCGGCCGAACGACGCGTCGCCGCCCGGCTGCGGGCCGTCGACGACTACCTGGCCCGCGCCGAGCACGTCCTGGCCGAAGAACCGGACCGCCCGCGCCCGCACCTCACCGCCGCGTGAAAGCCCGATGACCGACACCGCGTCGGCCGCGGCCGAAACGATCTTCGCCGCGGCAGCCGAACTCGGCACCACCCGCCAGGAAGCCATCCTCGTCACCCGCGCGGTTCACGCGGTCAAACGCGGCCGCCCGACCGACGTCGCACTCACCGACACCGACCAGCACCGGCGGCGCCGGCTCGCCCACGTCGTCGGGATGCAGCTGTGGCGCCCGGACCTCGACGCTGACGCCGTACTCGCCGCTGTCACGACCGCGCCGGCCCGGCAGCCCCGCTCGCCCGCGAACGAGAATCCCCCGCCCCGCGAGCTGCTGCCGGCGAGGTGATCCCGCCGCCGGAGCCCGGCGCGAGACCGAGTCAGCTGCGGTGCCCGACACGTCCGCTGTGGAGACACGGCCGCCCCGCGAGGCGCTGCCAGCGAGGTAATCCCGCCGCCAGACCCGGGCGCGGAACCGGCCCCGAGCCAGCTGCCATGCCCGGTGCGCCCACCGTGGAAGCACAGCTGCCCCGCGATGCGCTGCCGGCGAGGTGATCCCGCCACCGGAGCCCGGCGCGAGACCGGCCCCGAACCAGCTGCGGCGCCCAGTGCGTCCACCGTGGAGACACAGCCGTCCCGCGAGGTGCCTCAGGCGCCGAGCCGGCTGTAGATCCGGCTGGCCAGCGACGCGGCCAGCTGGTTCATCGTGGCGTGCGGGTCGAGCTGCGCGAACTGCCCGAGCAGTTCCGCCGCGGCGTAGGCCTCGGCCTCCGACACCAGCGCCACGCACCGCTCCCGCCGTCCCCGGATCAGCAGCTGCTTCAGCGCTTCGGCGTACTCGTCCAGGTCACGAACCCCGTCCAGGCGATACCGCTCACCGAACGAATCCCGGAAGACCTGATCACTCATGGTGCTACGCCCTTCCCCCGCGCCGGTCCGAGATGCTCCAGAAAATCTATGCCCGCCGAAGTAGACATTCAACGGCGGGTGGGTGTAGCGTTCTCCTCGTACGAAGAGAGACAACGTCAAGCGGCGCGGGAGACGACGTAACTGCCCGCGAGTGCGGCAAGACGCGAGCGGAGCACCTGCGCTCGCGAGGATCAGCAGTTGCAGTCAGTGGTAGTTGTCAGTGCAGTTGCAGGACCGGTCAGGTGGCCGGAGCCGATCGGTGAACGGGGCTCCGGGCAGTGACCAGCGGCGTGAGCGTGCTGGGACCGATCAGTGGAAGGGTTCCCGGCACGTGGCGTCCGCGGTAGTACCGAGTAAGTGGAAAACACCGGAAAGAAGGGAACGGGAGCATCATGGGATCGCCCGCAGCGGGCTGGTAGCGCCGCGCGGGTGCCGTGGTTCCATCGAGTTCGGAGGTGGTGCTCGGTCACGAATGAGCGATCCCCGCTTGTTCCGGCGATGCGCCGGACGCGGGTGCAGGAAGCCGGCGGTCGCGCCGGCGGACAATGGTGAAACCCAGCCCTTGAGGACCCCGGGTGCCGTGCACGGTACCCGGGGTCCTTCGTGTGCCGTGGAGGCCGAGTGATCCCTGACCAAGAAGGACCGGCCACGCCCAGCGCGGCCGACAAGTTCGACGACGAGCACTACCCCGCCTACACCATGGGCCGCGCCGCCGACATGCTCGGCACCACCCAAGGGTTCCTGCGCAGCCTCGGCGAAGCCGGCCTGATCACCCCGCTGCGGTCCGCCGGCGGGCACCGCCGCTACTCCCGCCACCAGCTGCGCGTCGCGGCCCGCGCCCGGCAACTGGTCGACCAGGGCACCCCGGTCGAGGCCGCCTGCCGCATCATCAGCCTCGAAGACCAGCTCCACGAGGCCCAGCGCATCAACACCGAACTCCGCGCCGGCGAGTGAACTTCCCCGGCCCCACCACGAAGTCCACAGTGGCCCGGCGAACTTTTTGAGCCGGGCGGTTCCGCCGGCCCGAGGTCTGGACCGGCGGAACCTGGCCCTGTCTTCCGCGCGCAGAAGACCGGACTTGGCGCCTGACTACCCATCCCGAAAAGAATTCACACCATTCGGGGGCAGCCATTGCGCTGTTCGGCTCCCCAGGCGGCCGTGGCGGCTCAGTCCTCGAGTTCGTGGTGCCGCTCGGTCAGCGTCTGCGCGAGCTCGGCCAGCTTGACGTTGAGGTCCTGCGACGTGCGGCGCAGGATGTCGAACGCCTCGTCGGCGGACACCCCGCGGCGGTGCATCAGGATGCCCTTGGCCTGGCCGATCACGTCCCGGCTGTCGATCGCCCGGCGCAGGTTCCGCTCCCGCAGCGCGGCCGCGGTGTGCGCGGCCGACCCGGCCAGCGCCAGCGAGGCGTGGGACGACAGGACCAGCGCGTGGTTCACGGCCTCGTCGCCGAACGCGCCCGTGCACCGGCCGTAGAGGTTGATCGCACCCGGCGGCAGCTCGGCCTTGCGGTCCGGCAGCAGCGTCGTCGCCAGCAACGACCCGAACCCCAGCCGCGCGGCTCGCGTGCCGAACTCCGGGAACGCCGCCGAGCCGGCCAGGTCGTTCGTGAGGCAGTGCCCGGGCCCCTCCTGGCGGGCCGCTTCCAGACAGGGCCCCTGGCCGGTCCGGTACTGGATCCGGTCCAGCTCCTCGGCCGCTTCCCCGGTGCGGACCGGGGTGTGGAACCCGCCGTCGGCCGAGCGCATGGTGATGCTGACCAGATCGGCACCGGGAACGATCCGCAGGGCCGCGGAAACCACGCGCTCCATCGCCTCGTGCAGGGAGCCGGCTTCGAGCAGGACGGCGGCGAGCGCGCCGAACCGCCGCGCGAGCGGCCCGTCGGTGTCGACGCCGCAGCGGTCCCAGCCGTCGCCCGCCGGTTCCGCGCCGAACGCTGCCCGATCGGCCTCCCAGTCGCCGGTCTGCGCGTCGACGTCGGTCACTCCGAGCTCCTCTTCGTCGCGCGATGACCGCGCACCGACCCCACACCATACCGACCCCGCGAAGACGTCGTGTACGCTCAGTGGTGTCCGAGAGCATTTCGTGCGCAAGTGATCGAGCCTGCGCCGTCCTCGGCCCCAATCCGGTCGTTCACCGGCCGGAGGCGGGAGCACCGACATGCCGTCGGGCCCGAACACCACCCCCTCCGCTTCACCGGCCACCGAAGCACGCTTGCGGCTGACGACGGCCGCGACCGGGCGCTTCGACGGCGCCTGGTGGCCCCACGCCCGTGACCTGTCCGCCGAGCTGCCCGCGCTGCTCGGCGCGGTGACCGAGCGGCTGGGCCGGATCGACCGGGTCACCTACCACCTCGAGGAGTGGCCGGCACCACACCGCCGGCTCGCCTTCGACGAAGGTGTCGTCCGGCTCGAAGGGTTCCGGTCGCAAGCGGCCGGCAGCCTCACCGTGATCGGCTGGAACCGCAAGCGGCTGACGCTGGCGGTGGTCCCGCCGGAAACCGGCCCGGAGACCGCGGAACGCGTCCTCGCGGACGCGGCGAGCGGCCGCACACCGCAGCCCGCCTGAACCACGCCGCTCACACCAGCGTCCACGAAAGGAAACCCCGATCACCACTTCCACAATGGACAGCTTGCTGTTCAGCCACCCCGTCACCGAAGAATCCCGCCCCGGAGCGCTCACCGTGCCCCAGGAGGACCGCTACGGCAGCCTCTTCCGCCAGCCGGTCTACACGCCGTCGCCCGGCAGCGAGCCCGCCCCGCGGCAGCGCTCCGGCGAGGCGGCGTACGACCCGTCCGGCCGCCGCTGACCACCGGCCCCCGGGGGATGCACCCCGCCGGCACGACCGTGCCGGCGGGCACGATGGACCGGTGAAGGAATGACCATGACCACGGATGTCGCTTTCGTCTCCCGTTACGACCTGCGGATCAAGCTCGTGCAGGACGTGCTGAAGGAGAACACGGACCTGTCCGAAACCGCCTGCCAGGCGCTCGCGGTGCGGCTGCTGCACACCATCGACACCGTTCCCGAACGCATGCGGTGACGAGCGGCCCGGCCAGCTGATGCACCCACACCCGGCGGAAACCGCGCGGCAAACTGATCGGACGTCCTCTAGCGTGACCCGGATGGAGCACCCCGAACCCGACATCCGGACGCTCGAGCACGGCCTGAGACGCTACGTGGGCGCGGTGGCGAAGGCGGTCGGCGTCCCGGCCGAAAGCACCACGGTCGAGATCAGCGACACCGCCACCGCCTACCTCGGGCTCCCCCGGCGCTGGCTCGACCGGCCCGACCACGACGTCATGCTGGTGTGGAGCGAACGGCGCGGCTGGTCGCTCGCGGTGGAGACCGAACCCACCGAAGCCCCGGACGTCATCGCCCACCAAGGCAGCGAAGACCTCGTGCCGGCCCCGGCCGCGGTCGCGCGGTTCGTCGCCGACATCGCCGCCGGACGGCGCTCCAGCGGAGCGAGTCCGGCGGTGACGCCGGCCACCCGGGCGTCGCTGGCCGAGCGGCTGCGGCCCTACCTCGACCCCGCGCCGGCCGGCGATCCCCGCGAACGCGGCTAGCTCCGCGTCCACTTCTGGCCGCTGCCGCCGGTGCAGGTCTGCAGGGTCACCGGTGTGCTGTTGCCGGTGCCGCCCGGGGTGAGGCACAGTCCGGATTGGACGCCGGTGATCGTCCCGTCGGCGGCGGCGTTCCACTGCTGGTTGGCCCCGCCGGTGCAGTCCCAGATGATCGCCCGCGTGCCGGCGGTGGTGCCCTGGCTCTCGGCGTCGAGGCACTTGCTCCCGTAGACCTGGAGCTGCTTGCCCGAGGTGAGGGTCCACTGCTGGTTGCCACCGCCGTTGCAGTCCCACAGCGTCACCTGCGTGCCGTTGGTCTGCGACACGTTGGGGACGTCCAGGCAGCGGCCGGATCCGGTGTTGCGCAGCACGGACGTCGACCCGCCGCCCGAGCCGGCGACGGCGAGGTTGTCGAACTGCGCGGTCTCCCCGACGCTCGTGCCGATGCCGACCTGGCCGGCCGGGAAGGTGCTGTCGGTGATCGTGCCGAGCACGGTGCCGTCGACGGAGGCGGTGATGGTGCTGCCGGAGAAGCCCAGTGCCAGCTTGTGCCAGCTGCCGGTGCCGAGCGCGGCCGTCGTGCCGGTGCGCAGGGTCGTGTTCTGCTGGCTGGTGTTGTTGCGCCGGATCGACCACGCGCCCGTGTCGCTCACCCGGAAGTAGTACGCGTTCAGCGCGCCCTGGTTGCCCGTGTCCTGAGAGCCGGCCCGGCCGAGCAGCTCGGCGTAGCCGGATTTCTCCAGCAGCACGTCCGTGCTGAGCGTGTAGTTGCTCCAGGCGATGTTGCCCAGCAGCGCGTAGGGATCGACGAACTTCTTCCACGGGATCGTCTTCTGCGTCGCGGCCTGGCGCACGCACGTGCCCGCGCGGCCGGCGCCGCAGGAGGCGGTCTCGAACGCGCCCTCCATGTCCATCAGGTACTTGGCTTCCTTGCCCTTCGCGTACCCCTCGAAGTCGTCGCTGTAGGGCAGGTTCAGCGAGCCCTGCGGCGGGCCGGCCGCCGTGCCCTTGCCCTGACCGGTGGTGGTCGTGATGGAGTAGAGGTAGCCGGGCTGGACGTTCAGCGAGAAGGCGCCGCCGGACGGCGTGATGTCGGTGCTGTGCACGAAGTGGTCGGCCGGGTTGTTCGAGTTGAGGTTGGTCGCCCACACGTGCACCTGGCCGGTGGACAGGCCGCCGGTGACGTTCAGGTTCAGCGTCTGGGCCGACGTGGCGTCCATCGTCTCGATGACCGTGCTGTAGTCGGTGTTGTTCGGCGACTTGAGCGAGACGTAGCTGCCGTTGTTGCGGTTCCCGCCGAGGTAGCCGCTGGAGGAGTCGAGGTACTTCCAGCCGGGCGCGGTGAACTGTGTCGTGTGTGCCAGCGCCCAGGCGTCCTTGCCGACCGAGTAGTACCCCGACCACGGCTGGTTGGCCAGGATCAGCCCCACGGTCGGCCACGGGATGTTCGGCGTGACGGCGGCGATCAGGTCCCAGTTGAGGTAGGCGGTCATCTTGCCGTCGAGGTAGACGCGGTTGATCCCGCGGGCCAGCGGCTTGGCGCCGTCGTTGTAGTCCTGGGAGCCGTTTTCGCTGGACCACAACGTCTTCCCGGTGTTGGTGACGTTGGCCGGCACGCTGCAGGAGGTCTGCGCGCTGAGGTAGCCGCAGGTGTAGTGGGCACTCAGCACGTCGGTCGCGTTGCGGTACGCCGTGTTCGTCGAGATCGCGCTCGCCGGTCCCCAGTCGCCCGGCCACGAGTCACCGGAGATGACTTTGACGGCGCTGTACCCGTTGGCGTCGAGGGCATTGCGGAGGGTCACGGTCCAGTCGGCGCTCCACTGCTTCTCGTTCTGGACGCTCGTGAGGTAGTCGAGGGTGAGCCCGTGCTGCTTGGCGCACCCCAGCCACGACAGGTAGTAGTCCGTCAGGTCGTTGGAGAAGAAGGTGCCGTTGCCGATCCAGCCCGGTGCGCCCCAGGGCAGGCCCACGAGCTTGATACCGGGGTTGCGCGCCTTCGCCTGTTCCATGAGCCACCACTCGTACCCGCGGTTGCAGTCGAGGTCGCCGCGGAAGTGGGCGTGGCTGGGCTCGGCGCCACTGGTGGAGTTGGTGTCCCCGCCCATTTCCACCTTGAGGATCTGCAGGGCGGCGCCGTAGCCGGGCTTGAACAGGTAGTCCAGGATCTGGCCGCGCTGCGGCTCGGGGTAGTCGATCAGCAGCCTGCTGTTGCCCCCGCCGCCGCTGACCGCGCCGACGCCGTCGAACGTCCGGCCGGCCGAACTCCCGTTGATGGTGATCGACGTGGCGGCCTGCGCCGGTGCGGCGGCCACCAGTCCCGCCGCCAGGACGACGGCTGCGGCCATCGCCGCTCGTACCCTTCCGCGCATGGTCTTTCTCTCCTGTCGGGAACGGGCTCAGACGGCCGTGACGGTCCACTGGTTGTTGGTGCTGCTGTTCGGTGCCCACAACACGACGGCCGAGCCGGCCGCGGTGCTGCCCGCGCCGTCGAGTGCCGTGCCGGTGCCGCGGTTGACGATCTGGTAGCGCCCGCTGCCGGTGCCGGTCAGCCGCCACTGCTGGTTGTCGCTCCCCGTCCAGGCCGCCTGCACGGCGTTGACGCCGTTGCCGGTGCGCCCGCCGCTGTCGGCGACCATCCCGTTGGTGCGGTTGACGATCCGGTGGTACCCGGTGCCGAGGTCGACCAGCTGCCAGTGCAGGTTGGTGGAGCCGTCGTAGGACCACTGCTTGAGCACCGATCCGGACGCGACGGTGCCGCCGCTGTCGAGCACGAGCCCGGTCGTGGCGTTCGCGATCCGCACCCAGCCCGTGGTCGCCGGACCGGGGATCTGGCCGGCGAAGGTCAGTTTCACCACGTACGCCGGCGCGCTGAACGGCGCGCCGGACGACGGCATCCGGATGTGCAGCCCGGAACCGTCCTGCGTGCGGTCGGGCAGGTCGGTGTAGGACCCGGCGGTGGTGCCGAGCAGTTGCACCGTCTTCAGCGAGGCGAGGTCGATCCGGCTCGAGCCGAGTGTCGTGACGTCGAGCGTCCCGCCCGGCCAGCCCAGGACCGTGGCGTACAGGACGGTGCCGTCCTTGCTCCGGGTGAACCGGATGTCGCGGTTGGTGCCTTCGCGCGGCGTGGTGAAGGACCCGCCGCCCATCTGCGTCGGGCCTTCGCCGTAGACCGACCACGCGCGCGTCGCGTAGATCGACTCGCCGAAGCGGCCGAGGTAGTCGCCGATGCCGAGCAGGATCGTGCGCTGCCCGGCCGGGATGGTGCCGTCGGCCGTCGGCGCGATGTTCAGCAGCATGGTGCCGTTCTTGCTGACGCGGTCGATCAGCGCGTGCAGCATCGCCTTCATCGAGTAGTAGCCGATGCCGGTCGTGTAGCACCAGCTGGAGGAGGAGATGCTGTCGTCGGTCAGCCAGTACGGGTTCTGGATGTCCCCCGGCCCGCCGCGCTCGAAGTCGAAGACCTCGCCCCGGTTGTCGAAGCCGTCCTTGTAGGTCGCGACGACGTCCTTGTTCCACGCGACGGCCTGGTTGTAGTAGTGCGCCAGGAAGTTCAGCCGCCGCGACTCGTCGACGCGGGGCAGGTTGAAGTCCTGCCAGAGCAGGTCCGGCTGGTAGCCGTCGACGACTTCGGCGAGTTTGTCGTACCACAGCTGGTTTTCCGCCGCCGAGCCCAGCTGCCCGTACAGCTTGCGCAGACCGGCGTCCGACTGCGCGGGAACGTGGTCGTAGTAACCGGTGAAGTGGTAGGCGTGGTGCAGCGACACCATGAACTTCAGGCCGCGGGCGCGGATCGCGTCGGCGTGCAACCGCACCAGGTCCAGCCGCGGCCCCTTGGCGACCGAGTTCCACTCGTTGACGGCGCTGTTCCACATCGAGAAGCCGTCGTGGTGCTCGGCGACCGGCCCGGCGAACCGGGCACCGGCGTCGGCGAACAGCTGCGCCCATTCGGCGGGGTCGAAGTTCCCGCCCGCGGACTTGAGCTTCGGTGCGAACTGGACCCAGTTGCCCGCCTTGTCCCGGGCCCCGTTGACGAAGTTGTGGTACGGCCACGCCGACGGGTCGCCGTACACGGCTTTGTGGTGGTTGTTCTCCGCCGAGCCGCCGACGTACATGTTGCGCGGGTACCACTCGTTGCCGAACGCGGGCACGCTGAAGACGCCCCAGTGGAAGTAGATGCCGAACTTGGCGTCCTGGAACCATTCCGCGGCGGGCGGGTGCTGGTCGACCGACGACCAGGCGGGCGTGTAGCTGCCCGGTCCGGCCGTGGCCCCGGCGGTGCCGCCGCGCAGGAGGCCGGCCGCCGCGGCACCGCTGACGGTGATCAGGCCCAGCACGGTGCGACGGCTGAACGAGGACATGTCGGAAAGCCTCCTCGGAATCGAGCGGCGATGCGGAAGTTAACGCTAACAGCAAACCCGCCGTCGTTCTGAAACTTTCACGACTTCCGTTCGTTCGGCGGAACACCTTGCCAGGTCGGGAAATCCGGGTATTGCCCAGTCCGGAACCGTCCGGCGAAGGTGAACACCGCGAAACGACCCTCGGGAAAGGGACGATGATGCCCGCACGAAAGCGCCGACGGATTGCGTACCTGTTCACCGCCGTGGCGGTGGCCGCCACGGCCTGGTCACCACCGGCCACGGCCGCGCCCGGCAGCCCGGCGCTCACCCCGCCGCTCGGCTGGAACAGCTGGAACAGCTTCGGCTGCGGGGTCAGCGAAAGCGCGGTCCGCCAAGCGGCCGACGCGATGGTCTCCTCGGGGATGAAGGACGCGGGCTACCAGTACGTGGTCGTGGACGACTGCTGGTTCGACCCGCAGCGCGACAGCCAGGGTGCCCTGCGCGCCAGCCCGTCGAAGTTCCCCGGCGGCATGCAGGCGCTGGGCGACTACATCCACAGCCGCGGCCTCAAGTTCGGGATCTACCAGGTGCCGACCGACCGGACCTGCGCCCAGCGGACCGGCACCTACCCCGGCTCCACCGGCAGCGCGGGCCACGAGGCCCAGGACGCCCGCACCTTCGCGTCGTGGGGTGTCGACTACCTCAAGTACGACTGGTGCTCCCCCGCCGGGACCCGCGACGAGCAGGTCGCCCGGTTCACCGTGATGCGCGACGCGCTGCGCGCCACCGGCCGCCCGATCGTCTACAGCATCAACCCCAACAGCTACCACGCGATCACCGGCGACAAGTACGACTGGGGCCAGGTCGCCGATCTCTGGCGCACCACCGAAGACCTGCTCGACATCTGGCAGAACGGCAACACCAACAGCTACCCGATGGGTGTGGGCAACGTCCTCGACGTCACCGCTCCGCTGGCCGCGCAGGCCGGTCCGGGGCACTGGAACGACCCGGACATGCTCGTGGTCGGCCGGCCCGGGCTGTCGCTGACCGAGTCCCGGGCCCACTTCGCCCTGTGGGCCCTGATGGCCGCGCCGCTGATGGCGGGGAACGACATCCGCACCATGTCCGCCGACGTCGGCGCGATCCTGCGCAACCCGCGGCTGCTGGCGGTCGACCAGGACCGGCTCGGCGCCGGCGGCCGGCGGGTGCGCGACGACGGCGACGTCGAGGTCTTCGCCAAGCCCCTGTCCGACGGGTCGGTGGCGGTCGGCCTGCTCAACCGCGGGAGCGCGACGACGACCGCCGGCACGACCGCCGCGCAGATCGGCCTGTCCGGCACCGCGTTCACCCTGACCGACCTGTGGACCGGCACCACCTCGACGACCACCGGCGCGATCAGCGCGAGCGTGCCGGCGCACGGGGTCGCCGCCTACCGGGTGTCCGGCGGTTCCCCGCGGGCCGCCACGACGTCCCGGTTGCGCGGCACGGGATCGAACCGCTGCCTCGACGTCGAGAACGCCTCGACGGCCGCCGGCGCGGGCACGGTGATCTGGGACTGCCAGACCGCGGCGAACCAGCTCTGGACCACCTGGGACACCGGTGAGGTCCGCGTGTTCGGCGACAAGTGCCTCGCCGGCACCACCAGCGGCGCCCGCGTGCTCAGCCGGCCGTGCACCGGGCAGGACGACCAGAAGTGGACGTTCGCCCAGGACGGGACGATCCGCAACGGTCAGTCGGGGCTCTGCCTGGACGCCGAAGGCGCGGCCACCGCCAACGGGACCCGCGTGCTCCTGTGGACCTGCAACGGGCAGGCCAACCAGCGGTGGGCCCGCGCCTGACCCCTCCCGGACCGGCCGGGTCGTGAGCGGGAAACGTGGGTGTTCCAAGTGGTTGCCGCAACAGGCCCTTGAGTAGACAGTAGCGGGTTGAGTCGCTCGGCTGGGGTGTCCCAGCCGAGCGTCTTACGAGGACGACCGTAAGTACTGACGCAGCAGGCCGTTGGTGTTCTCATTCGACCCGCGCTGCCAGGGTGAATGCGGGTCGCAGAAGTAGATCGCCATCTCGGTGGCCATCGTGATCGTGGCGTGCCGGGCCATCTCGGTGCCCTGATCCCAGGCCAGCGACCGGCGCAGCTCCGGTGGTGCGCTCGACCAGGGTGCCGATGACCGACCGGCTGTCCTTGCCGACGATCAGGTCGCCTTCCCAGTGCCCCGGGACGGCCCGGTCGGCGGCCTCGGCCGGCCGGGCGGAGATCGGCACCATCCCGGTGATCTTGCCTGCGCGGGTGCGGCGCCCGTCGGGGGTGCGCTGGGGTGCGCGGATCGCGCGTCCGGTGCGCAGGCAGGCGATCAGCCTGGCAGCGATCTGTTGCGAGGACCACCGGGCGGTCAGGTCCTGCTGGACCCGGTCGTGCAGGACCATGATTTCTTCGCGTTCGCCAGGGACAGATAGCGGCCCGAGCAGGCTGATGGCGCGTTGGTGATCACGCCGCCAGCCTGCTCGGATCTGGTCCCAGAACGCCACCCGGACGTCGCGGGGCAGTCAGCGTCGACGGTTTTCCGTCATGGCAACACCTCCAGTGTCAGGTGTTGCGACGACCGCTAGAACCCGAGGGGTTCCCACCCTCCTGAACACTCACGACCCCAGGGGAACGGAGACGGGGTGGGGGCGGCCGCCCGATCGACCGGCCCCACCCCGCTCTCCCCGCGGGTGCAGCGGCCCTCAGCGGTAGCCGGCGGCGACCACGTTGGCCTGCACCGCGTTCTCGGTCGCGTCGGACGGGTAGCCGGCGACCATCGCTCCCTCGTAGAACGTCCCCGCGCTGAGGTTGGCGCCGCCGCCGGGCTTGCAGCAGTCGCCGCCGCTGCCCAGGACGATCGCCCCCTGCTTCTTCATCGGGCTGTACCCGTTCGGGAGGCCGCCGTCCCACAGGGTGGTGAGACCGCCGGACTGGGCGTCGCTGCCCTTGAGGGCGAACCGCGAAGTCCCGTTGTTCTTCAGCACCGCCGTGACGAACTTGCTCGTGAACGCCCGCTGGTTCGGGTTCCACGTCTGGCTGCCGCCGGGGTAGAGCCCCCACTCCAGGTCGCCCTGCACCCACGGGCCGGTGCCGGAGCAGCCGCCGAACCAGCACTGCTTGCCGAAGTTGATCGCGTCCATGGCGCCGGCGGCGTCGGCCTTCCTGGTCGTTTCGCTGTTGCCGTAGTCGAAGCAGCAGCCGCTGTTGACGTGCGTCCCGCTCGTCACCATGTACATGCCCTCGGGCGCGCTGCCGGTGGGCACGCCGGTCAGGTGCCCGTCGCGCCAGTAGCTGTTGCCCGGGTTGATGTAGAGCGAGTACGCCTTCCGGCCGCCGACCGTCAGGGACTCCGAGGTCGCCTTCGCGGGACTGCTCTGGCTGGAGCCGGGGACCACGCTCGAGCCCTGGTACCACAGGTCGTTCCCCCGGCCGGACTGGTCGTAGACCACCGTGACGACGCAGGAAGTCCCGGTGCAGAAGGAATCCTGGGCCGAAGCGTCGGCGGCGCCGCCCGCGGCCACCACGCCGACGTCGCGGGTCGCGTTGTCGGACGCGCGCCGGACCTGGTACAGGTTTCCGCCGTAGGAGCCGTAAAGCGCGCGCACGGTGCTGTGCGCGGCGACGCACGGTGTCCCGCCCGAGGCGTAGATGTCGCACGGGCCCGCCCCCGAGGGCGGTGTGCTCCCGGTGCTCCACCGCTGGTTGCTCTGGCCGTGGCAGGTCCAGATGATGACCGCGGTGCCGTTGGCCGTGCCGGCCCCGGTGACGTCGAGGCACAGCCCGGACTGGACGCCGGTGACCGTCCCGTCGGAGTTCTGCCGCCACTGCTGGTTCGCCCCGCCGGTGCAGGACCAGATGATCACCGCCGTCCCGGGCGCGGTCCGGTTGCCGTAGGCGTCCACGCACCGCGTCCCGTTCAGCGTCCGCAGCTCACCGGCGGTGGTGAACTCGAAGGCCTGGCTCGCCTGGCCGGTGCAGTCCCGGATCTCCAGCGCGGTGCCCGGCGTGTCGACGCCGCCCTGGACGTTCAGGCACCGGCCCGACGCCACACCGGTCAGCGCCGTCGCGGCCGCGGACGCCGGCGTCGCGCCGGTCAGCGCGGCCGCCACCATCGCGGCCAGGACCAGTACGGCCCGCACCGCGTTGACTCGAGTGGTCACGAATCCTCCTAGGGGCAACTGAGTGTTAGCGTTAACACAATCAAGCGGAAGCGCGCAGGACCAGCTCGGTGTCCAGCACCGCGCAACACGGAGTGGCCGAGCCCCCGAGCATCGCGAGCAGCTCGTCGGTCATCCGCGCACCCATCTCCTCGATCGGCTGGCGCACGGTGGTGAGCGGCGGATCCGTGCGCAGGCCGATCGGCAGGTCGTCGAACCCGATGACGGCGACGTCGGCGGGTACCCGGCGACCGGCGCGGTGCAGCGCACGCAGCGCGCCGACCGCCATCATGTCCGAAGCCGCGAAGATGGCGTCGACGTTCGGCCGGCGCTCCAGCAGGCGCGCGGTCGCCTGCTGGCCGGACGCCTGGCCGAAGTCCCCGAAGACCACCAGCCCCCGGTCACCGTGCCCGGCACCCACCACGGCCTGCCGGTAGCCCAGCAGCCGGTCCACGCCCGCGGTCATGTCCTGCGGCCCGGCGATCGTCGCCACCGACCGCCGCCCCGCGTCGAGGAGCCGCTGGGTCGCCCGCTCGGCGCCGCCGCGGTTGTCCACGTCGACGTAGGAGAACCGGCCCGGCTCCCCCGCGCACACCGGACGGCCGCCGAACACCACCGGGATCCCGAGCCAGCCCAGGTCGAGCGGGCGGCGCCCGTGCATCCCGACGACGAGCGCCCCGTCGACGTGACCGCCGTCGAGGTAGCGCACCACCGGCGCCTGGTAGTCCTCCGTCGCGGGCACGGTCAGCAGCACCAGCTGCAGCCCCGCCGCGGTCAGCTCCCGCCCCGCACCCGCGGCGATGCGGGCGAAGAACGGGTCGGCGAACAGCCGCAGGACCTCTTCGCACACGACCAGCGCGACCGATCCGGTCGGTCCCGCCGCCCCTCGCGCGGCCCGCTGGCGGGCGTAGCCGAGCGCCGACATCGCGGACTCGACCTGCTTGCGCGTTTTCGGCCGGACCCGGGGAAAGCCGTTGAGCACGCGGGACGCGGTGGCGGTGGACACCCCCGCCGCTCGCGCGACGTCGGCCAGGGTCGGACGGAATTCGGGTGACTCGGCGATGGACACGGTGGCTCTCCCAAGACGTCGTTGTCTTCGCGGGCTCGCTCGAGGATATCGCCGGGTGCCTCAGGTGCGCTGAACCCGGAACCGCTGGTTGGCGCCGCCCGACGGCGTCCACTGGGAAATCCGGGCGCCGTCGGCGGTCGAGGCTCCCCACACGTCCATCGCGAGGCCGCTCAGCCGGTTGACCAGGCCGACCACGCCCCCGCCCTGGTCGGTCACCCGCCACTGCTGGGCGGCGGCGCCGGAGTCCGGCTGCTGGCTGATGTCGGCGCCGGTGGCCGAACTCGCCACCTGCAGGACCAGGCCGCTGTGGCGGGCGCGGATGCGGTAGTAGCCGTCGCCGGAGTCGAGGAAGTCGAACTGCTGGTTCTGGCCGCCGGTCGCCGGCCACTGCTGCAGCAGCGCGCCGGCCGCGGTGGAGACGCCGCTGATGTCCAGGAGCTTGCCGCTGTGCTCGGCCGCGAGGGTGTAGTTCACGCCGACCTGGACCGGTGCCCCGGACGGCGGGGTCGACGAGTCGAACTGGGTGATGAACTTCCAGACCTCGCCGGACGTCCAGGTCTGCCAGCCGCTGCAGGTGCACCCGTCCCGCGGGCCGGGGTCGTGGCCGCCGTCGAAGGCGGCCCAGACCACCGGGTACCCGGCCCGGCAGCCGGAGTAGGCCGTGACGATGTGGGTGTGGCTGCCGCTCGAGGGCTCCGGCGGGTTCTGCGCGGTGCAGCCGTTGTTCCGGACGAACTGGTCGCGCAGTGAGCGGCCGGACGCGATCGGCAGGACGTTGTCGCCGATGCCGTGCATCCCGATGTAGGCGACGGGCTGCGTGCCGCCGGCGCACCCGCTGAGGTTCGCCCCGGAGTAGACGGCGACCGCGCGGAAGACGGCGGGCCGGGCGCAGGCGAGCCCGTAGCTCATCGCGCCGCCGTAGCTGAACCCGCCGGCGAAGACCTGGGAGGTGTCGACGCACAGCGCGCTTTCGAGCTGCCTCAGCAGGTCGTCGACGAACGTGACGTCCTGGCCGCCGGGGTTGGCCCAGCCGTTGCCGTTGCCCTGCGGCGCCACGAAGATCGTGTTGTTGCCCGCGGTGTCGGCGAGCCGCCGGAGCCCGTAGTAGGACCAGTTGTAGCCGTCGGTCCCACCCGAGTCGACGTCGTTGGCCGTGCCGCCGCGCCAGTGGAGCCCGACGAACAGCCGGTAGGCGTGGGTGCTGTCGTAGTTCGCGGGGACCCGCAGGATGTAGCTGCGGTTCTGGCCGCCGCTGGAGATCGTGTGGCTGCCGCTCGCCAGCCCGGGGGCGGCTCCGCAGCCCGCGGTGCCCGCGGCGGGGGCGGCGGCTTGCGCGGTCCCCGCCCCGGACATCGCCACCAGCGCCCCGATCGCGGCGGACGCGAACAGACGTCTGAACTTCACCATCGCGCGAGCTCCTTTCTCGTCACAGGGGACGCCGATCAGGTCCGGGTCCACTGCTGGTTCGTGGCGTGGGTGCAGGTCCCCAGCCGCACGGCGGCGCCGTTCGCGGTCGAGGCTGCTTCGAGGCAGAGCCCCGATTGCGGCGCGGTGATCGTGCCGTCCGCGTTGACCTGCCACTTCTGGTTCGCCCCGCCGTGGCACGCCCAGATGATCGCGGCCGTGCCGGCGCTGGTCCCGCCGCCTTCGGCGTCCAGGCAGCGGAGGGTGTCGCCGGAGTAGACGGTCAGTTCCCCGGCCGCGGTGGCCGTCCACGACTGGTTCGCGCCGCCGTGGCAGTCCCACAGCTGCAGCCGCGTCCCCTGCGTGGCCGACTGGCCGGGTACGTCCAGGCACCGCCCGGCCGCGACCGACCGCACCGGGCTCCCGGTGGGTGCGCTCCCACCCGTGCTGTCGAGGCCGAGGAAGGAGATCGCGTACGCGAGCATCCCGTTCTGCGGCAGGGTGTGCCCGGTGCCCGCGATGGTGATGCCCTCGACCGGGGGCTGGGTGCCGGTGCCGCCGTAGCGGTTCCGCGTCCACGACGACTGCGGGTGGTCGGTGGCGGACGGCGTCTGGCTCAGCCCGCGCAGGGCGGTCCACTGCTTGATCTCTTCGCCGTAGTTCGGGTACGCCAGGGTGGTGTCCTGGTTCCCGTGCCACAGCTGCATCCTCGGGTAGCCGCCGGAGTAGCCGGGGTACATCGCGTGGGCCTGATCGGCCCACTGCTGCGCGGACTTGACGACGTTCCCGCCCGCGCACTGGCTGTTCCACAGCGAACCGTCGGTGGTCGCGAAGCACCCGGCCGGCACGCCGGAGAACGCGGAAGCGGCGGAGAAGACGTCCGGGTACTCGGCGGCGAGGACGTTCGTCATCATGGCTCCCGATGAGAAGCCGCTGACCACGATCCGGCCCGGGTCCACGTTGTAGTGCTGGCGGGTCCAGGCGACCATCGCCATGATGCCGGTGGAGTCGCTGCCGCCGTCGCGGGTCAGGCCCGCCTTCGTGGAGACGTCGAAGCAGTGCCCGTCACGCGTCGCTTCGGGTACGACGACGAGGTAGCCGTACCGGTCGGCCGCCGTCGCGTAGTCGTGCCCGTTGCCGTTGAAGATCGCGCCCGCCGAACCGCTGCAGTAGTGCACGAGCACGAGCAGCGCCGGCTTGGCCGCCGGCTTGTCGGGCACGTAGAGGTACATGCCGAGGTTGGTCGGGTTGGCGCCGAAGCCGGTCACGCGGGTCAACGCGGCGGCCGACGCCGGACCGGCGGTCAGCGCCACCGTCAGGGGCAGCAAGAGCAGCGTCGCGAGCAGGGCGCGGATCACGTGTCTCATCGGAGGCTCCACTGCTGATTGGCGGCCTGGGTACCGCAGGACCAGAGGATGATCTTCGTGCCGTTCGCCGTGCCCTGGGCGTTCGCGTCCACGCACAACCCCGACTGGACACCGGTGATGGTGCCGTTCGCGTTGACGTTCCACTGCTGGTTCGGCTGGCCGGTGCAGTCCCAGATGATCACCTGCGTGCCGTTGGCGGTGCCCTTGCCGGACGCGTCGAGGCACTTGTTCCCGTAGACCGTCAGCTGCTTCCCGCTCGTCGGGGTCCACTGCTGGTTGGCGGCCTGGCTGCCGCAGTCGCGCAGCTGGACCTGGGTGCCGTTCGCCGTCGAGGAGTTCGGCACCTCCACGCACCGGCCCGACTGCGTGCCGACTATCTGCTTCCCCGACGGCGGCGGGGTACCCGGCAGGCCGACCCCGGCGCCGGTGTAGTGGATCCAGTTGACGTTGAACAGGTACGCGGCTCCGGACTGGCCTGCGGGGTTGCGGGCGACGAAGTACAGCGTTCCCGTGCCGGCCGGGGGGTTGGCCAGGCCGACGGCGAAGTCCTGCCAGTTCTGCCAGCCCCCGGTCCCGGTGATCGGCACCGAGGCGACCAGCGCGCCGTCCGGGGCGTTGCGGTGCACCTCCAGCGTGCCGCCGGACCCGCCCGAGGACGCCCGGACCTCGAGGCCGGTGACGCCGTTCAGCGCGAGCGGGTCGACCGACCACCAGTCGCCGTCCTGGATGAACGCCGCGCTGCTGCCGCCGCCCATCGGGTCGGTGGCGGCCTCCACGGTGACGCCCGCGGTGTCGGTGCCCTTCCCGTCGGCGGTGCGGCCGGTGGCGGTGTAGAACTCCGCCTGCTTGTGCTTGGGCTGCAGGACCACCTGCGCGCGACCGGTGATCGGGTTGGCGCCGCCGGACCCGCCCTTGTCGGTGTAGGACGCCTCGAGGACGTAGAAGATGTTGTCGTTCTCGCTGTGCCCGGACGAAAGCGTGGTCTGGATCGAGGCGGTGCAGCCGTGGTACTGGTCGAGCGGGTGGCCGTGCTCGTCGTGGCCGAGGTAGGCCTGGACGGTCACCTGCCCGCAGTCGACCGCCCCGTCTTCGGGGTCGGTGACCGTGACGGCGACGTTCACCTTGTCACCCCAGTCGAACACCCCGCCGCTCGGTGGCGTGGTGAAGGTGAGGGTCGGTGCCGTGTTCCCCGCGGTGACGGTGACGCTCGCGGTCCCGGTGGCGCCCGCCGAGTTGGTCACGGTGAGCACCGCGGTGTAGTTGCCGGCGGCGTAGGTGTGCCCCGGGTTCGCCGCGGTCGAGGTGGTGCCGTCACCGAAGTTCCACGAATAGCGCAACGCGGACCCGCCGGGATCGGCCGAGCCGGCGCTGCTGAAGTTCACGGTGAGCGGGGCCGGGCCGCTGGTGCGGTCCGCGGTGGCCTTCGCGACCGGCGCGGCCGAGCCGCCGCCGAGGTAGTCGACCCGGTCGATCGACGCGTCGCTGTTGCCGCCGCCGTACCCGGTCCCCCACTCGATGACGTAGAGCGCGCCGTCCGCGCCGAACTTGAAGTCCATCGGCCGGTTGAACTTCACCGACGGCAGCAGCGGGTCGATCGAGGTGACGTTCGTGCCGTTCCCGTCGAGCTGGAAGGTGTACATCGCGCTGGTGTTCCACTCGGCGAAGACCGCGCGGCCGTCGAAGTCCACCGGCCACTTGCGGGTGGAGGCGAGGTTCGGGTCGAACCGGTAGACCGGGCCGGCCATCGGCGCGCCGCCGGACAGCTGCGGGAAGTGCGCCGGGTCGGCCTGGTAGTGGTAGTAGACCTGGGCCGGGATCGCGGGCGGCAGCTTGGTCAGGCCGGTGTTGTTGGGCGAGCTGTTGGTGGGGCCGCCGGCGCAGTCGAACTGCGCGCCGGACGCGCCGGTGGCGAAGTTGTACTGGTTGTAGGCCAGGTTCGGGCCGACGCAGAACGGCCAGCCGGCGTTGCCGGGCTTGCTGACGACGTCCCACTCGACGGTGTTCTGCGGGCCGCGGGTGGAACTGGCGTTGGGCGCGTCGGGACCGTAGTTGGCCACGAGGGGGTAGCCGGTCTTGGGATCGAGGCCCATCCGGAACGGGTTGCGCTCGCCCATCGTGTAGATCTCCGGGCGGGTGTTCGCGGTGCCGGGGGCGAACAGGTTGCCGGAGGGGATCGTGTAGGTGCCGTTGGTCTCCGGGTGGATCCGCAGGACCTTGCCGGACAGGCTGTTGGTGTTGCCCGCGGTGCGTTCGGAGTCCCAGTACGCGCGCCCCGAGCGCTGGTCGAGCGGGCTGTACCCGTCGGAAGCGAACGGGTTGGTGTTGTCCCCCAGCGACAACCACAGGTTCCCGTTCTTCTTGTCGATCACCAGGCCCGCGCCGTGGTGGCAGCATTCGGCGCGCTGCACCGGCACGTCCAGCACGACCTTCTCGGTCGACTGGTCGATCGTGTCGCCGCTGACGGTGAACCGGCTCAGGCGGTCGACGTTGCCGGCGTTGTTCGGCGAGTAGTAGACGTACACCCACTGGTTCGCGGCGAACCCGGGGTCGAGCCCGATGTTGAGCCCGCCGGACTCGTTGGCCGTGAAGACGTTCAGGTGCGTCGCGAGGACCGCGGTGCCGTTGGGCTTGACGACTTTGACGTCACCGAGGCGGTCGATGTAGAACACCCGCCCGTCCGCCGCCACGTCCATCGCCATCGGGTTGCCGGTTTCGGTGTGCAGCGTGACCTTCTGGAACTTCGAGTCCGGCGGCAGCGCCGCCGCGGCCGCCGGGCCCACCGGGGTCGTGAGCACCGGGACCAGTGCGGCGGCCAGGACCCCGGCCACCGCCAGCGCGCCGCGGCGCAGCGCGGAAAATCCGGACATGACGAGCTCTCCTCGAGACGGGGGAGGGACGGTCAGCGGAGGGACCACTGCTGGTTGGCCTGGCCGCTGCAGGACCACAGGATGATCTTCGTGCCGTTGGCCGTACCGCGGCCGGAGGCGTCCAGGCAGAGGTTCGACGGGACGCCGGTGATCGTGTTCGCGTTAACATCCCACTGCTGGTTGGGTTGCCCGGTGCAGTCCCAGATGATCACCTGCGTGCCGTTGGCCGTGCCGCGGCCGGACGCGTCCAGGCACTTGTTCCCGTAGACCACGAGCTGCTTGCCGGCGGTGTAGGTCCACGACTGGTTCGCCTGCCCGGCGACGCAGTCCCGCAGCTGCACCTGCGTCCCGTTGGTGGTGGCGGAGTTCGGTACCTCGACGCAGCGGCCGGACTGCGCGCCCGCGATCTGCTTGCCGGCCGGGGGTGGCGTGGTGGTGACCGAGCAGTCGGCGGGGGCGGCTCCGGCCGCGGTGCGGATCCCGCCCAGCAGCAGGTGCAGGAAGTTCGGTTCGCTGAAGCTTTCGATCGTGTGGCCCATGCCGGTGTACCAGGCGCGGCCGCCGTCGAAGGCGTGGCACCAGGTCGTCGGGTGGTCCGCGCCCATCGTGGCGCCCGTGTAGCTGGATTCGTCCACAGTGGTCAGTACGTGCACGGACGGGCGCGGGTCGGCGCGGAAGTCGTACCACTCGTCGTACCGGGTGTACTGCGCGGGCAGCCCCTGCGTGGACGGGTGGTTCGGGTCTTCCACCTTCACCAGCGCGTTCTGCTGGGCGGGGTGCTGCTTGAAGTAGGCGCCGACGAGCTGGCCGTACCAGGCCCAGTCGTACCCGCTGTCCGACGCCGCGTGGATGCCGGCGAACCCGCCGCCGTGCTGGATGTAGCGGCGGAACGCGTCCTTGCCGGCCTGTGTGCCGACCGGGTCGCCGGTCGTGGACAGGAAGACGACGGCGGCGTACTGGGCCAGGGTGGCGTCGGTGAACTGCGCGTCGTCTTCGGTGGCGTCGACCGCGAAGTCGTTCTGCTGGCCCAGCTGCCGGATCGCGGCGATCCCCGCCGGGATGGAGTCGTGCCGGAAGCCGGTGGTCTTCGAGAACACCAGGACCTTGAAGGCCGCCGCGGGCGCGGCGGACACGGGTGCCACGAGCCCCAGGACCAGTGCCGCGAGCAGGACAGCCGCGCGGAGCGAGCGAGACAGCATCGTCACGGGTGCTCCTTCTCAGGAGTGCAGGGAACGCGCGGGGTGCGCGCTGTGCGTTCGCCCGATCACCGACCGAACGGACATGAGCCAAGATAGAAGCGGCCGGCCGCAAAGGTCAATGCGGGGTGAAACTTACTCACCCGCAACGGATTCCACCGGCGTGAAGGCAGCACGAGTCCACAAAGGACGGTGTTCGGCGGGGTGCGCTCACCGGCCGAAGAGACGCCGCTGGATCTCCCGGCGGTAGTCCGCCAGCGTGTTGTCGAGGTGGACGGCGATGGCCCGGGCCGCGGCGTCCGGTTCGCCGTCGCGGATCGCCCGGTGGATGGCGGCGTGCTCCTCGATCGCGCCCGGAGCGTGCCCGCCGACCGAGCCGGACATCCCGATGACGTTCGTCTGGCGTTGCAGGCCGCGGGCTTCGCGCACGGCCGCGACGAGGAACTGGTTGTGCGACGCCGTGGCGACGCGCAGGTGGAAGTCGTCGTCGCCGCGGTCGAACAACGCGGCCTGCCCGGTCAGGTGCCCCTGGCGGCAGGTCTCGGCGGCGGCCTCGATCGCACGCAGCTCCGCCGGGGTGGCGTGGGTCGCCGCCAGCCGGCAGGCCGCGGTTTCCTGGACCCGGCGGAACTCGAAGAGCGAGTACACGTGGTCGAGGTCGGCGGGCAGGAAGGAGCCGCCCCAGCGGGAAGCGCCGAGCATGCCTTCGTCGTCCGACACATACAGCCCACGTCCCTTGTGCGCGCGCACCCGGCCGATCGCCGAGAGGATCTTGACGGCCTCCCGCACCACGGTCCGGCTGGTTCCCATCCGCGCCGCCAGCTCGACCTCGGTCGGCATCCGGTCACCGGGCCGCAACCGCAGCTCGGCGATCAGGTGCAGCAGCTGCTCGGCCACGACCTCGTACCCGGGCCGGTACGGTGCGGCTTCCTCGTTGCGGGTCACCCGATGAGTATGACTCACCGGGTGCTGGAGGGTGACTGTACCTCGCGGCCCCGCCGTCCGGTCAATTCCCGCGAAACCCCGTGAAACTTACATGTGTTCCCGCAGTTGAAGCCTTCGAAAAGAGCCAGGGAATTGACCTGGCCCGCATCCCGGCTTCGAATGAGTCGGACACATCAACTCCCCGGAGAGGTACCCACCATGCCGCCGCGCACCGGATCCCTGGCCGCCGCGCTCGCCGCCGCCCTCGTGGTGACGGCGTTCGCCGCGCCGCCCGCCCGCGCCGCGGCCGTCACCATCGCCGTCGCGCCGGGCGGCGACGACACCGGCCCGGGCACGCCCGACCGGCCCGTCGCGACCCCGGCGAAGGCCCAGCAGCTGGCCCGCGCCCAGTCGGCGGGCAACGACGTCGTCGTCCAGCTCGCCGGCGGCACCTACCGCCTGGCCGCCCCGCTTTCGTTCACCAGCGCCGACTCCGGCCGGAACGGCCACACCGTCACCTGGCAGGCCGCGCCCGGCCAGACGCCGGTCCTGTCCGGCGGCACGCAGGTCACCGGCTGGAGCGTGCAGGACGCGAGCCAGAACATCTGGGTGGCGGCCGTGCCGGCCGGCGCCGATTCCCGCCAGCTGTTCGTGGACGGCGCGCTGGCGCCGCGCGCGTCGATCCCGGTCTCGCGCAGCGACGTGCAGGTCACGACGTCCGGCCTGACCATCACCAACTCCGCGCTGAACTACCTGGCCACGCTGCCCCGGCAGAACCGGATCGAGGTGGAGAGCCAGAACTCGTTCACCGACCGGTACTCCCCCGTCGACCACATCAGCGGCATCTCGATCGTCATGCAGCAACCCGCGTGGAACAACAACAACTGGGGCTACGACACCCTCGCGAAGCCCTTCGGCGGCGGCCAGCTGTTCCTCGAGATCTCGTACTCGTTCCTCAAGAACACCGGCCAGTGGTACCTGGACCCGGCGGCCGGGAAGCTCTACTACAAGGCACCGGGTGGCTGGGTGCCCGGCAGCCACGACGTCGAGCTGCCGCGGCTGACGTCGCTGCTGCAGCTCGGCGGCAGCTACGACGACCCGGTGCGGGGCATCGCGTTCCAGGGCCTGCACTTCGAGCACACCACCTGGCTCGGGCCGAGCACGCCTGCCGGGTACGCGAACCAGCAGACCGGCACGTTCCTCCCGGCCGCGGCGCCGATGCCGGGCGACTTCCTGACCTCGTGCCAGTCGGGCTGCAAGCAGTTCGAGGGCGCCCGCAACGGCTGGGCGCAGGTGCCCGCCGCCGTCCAGGTCTCGGCCGCCACGGGGATCACGTTCAGCGGCAACACCTTCACCCACCTCGGGCAGGTCGCGCTGGGCATCGGCAACGACGCGAACGCGCACGCCGCCGGGACCGGGCTCGGCGCGTCGTCGATCACCGTGGACCACAACACCTTCACCGAGGTCTCGGGCGGCGGCATCGTCGTCGGCGGCGTGCGCCCCGACGCGCACCACCCGGCGAACGCCGCGATGACGAACCGCGACGTCACGCTGTCGTACAACACGGTGTCCCGCGTCGCCTTGGACTACCGCGAAATGGCCGGCATCCTCTCGACCTACGCGACGCACACCGTCATCACGCACAACGACGTGGCGGACCTGACCTACGACGGGATCGACGTCGGCTGGGGCTGGGGCGCCAACGACCCGGGCGGCAGCCAGGACTACCGCAACCGCGGCCTGTACGACTACCAGCCGGTGTACTCGACGCCGACGACGTTGCGGGACACCGTCATCAGCTACAACCGCGTGCACGGCACGAAGAAGCTGATGCACGACGGTGGCAGCATCTACCACCTGTCGGCCGACCCGGGCAGCTCCGTCGACCACAACCACGTCTTCGACAACAACCGCACGGTCGGGCTGTACCTCGACGAGGGCTCCCGCTACGTGACGCTGTCGGCCAACGTGATCCAGGACTCCGGGGTCTGGGCCTTCACCAACGCGAGCGGCACCAACAACACCAACGACAGCACCTTCGGCGGCAACTGGTACAACGGCGGCGCCACCCAGGTGGCCACCGGTTCGCCCCACAACAACGTCCTGACCGGCAACGTCCAGGTCAGCGGCACGAACTGGCCGTCCGGCGCCCAGCAGGTCATCGCCGCCGCGGGCACCGGCACCACCGGCCCGGCCGCGGGCCCGGTGCGCGCGCTCGGCAAGTGCCTGGACGTCGACGGCGCGAGCACCACACCCGGCGCGCGGGTGCAGCTCTGGGACTGCACCGGCGGCGGCAACCAGTCGTGGGCCCGGACCGCCGCCGGCGAGCTCACCACCTTCGGCGGCACCCGCTGCCTGGACGCCTCCGGCCAGGGCACCACGCCGGGCACCAAGGTCGTCAGCTGGACCTGCAACGGCGGGGCCAACCAGCGCTGGCAGGCGACCGCGAACGGCACGATCACCGGCGTCCAGTCCGGGCTGTGCCTGGACGTGACCGACGGCGGCACCGCGAACGGCACGGCCGTCCGGCTGTGGACGTGCACCGGCCAGGCCGGTCAGAAGTGGACCTTCGGCTGACTCGAGGAGAATCATGAAGATCCGGGTTTTCGCGGCCGTGACGGCCTTGTTCCTGAGCGCGTTCCTCCCGGGCGGCCCGGCCGCCGCCGAGTCGAACGGCGGGACCCGGGTGATGCCGCTCGGCGACTCGATCACCGAAGGCACGCAGGTGCCCGGCGGCTACCGGATCGGCCTCTGGCAGCGGCTCGCGGCGGGCGGCTACCAGGTCGACTTCACCGGCTCGCAGTACAACGGCCCGGCCGCCCTCG
The DNA here is from genome assembly GCF_040648295.1 of Amycolatopsis sp. NPDC049159. Classification (NCBI taxonomy): domain Bacteria; kingdom Bacillati; phylum Actinomycetota; class Actinomycetes; order Pseudonocardiales; family Pseudonocardiaceae; genus Amycolatopsis; species Amycolatopsis sp. NPDC049159. The sequence goes on from NZ_JBEZDL010000009.1 coordinate 62,577, forward strand.
GCGACCACGACCACGAAGGCCACCCCGGGTGGCGCATCGACCAGATCGACGCGAACGTCACCGGCTGGCTGCGGACGAGCACCCCGCACACGGTCCTGCTGCACATCGGCACCAACGACGTCCTGCAGAACTACGACGTCACCCGTGCGCCCGCCCGGCTGTCCGCGCTGGTCGACCACATCACGGCGACGGCGCCGGACGCCGAGGTCTTCGTCGCGACGATCATCCCGCTCGCCAACGCGGGCCAGGAGTCCGCGGCGCGCACCTTCAACTCCGCCATCCCGGGGATCGTGCAGGCGAAGCAGAACACCGGCAAGCACGTGCACCTGGTCGACATGCACGCGGCGCTGACCGCCGCCGACCTGGTCGACGGCATCCACCCCACGGCGGCCGGCTACGACAAGATGGCCGCCGCCTGGTTCGCCGCGCTGCGGTCCGTGGCCGGCAGCATCGGCTCCCCGGGCACCAGCGGTGCGCGGCAGATCGTCGGCGCGCAATCGGGCCGCTGCGCGGACGCCGGCAGCGCGGCCGACGGCACCCCGGTGCGGCTGCAGGACTGCGGCGGGCAGACCGGCCAGGCGTGGACCCCGGCCGGCGGGCAGCTGGTCGTCGCGGGCTCGAAGTGCCTCGACGCATCCGGCCACGGCACGGCGAACGGCACCCCGGTGATCGTCTGGGCCTGCCACGGCCAAGCCAACCAGCAGTGGACGGTCGCCGCGAACGGCACGATCACGGGGGTCCAGTCCGGGCTGTGCCTCGACGCGACCGGGCAAGGCACGACCAACGGCACCGCACTGATCCTGTGGACCTGCGGCGGGCAACCGAACCAGCAGTGGTCCCTGCGCTGATCCGGCACCCACCGCGAACGGCACGATCACGGGGGCCCAACCCGGACTGTGCCTCGACGCGACCAGACAAGACACGACCAACAACACCGCACTAATCCTCTGAACCTGCAGCGGACAACCAAACCAGCAATGGTCCCTACGCTGACCCGACACCCACCAACGAGCCCACCACGAACAGCACCACCACAGGAGCCCAACCCAGACTGTGCCTCGACGCGACCAAACAAGACACGACCAACAACACCGCACTAATCCTCTGAACCTGCAGCGGACAACCAAACCAGCAATGGTCCCTACGCTGACCCGACACCCACCAACGAGCCCACCACGAACAGCACCACCACAGGAGCCCAACCCAGACTGTGCCTCGACGCGACCAAACAAGACACGACCAACAACACCGCACTAATCCTCTGAACCTGCAACGGGCAACCAAACCAGCAATGGTCCCTACGCTGACCCGACACCCACCAACGAGCCCACCACGAACGACACCACCACAGGAGCCCAACCCGGACTGTGCCTCGACGCGACCAGACAAGACACGACCAACAACACCGCACTAATCCTCTGAACCTACAGCGGACAACCAAACCAGCAACGGTCCCTACGCTGACCCGGCGAGGTCGCCAGGATCAGCCGGTGCGCACGAGGCGCCACCGGGTCGCGGCGGCGCCGTTGTCGGGTCCCTGGACGGCGAACGCGCCCGCGGCGGTCGAGCCGCCCGCGACGGTCAGCAGCTTGCCGCTGTTGACGTTGCGGATCTTCGCCGTGCCGTCGCCCTGGTCGGCGACCGTCCACCGGTGGTCGGCCGTGCCGTTGTCCGCCCACTGCAGGACCTGGGCGCTGTCCACTGTGGACATGTCACGGACGCCGAGCACCTTGCCGCTGTTGACGTTGCGGAACCGGACGGCCGTCCCGTCGGTGACGACTTCCCATTCGTGGTCCGCCGTGCCGTTGTCGGTCCACTGCAGGGCGCGGCCGCCGTCGGCGGTGGACATGTTCTCGATGCCCAGCAGCAGCCCGCTGCCCGCGTTGACCAACCGGTAGGTCGCCGACCCGCCGGTTTTCCAGTAGACCGTGTAGTTGAAGCCCTGTGCGTCGTAGAAGGGCACCAGGCCCACGGTGGCACCGTTGGCCTTGGCGCTGAAGGTGAGCGCGCTGCCGCTGGTCCGGGTGACCGAGCCCGGATCGAGGGCGGGCAGGCCGCTGAGCGTGCCGGTGCCGTAGTTGCCGGCCAGGACGACCGGTCCGTAGGTGATCGCCGAGACGTTCGCGTTGTCGTTGGCCTGCCGCAGCACGACCTTCATCGGCAGCCGGACGGTGACCGTGTCGCCGGTCGCCCAGGACCGGGTCACGGTCGCGTAGCTGCCGGGGGTGGTGGCGACGTTCTGCGTCACTCCGTTGACGGCGATGCTCGCCCCGCTGGTCCAGCCCGGGATGCGGAGGCGCAGGTCCCAGGTTCCGCTCACGGTCCCGGTGACCGTCAGGGTGGTCGTGTCGCCGGCCGGGAAGGACGTCGTCTGGGTGACGGTGATGCCGCGCTCGGTCCAGGTGAGCACCGAGGGCAGGAACTGGTTGACGATCAGCGTCGTGCCGGCGCGGAAGTAGATCGAGTCGGAGAGCTTGGTCTGGGTCTCCAGCCCGCTGCCCTGGCAGCACCAGAACGAGGTGTAGTCGGTGCTCCACGTGCCGCCGCCCCACGCCGGGCCGAGCCCGCGCCGGCCACCCGGGTTCAGCGAGCTGAAGTAGGTGACGTGCCCGTGGCTGTCGGCGGGGTTCTGCTGGCCGATCATCTGGTTGAGCAGTGCCCGCTCGTAGTAGTCGGCCAGGTCGGCTCGGTCCGGGTAGAGCGTGATCAGTTCCCTCGTCAGCTTCAGCATGTTGTAGGTGTTGCAGCTCTCGCACGTGTCCTGGTTCAGGTACGCGGCGATCGCGCCGGGCGCGCGGAAGTGCTCGGCCTGGCTGTTGCCGCCGATGGCGTAGGTGTGCGCGCCGACGGTGATGGCCCACGCGTTGGTGGCGATGTCCCGGTAGCGGGTGGTGCCCGTGGCCTGGTACTCCCGCGCGGCGCCGATCCACTTGGGGATCTGGGTGTTGGCGTGCAGCCCGGCGAGCTGGTCGCGGCCCGCCGCCAGCGGATCGAACACGGCGGCGTGGTCGAACCGCTGCGCGACGGCCAGCCACCGCGTGTCACCGGTGTCCAGCGAAAGGTCGGTCAGCACGGCGTTCATGCCGCCGAACTCGGTGCCGAGCACCGACTGCATCCGGCTCTGGTCGAGCCGGGCGGTCCGCCGGTCGACCCACCCGGCCAGGTTCAGCAGCACATCGCGGGCCTGGGTGCTCCCGCAGTACCGCCACACGTCGAGCAGGCCGGCCATGGTCTTGTGGATGCAGTAGTACGGCACGTTGCCGTTCGACAGGCGGCCGGCCTCGAGGTTGTCGAAGTCGGACTCGGGGAAGCCCGACAGGTAGCCGGCGGCGAACCCGGCGGACCCGTTGGCCGCCTGGCACTTGGCCAGCTCGGCCACCACGTACGTGGCCTTGTCCCGGCAGACGGTGTCGCCGGCCACCGCCCAGAGCTGCGCCCAGGCCGTCAGGAAGTGGCCCTGGACGTGGCTGCGGAACGGGAAGTCCGGCGCGTCCCAGCCGCCGTTGGCGGCGGCGCCGCCGGTGGACAGGCGGTGGTTGGCCCGGAAGTTGTACAGCAGCCGGTCGGCGTCGACGAACCGCAGGTAGTTCTGCGTCCGCTGCTGGTTGTCCAGCCACCGGCTCGCGGTCAGGCGCACCTGGCCGAGGCCGAAGGGGGACGCGGCCGCCCCGGCCGCCGCCGCGCGGGCCGGAGCGGCCGCGGCGTCGGCGAAAGCGCCTCCGACGGCGGGTCCGGCGGCGGAAGCGATCGCGGCGGCGCCGGCGGCGCGCAGCCATTGCCGGCGGGTGAAGGACGAGGTCACCGGAATCTCCGTTCAGCCACACTGCGGTCGGGAGGGCACGATGACGTTAGCGCTAACATCACGTCCTGTCTTGGTGCGTTCGGGGGAGCTTCACGCCCGGAGACGCGGACCGGACCTCTCGGCCCGGGCGGGCCCGGCGTTGCCGCGCATGCAACTTTCACGGCCGGACTGTCCGTCGTGGACGCACGATCGCGCCCTGAAGTGCGCGCCCGTCCGGACCGGCGCCCGGCCTCCCGGCGCCCCGGCCGCGGTGATTGACACCCGTCCGGCCGGAAGCTCAGGCTGAGCCGAAGGTGTTAGCGATAACAGCCCAGCCGACCCCGCGTCCTGCCCACCCCCGCCTGGCCCACCCCAGGTGCTCCCCAGGAAGAGCCCACCATGAAGCTGACATCGCGGTCCCTGTCCCGCGCGGCACTCGCCTCGGCGCTGCTCGCGGCGTCACTCGGGATTTCGCTGGCGCTGGCCACCTCCGCCGGCGCGGCCACGACGCTCGGTGCGTCGGCCGCCCAGACCGGCCGGTACTTCGGCACCGCCGTCTCGGCCGGGAAGCTCGGCGACTCGACCTACGTGAACCTCCTGAACCGGGAGTTCACCATGGTCACGCCGGAAAACGAGATGAAGTGGGACGCCACCGAGCCCAACCGCGGGCAGTTCAACTACAGCGGCGGCGACCGCATCCTCAACCAGGCGGTCGGCAACGGCAAGCGGGTGCGCGGGCACGCGTTGCTGTGGCACCAGCAGCAACCGGGCTGGGCCCAGGGCCTGAGCGGCTCGGACCTGCGCCAGGCCGCGCTCAACCACGTCACCCAGGTCGCCACCCACTACAAGGGCAAGGTGTACGCGTGGGACGTCGTCAACGAGGCGTTCGCCGACGGTGGCGGCGGCGGGCGGCGCGACTCCAACCTGCAGCGCACCGGCAACGACTGGATCGAAGCCGCCTTCCGCGCCGCGCGCGCCGCCGACCCGGGCGCGAAGCTCTGCTACAACGACTACAACACCGACGGCGTCAACGCGAAGAGCACCGGTGTGTACAACATGGTCCGCGACTTCAAGTCCCGCGGCGTCCCGATCGACTGCGTCGGCTTCCAGTCCCACCTGACCAACTCCGCGCCCGGTGACTACCAGGCCAACCTGCAGCGGTTCGCCGACCTCGGCGTCGAGGTCCAGATCACCGAGCTGGACATCTCCGGTTCCAACCAGGCCGCGGTCTACGGCACGGTCACCCGCGCCTGCCTCGCCGTCTCGCGCTGCGCCGGCATCACGGTCTGGGGCATCCGCGACAGCGACTCGTGGCGCACCGGCCAGAACCCGCTGCTCTTCGACAACAACGGCAACAAAAAAGCCGCGTACAACAGCGTTCTCGACGCACTGAACGCCGGCGGCCCGACCGTGACCACCACGCCGACGACCCCGACCACCCCGACGACGCCCACCACGACCACGACCACACCGGTCCCGGGCAGCTGCAGCGCGTCGGTTTCCCTGAACTCCTGGAACGGCGGCTTCGTCGCGACCGTCAAGGTCACCGCGGGCGCCGCCGGCCTGACCGGCTGGCGCGTGACGACGGTCCTGCCGTCCGGTGCCGCCGTCACCAGCTCGTGGAGCGCGGGCAACAGCGGCACGTCGGGCACCGTCACGTGGGCCAACGTCGGCTACAACGGCACCGTCGCGGCCGGGCAGTCCACCGAGTTCGGCTTCCAGGGCACCGGCAGCGCCGAAGGGGTGACGTCCACGTGCGCCGCCGCCTGACCCGCCTGCTCGCCGGGGCGACCGCCGTCGTCGCCACCGTCGCCGTCCTGCCCGGCGCCGCCCGGGCGGACAACCCGATCGTGCAGCACATCTACACGGCGGATCCGGCGCCGCTGGTGCACAACGGCCGGGTCTACCTCTACACCGGGCACGACGAGGACGGCTCCACGTACTTCACCATGAAGGACTGGCGCGTCTGGTCGTCCGCCGACATGGTCAACTGGACCGACCACGGCTCGCCGATGAGCCTGGCGACGTTCAGCTGGGCGAAGCAGGACGCCTGGGCCGGGCAGGCCGTCGAGCGCAACGGCAAGTTCTACTGGTACGTCCCGGTGGTCGACCGCGCCACCGGCCGGATGGCCATCGGCGTCGGCGTCGCGGACAGCCCCACCGGGCCGTTCCGCGACGCGCTCGGCCACCCGCTCGTCGAGAACGGCGAAATCGACCCCACGGTGTTCATCGACGACACCGGCCAGGCGTACCTGTACTGGGGCAACCCCAACCTCTGGTACGTGCGCCTGAACGCCGACATGACGTCGATCTCGAGCGGTCCCACGCAGATCCCGCTCACCACGGCCGGGTTCGGCACGCGGACCGGCAACGCCAGCCGCCCGACGCTGTACGAGGAAGGCCCGTGGGTCTTCAAGCGCAACGGCTTGTACTACAACGTGTTCGCGGCCAAGTGCTGCTCGGAGTTCATCGGCTACTCCACCTCGCCCGGCCCCACCGGTCCGTGGACCTACCGGGGCACGGTGATGCCGACGCAGGGCAGCAGCTTCACCAACCACCCGGGGCTGGTGGACTTCAAGGGCGGCTCGTACTTCTTCTACCACAACGGCGCCCTCCCCGGCGGGGGCGGCTACACCCGCTCGGTGGCGGTGGAGAAGTTCGCCTACAACGCCGACGGCAGCATCCCGGCGATCACCATGACCGGCGCCGGGCCGCCACCGGCCGACACGCTGAACCCGTACACCCGGCAGGAGGCGGAGACGATCGCCTGGGGCTCCGGCATCGAAACCGAACCGGCTGCCGAAGGCGGTATGGACGTCGGGTGGCTCGAAAACGGCGACTCGATCAAGGTCCGCAACGTCGCCTTCGGCGCGGGCGCGAAGACGTTCACCGCGCGAGTCGCTTCCGCGGCCGCCGGCGGGACGATCGAGCTGCGCCTGGGCAGCACCACCGGCACGGTCGTGGGCCGCTGCACGGTCGCGGGGACCGGCGGCTGGCAGACGTGGACGTCGGTGTCCTGCCCGGTCACCGGCGCCACCGGCACCCAGGACCTGGTGCTGCGCTTCACCGGCGGCAGCGGCTACCTGTTCAACGTGAACTGGTGGCAGTTCGCCACCTGACCGGCCGGTAGCGGAGTCCTTGACCTTCAAGCCACTTGAGCTCCCATAGTGGTGTCATGACCGAGCTGTACCCCATCGGGGACGTCGCTCACCGCACCGGCTTGAGCGTGAGCGCGATCCGGTTCTACGCCGACGAAGGCGTCGTCGCGCCCACCGCTTGCACCGAAGGCGGTTTCCGGCGCTACGACGTGCAGGCCATCTCCCGGCTCGAGCTCGTGCGAACCCTGCGCGACCTCGGTGCCGGGCTGGCCGACATCCGCCGGGTGCTGGCCGAGGAGACCACCTTGCCCGACCTGGCCCGCGCGCACCTGCGGCTGGTGGAGGACCGGCTGCGGCAGTTCCGGGCCCGCCGCGCCGTGCTGCGGACCATCGTGCGGCAGGAGACGACCGCGGACCAGGTCGGCCTGCTGCACAAGCTCGTCTCCCTGTCCGACGACGAGCGGGACCGGCTCGTCGCCGCGTTCTGGGAGTTCGTGACCGAGGGGCTGGACGTCCACCCCGCGTACGTCGAGCAGCTCGAAGCTTGGATCGAGCTGGCCGATCTCGTGCGGGACGAGGACTTCCGGACGTCGGTGCGGGACTTCTACCACCGCACCTTCGCCGCCGATCGCGGCCGGCTGATGACCACGCCGGAGATGCTGGCCCGCTTCGAAGAGCACCGGAAGCTCCTGCTCGAAGCCCGAGCGGCGCGGCAGGCCGGCGTCGCCGCCGACTCCCCGCGGGCCCGCGAGCTCGCCGAGCGCGCGACCGACGGCGCCGCCGACCTCGTCGCCGCCATGACCGGGGAGCGTGGCCCACAGGAGTCCGCCTACGCCACCCCGGACGGCAGGGCCGCGCGGTGGCCGGCCGAGTCGACCGGCCTGAAGCTGCTGAAGAAGTACCACACGCTGGTGGCGACGATCAGCGGCGCGCCGGTGCCGGACGCCGACCCGGACCAGGCGGCCGCGCTGCGGGAGTGGCTGGCCGCCGCCCGGCGGTGACACCGACCGGCCTGATTTGACGACAGCAGCGTGAACATCATACGTCTGGTGATCATCTGCCGGAGAATCCGTCGAATAAGGCGAACAACGCCGCGATCCGCAATCATTCATCACATGACTGATAGGATCTCGCCAAGCACTGTCCGAGGAGCACCATGGCGAGGTCCCTGACCGACGAAGCGATCGACCGGATCCGGGAGTTCGTCCGCTCCGGCCGGTTCCCGGCGGGTTCGCGGCTGCCGCCCGAGCACGAGCTGGCCGCCGAACTCGGGATTTCCCGCAGTCCCACGCGGGAAGCCGTCAAGGCGCTGGCGCTGGCGCGAGTCCTCGAAGTGCGCCGCGGCGACGGCACCTACGTCACCAGCCTCGCGCCCGGCCTGCTGCTGGAAGGCCTCGGCAACGCGGTCTCGCTCATGCAGGACGGCACCGTGCTGGAGCTGACCGAGGTGCGGCGGCTCCTGGAACCGGCGGCCACCGGCCTCGCCGCCACCCGGATCACCGACGACCGGCTGCGGACCGTGGCCGAGCTGCTCGACGCGATGCAGGAAGCGGTCGAAGACGTCGAGCGCTTGACCGTGCTCGACGCCGCCTTCCACCGCGAGGTGATCACCGCCGCGGGCAACGAAACCCTGACCGCCCTGCTGGACGGCATCTCCTCGCGGACGCTGCGCGCGCGGATCTGGCGCGGCACCGTCGACCGCGGCGCCACGCACGAGACCTTGTCCCAGCACCAGGCGATCTACGACGCGCTGGCCGGCCGCGACCCCGCCGTGGCCACCGCCGCCGCGCTGATGCACGTGGACACGTCCGAGCGCTGGCTGCGCGACCACCTGGCCGAGCTGCGAACCCTGGACGACGCTTAGCGGGTGCCAGCGACGCCAAGCCGGCAGTTGGTCATCGAGTCTCACGGCTTCCAACCTGCTCGAATGATCGGAGACGGCCCGACGGTCCACGTGGGAGATCCCGGACCACGACCGGTCCACCTGCTCCTGTCCGAGCCGGCGAGGCCGTTCGGGAACGATCCCGCGCTCGACTTCCTGGTGAAAGCCCGCGGGACACGGGTGAGCGTCGAGACCCGGGTGCGGACGTGGGACGGCGACGGCCTCGACGCCTTCCTCGCCACGCTGGCCGAGGACTTCCGCGGCTGGGAAGGGGCGCGCGCCTGGCATTCCCTGGAACACGACCTGACGATCTCGGCCGAACACCGCTCGGGCGGCCACGTCCACCTGACGTGGGGCATCCACGACCGGCCGCCGGCCGAAGAGTGGCGCTTCGAGACCACCACCGTGCACGCGGCCGGTGAGGAGATGCGCACCCTCGCCGCCGAAGTCCGCACCTTCCTCACGAGCGTGGTCGGGTAGCAACGGCGAGACCGCCTCTCAACCCTGCCGTTTACCGCTGGTGATGCGGGACATCACCAGCGCCACCAGGATGATCGTGCCGTTGAGCGCCCCGATCCACTGCGCGGGCACGCCGGCCAGCGTGAGCACGTTCTGGATCATGTACAGCAGCAGGATCCCGGTGAAGGCGCCGAACACGGTGCCCCGGCCGCCGTTCAGGCTGACGCCGCCGATGACCGCTGCGGCGAAGACCGTGAAGATGTAGCCGTTGCCCTGGCCGGCGGCCACCGAAGCGAGCCGGCCCGAAAGCAGCAGCCCGCCGAGCGCGGCCAGCACGCTCGCGCCGATGAGGACGATCCACACGATGCGGTCGGTCCGGATCCCGCCGGCCTTCGCCGCGTCTTCGTTGCCGCCGATCGCGTAGAGACTGCGGCCGAACCGGGTGTACCCGAGCAGCACGGCACCGCCGGCGAACAGCAGCACGCAGATCCAGATGGAGGCCGGGATCCCGGCCCACAGCGTGGTGCCGAGGTAGAGCATCGACTCGGGCATGCCGAAGAACGTCTGGCCGCCGGAGATCCCGGTGAGCAGGCCACGCAGCACGATCAGCATGCCGAGGGTGACCACGAACCCGCTCAGCCCGAACCGGACGATCAGCAGGGCGTTGAGGACCCCGACCAGCACGCCGACCGCGAGCACCACGGGAACCGCGGTCCACGAGGGCAGGAGGCCGAGCGAGTGGCCGCCCTCGATCGTCAGCCAGGCCGCGACGCCGGGCGCCAGGCCGAAAGTGGATTCGAGCGACAGGTCCATCTTGCCGACGACCAGGACGAGGGTCTGCGCCAGCACCAGCAACGCGATCTCCGACATGGTCTGCAGGATGTTGAGCACGTTGTCGTACTGCAGGAACACCGGGTTCACCAGCTGGCCGACCACGGCGATCGCGAGGATCCCGGGCACCAGGGCGAAATCACGCAGGCGGGCGAAGGCGATACGCCGTGGCGGTCGCGCGGCAGCGGATCCGGTCTGCGCCGCGGCACGCAACGCGGTGGGGCTCTCAGGCATCGAGGTCGACTCCTTCCATGGCGGCCACGACCTCGTGGTCCCGCCAGCCGGCGGCCAGCCCGGTGGTGAGCCGGCCGTGGACCAGCACCAGCACGCGGTCGCAGAGGCGCAGGTCGTCCAGCTCGTCCGACGCGATCAGCACCGCGGTGCCCCCGGCCGCGGCTTCGGCCACCTTGCCGAGGAGGAATTCCTTCGACCGCACGTCCACGCCCGCGGTCGGGGTGATCAGCACGAGCACCCGGGGATCACCGGCGAGGGCACGGGCCATGACGACCTTCTGCTGGTTGCCGCCCGACAACGCCGACACCGCGAGCCCGGGGCCGGGTGTCTTCACCTCGAGCCGGTCGATCATCGTCCCGGCCAGCCGGTCGCGAAGCCCGGACCGGACGAAGATGCCCGGGCCGAGCCGGTCCATGACGGACAACGTGGTGTTGTCCGCGACCGACATCCCGGGCACGAGCCCCTGGTGGTGGCGGTCTTCCGGGACGAAGCCGAGCCCGGCGGCGAGTGCCGCCGGAACGTCGCCGGGGCGGGGGCGGTGGTCACCGACGTCGACGGTGCCCGAATCGGCCGCCCGCAGTCCGGCGAGCGTTTCGGCGACCTCGGTCTTGCCGCTGCCGCCGGCGCCGGCCAGGCCGACGATCTCGCCGGGCGCGACTTCGAAGGACACGCCCGCGTAGTGCGGGGCGAGGCTCAGCTCGCGCACCCGGAGCACGGCCGGGCCGGGCCGCGCCGACGACGCGCGTTCTTCGGCCACGACGGCGTTCTCGCCGGTCATCGCCGCGACGAGGTCGGGCTTCGGCAGGTCGGCGACCGGGGCGGTCAGGACGTGGCGGGCGTCGCGGTAGACCGTGACCGTGTCGCAGATGTCGTAGACCTCCTGCAGGTGGTGGCTGATGAACAGGAACGTCACGCCCTGGCGCTGCAGCTCGGCGATGTGGCCGAACAGCCGGGTGATGGCGCCGCCGTCCAGCTGCGCGGTCGGCTCGTCGAGGATGACGAACCGCGCGCCGAAGGACAGCGATCGGGCGATCTCGATGAACTGCCTTTGCTCTACGCCGAGCTCCCCCGCCGGCCGGCGGACGTCGACGTCCACCGACCAGCGTTCGAGCAGCTGGGTGGCCGCCCGCCGCACCGCGGACCAGCGCACGAACCCGCGCAGCGTCTCCTGCCGGTTCAGGAACAGGTTCTCCGCCACCGAAAGGTCCGGGATGATCGTCGAGCGCTGGTACACGCAGGCGACCCGCGACCGCCAGCCGTCCCGTTCGGACAGCCGGGGCACGGGCTCGCCGTTCATCAGCAGCGATCCGGAGTCCGGCGCGGTCAGGCCGGTGAGGACGGCGACGAGCGTCGACTTCCCGGCGCCGTTGCGGCCGACGAGGGCGTGCGTCTGTCCCGGTAGGACGGTGAGGTCGGCGTGGTCCAGCGCGGTGGTGGCGCCGTAGCGCTTGACCACCTGCCGCGCTTCGACGACGGGCACCGTGCTCATGGTCACCTCCTTCCCGAGGCGGTCAGCTCTTGCTGTTGCCCCACAACGACTTGTCGTCGACCTTGACGCTGGCCACCGGCCCGAAGACCGCGCCGTCGGCCGTGACCAGCGGCGCGGCCAGCTGGTCCTCCATCAGGCCGTCGCGCACGGCCACGATGGTGCTGTCGTGGTCGGTCCGGCCCGGCACCGGCTTCTTGCCGTCGATCGCGTCCTTGACGTACTGCAACGCGTACTGGGCGAACAGGTCCGCGGGCTGGGACACCGTCGCGTCCATTTCGCCGGCCCGGATCTTCTCGAGCTCCTCGGGAATACCGTCGTTGGACACGACGAACACGTGCTTCGGATCGGACGGCGGCACGAGCAGGCCCCGCTGCTTCAGCAGCTGCAGCGTCCCGGAAAGCGCGAAGCTGGACTGCATGTAGACGCCCTTGATGTCCGGGTTCGCGGTCAGCCGTGTCTGCAGTTTCTGGGCCGCGGTGCCGGCGTCCCAGTTGGTGGCTTCGCCGAACACCGTGACGGCGGGGAAGTTCTGCTTCATGCAGTCGTCGAAGGCCTCGGTGCGGTCGCGCCCGTTGATCGAGGCGAGGTCGCCCTGCAGCATCACGACCTTGCCGCGGCCGCCGAGCTTCGTGCCGAGGAACCGGCACGCCTTTTCCCCGTAGGCGCGGTTGTCCGCCCGGACGACCATGTAGACGTTGCCCTGGTCGGGTCGGGTGTCGACGGACACGACGGGGATCTTCTTGCCCGCCAGCTGCTGCAGCGTCGGGATGATCGCCGCGGTGTCCTGCGGCGCCATGACGACACCCTTGACGCCCTGGCTGATCATCGTCTGCACGTTGGCGGTCAGCGTGGCGACGTCGTTCTGCGAGTTCGTCGTCTTGAGGTCGAGCCCGAACCGCCCGGCGAACTGGGGCACGTACTTGATGTAGGCGTTCCAGAAGTCGGTGTCCGAGCGCGGGTAGTCGACGCCGACGACGGCGCCGCCGGACGCCGTCGTGCCGCCGCTGCTGCAGCCGGCGAGCACGCCGGCCGCGACGAGCGCGACGGCGCACAGGTAGCGGATCTTCATGACCTCTCCTCGTTGACGGGCTGCGGACGGGTGTGCGTGCCGGTGCTCATGCGACCACCACCGCTTCTTCTTGCCAGGCCGGACCGTCGGGGTACCGGTAGCGCGCGAGGGATCCGGGGTGCAGCCGGGCGCCGAGGCCGGGCCGCTCCGGAGCCAGGTACCTCCCGCGCTCGACCCGCACCGGGTCGACGAAGTGCTCGTGCAGGTGGTCCACGTACTCGATGACGCGGTCGTGCCGCGTCCCGCTCACCGCGACGAAGTCGAACATCGCCAGGTGCTGCACCATTTCGCACAGCCCGACCCCGCCGGCGTGTGGGCACACCGGCACGCCGAACTTCGCGGCCAGCAACAGGATCGCGATGTTCTCGGTGACGCCGGCGACCCGGCTCGCGTCGAGCTGCAGGACGTCGATCGCCTCCGCCTGCAGCAGCTGCTTGAACATCACCGCGTTGTGCGTGTGCTCCCCGGTGGCCACCTTGATCGGCGCGACCGCCCGGCGGATCGCGGCGTGGCCGAGCACGTCGTCGGGTGAGGTCGGCTCTTCGATCCAGTACGGGTCGAACTCCGCCAGCGGCCGCAGCCACGCGATGGCCTGGTCGACACCCCACACCTGGTTGGCGTCGATGGCGATCCGCACGTCCGGGCCGACGACCTCGCGGGCCAGCCGGAGCCGCCGGACGTCCTCGTCGAGGTCGGCCCCGACCTTGAGCTTGATCTGGGTGAACCCGGCCTCGACCGCCTCCGCCGCGAGCGCCGTGAGCTTCTCCGGCGCGTAGCCGAGCCAGCCGGGAGTCGTGGTGTAGGCGGGATAACCCGACGCGAGCAGCTCGGCCTGCCGCGCGGCCCGGCCGGGTTCGGCGCGGCGGAGGATGTCGAGGGCCTCGTCCCGGGTAAGCGCTTCCCGCAGGTACCGGAAGTCGACCAGGTCGACCAGTTCCGCCGGCGGCAGCCCGGCGAGCAGCCGCCAGACCGGCTTGCCTTCGCGGCGCGCCCGCAGGTCCCACACGGCGTTGACGATCGCCGCCGCCGCCATGTGGATCGCGCCCTTGTCGGGGCCCAGCCACCGGAGCTGGCTGTCGCCGGTGAGGCGGCGCGAGAAACCGCCGAGATCGGCGAGCGCGTCCTCGACCGGCATCCCCGCGACCAACGGCACCAGGGCCCGGACGGCGGCGACCTGCACGTCGTTGCCGCGGCCGACGGTGAACGCGAGGCCGTACCCCTCCTCCCCCGTGCTCGTGCGGATGGTCACGTAGGCGGCGGAGTAGTCGGGTTCCGGGTTCATCGCGTCGGAACCGTCGAGGCTCAGCGACGTCGGGAAGCGGACGTCGACGGCTTCGATCGCGCTGATCACCTCGGGCAAGGTCGCCACCTCTCCCTCGAACACTCCGGACAGACAACATACGTATGGCTACGCTTTCGCCGCCAAAAAGTCCAGAAGCAAGGTCGTGTCCACAAAAGTCTGGTCGAGACATCATACGTCTGCTACCGTTTTTGACGCCTCACCGCGAGAGACCCGTCGTAGCCGAAGCACTGCCGCTGAGATGGATTCGGGGTCACCATGACAGCTGGAACAGGCACTTCCCGGAGATCCGCGCTCAAGTACCTGGGGGCCGGGGGCGTGGCGGCGAGCGCGCTGCTCACCGCGTGCACGAGCGTCCAAGAAGGCCAGAACGGCCAGAACGGGGGCCGGTCCGGGCCCTTCCCGGGCACACCGCAGTGGCGGTTCGTGTTCGTCAACCACGTCACCACGAACTCGTTCTTCGTGCCGACGCGAACCGGCCTCGCCGACGCCGCGGCCCTGCTCGGGGTGCCCGAGCCACAGTGGACCGGCTCGGAGAACGGCAACGTCGCCCAGATGGCGAGCGCCATGGAGACAGCGATCACCGGCAAGGCCGACGGGATCGCCGTGGCCCTGACCGACGACAACGCGTTCGTCGACCTCACCAAACGCGCGCTCGGCCAAGGCATTCCCGTCATCGCATACAACGCCAACGCGGCCGGCAACTACCCGCTGACCTACGTCGGCCAGGACCTGTACCTGTCCGGTTTCCGGATGGGGCAGCGCATCGCGCAGAAGGTCACCTCCGGCGACATCCTGGTCGGCATCTCCCAGCCGGGCGGCAACAACGTCCAGCCGCGGCTCGACGGCATCACCGACGCCCTCAAGCAGGCCGCGCCCGGCGTGCGCGTCCAGTCGGTGAACACCGGCGCCGAGCAGGCCGGCGAGCTCAACGCGATGACCGCCGCCTACACCGGGAACACCGCGGCCAAAGGGATCTACGCGGTCGACGCGGGCAGCACCGCCGCGTGCGCGAAGCTCATCGCCGACCGCGGCCTGACCGGCAAGATCGGCGGCGGCGGGTTCGACCTGCTCGACGACACGGTCACCGGGGTGAAGGCCGGCGCGCTCGACTTCACCATCGACCAGTCCCCGTACCTGCAGGGCTTCCTGTCGGTGCTCTACCTGTACCTGTTCCGGCTGTCCGGCACGCTGGTCGCGCCGCCGGTCACCGACACCGGCCTCACGTTCGTCACCAAGGAGAACGTCGGCCCGTACGCGACGGCCAAGAGCCGGTTCGAAGGCGGCGACAACAAGGACGTGATCGCGATGCCGGGCTCGATCCCGCTGCCGCCCGCGTCGGTGCTGAGCCGGTAGCGGGGCGACGACGTGAGATCGCTGCTGCTCGGCGTGATGCGGGTCAAGGAACTGAGCATCCTGCTGGTCACGATCGCCGCCGGGATCTACTTCACGGTGACGACCGGCGCGTTCAACTCCGCGGACAACTACCAGACGATCGCCCAGTACGTGGCGCCGTGGTCGATCATCGCCGCGGGGCAGGTGATGCTGCTGATCTGCGGGGAGATCGACCTGTCGGCCGGCTTCGTCTTCACCCTGTCCCCGTTCCTGCTGATGCAGTTCTTCGTCAACGGCTGGCCGCTGTGGCTCGCGCTGCTCGCCGCGATCGTGCTGAGCGCGCTGATCGGCGTGGTGAACGGGCTGATCCGGACCGTGCTGACGATCCCGTCCTTCATCACCACCCTCGGCATGGCGTTCCTGTTGCAGGGCTTGGTGCTCGTCATCTCCAACGCCCGGCCGGTCGGGGCGCCGAAGGACAGCGCGGTGCTCGAGGTGTTCGGCGGCGCGCGCTGGACGGAGTTCCTGTGGGCGATCGGCGTGGTCGTCGTGATGCAGGTGGTGCTCTCGGCGACGCGCTTCGGCATCCACACGCAGGCCACCGGCGGCAATCCGGTCGGCGCCGCGGAGTCCGGTATCCCGGTCAACCGGGTGAAGGTGGTCAACTTCGCGGTCACCAGCACCCTGGCCGGGCTCGCCGGCATCCTGCAGGGCACCCGGGTCGGCTCGTACGACCCGACGAACGGGGGGTTCACGACGATGTTCTTCGCGGTGGCGGCGGCCGTCATCGGCGGGACGGCGCTGCTCGGCGGATCGGGGACGGTGGCCGGTGCGTTCCTGGGCGCGCTGCTGCTCGGCATCGTGTTCGACGGGTTCAACCTGACCGGGATCAGCGCGAACGCGTTCAACGTCGTGCTCGGCGCCGCCATCCTGGGCGCGATGGTGCTGAACGTGACGCTGATCGTGGTGCGCAAACGCGTCGGCTCCCGGGAGGTGGCATGACCGACGTCATCCGTGCCGAAGGCATCAGCAAGAGCTTCGGGCCGGTCGCCGCGCTCACCGACATTTCCCTGCACGTGGGGCGCGGCGAAATCCTCGGGCTCATCGGGGACAACGGCGCGGGCAAGTCGACGCTGATCAAGATCCTCACCGGCTACCACCAGCCCGACGGCGGCCGTCTCCTGTTCGAGGGCGAGCCGGTGACGCTGAAGTCGGTGGTGCACGCGAGGTCGCTGGGCATCGAGACGGTGTTCCAGGACCTGGCGATGGTCGACGACCTGCCCGTGTACCTGAACCTGCACCTCAACCGCGAGCTGACGCACCGCCCGCTGCCGTTCCTGCGGCGCGGGGAGATGAAGCGCCGCGCGCGCGAGGCGCTCGACTCGATCGGCATCAGCATCCCGTCGGTGACCACCGAGGTCGGCATGCTCTCCGGCGGCCAGCGGCAGGCGATCGCGGTCGCGAGGTCGGTGTATTCGAACGCGAAGCTGCTGCTGCTCGACGAGCCGCTCGCCGCGATGGGCGCCAAGGAGAGCGCGGTGATCCTGCGCCTGCTGCAGGAACTGAAGCAGCGCGGGGACATCGCGATCATCCTCATCGCCCACAACTACGGCCAGGTGGTGGACGTCTGCGACCGGGTGAACCTGGTGCAGCACGGGGAAATCACGTTCGACCGGGCATCCGCGGACACGTCGGTGGCCGAGCTGCTGGAGCTGGTGAACGCGGAGTACCGCCTCGGCGGCGGCCAGTAGACCGGGCGACGGCGAGGGCGGGTGTGGCCCGCTCGCGGACGGGGCCACGGCCGGGTCACCCCGTCCCTTCCGGCTCTTCGAACGGAGTCGCGTACGACGGCGGACGGGCCCGCAGCGCCAGCCGCAGCGTCAGGCGGATCCGGGTGGAGGGCGGCAGCTCCACCCGCAGCCACGGGCCGTCGAGGTCGATCGAGCGGTGCGTCACGACCGGTTCGCGGTGGCCGTAGTCGTACAGGCCGCCGATCCACGACGGGTCGTCGCACGTCGTGTAGCTCGCGGTCCGGAAGTGGTGCTCGGCGAACGCGCCGGCCTGGACGACGACCGACCGCGGCGCTGCCGGGTCCAGGTTGACCAGCTCGACCACGGTCGCCCCGGGATCGATGGCGGAAACCAGCGCCGCCACCGACGGGGGCAGGCCGGGGCGTCGCGCCCCCGCGTCGTGGTAGCGGACGCGGGCCTGCTGCAGCCCGCCGTTGTAGATCACCTGCGGACCGCCCCACGTGAGCTGCACCAGCGCTTCGGTGACCACGGGGTTGGACTGCTGCCACAGGTGGATGTCGGCCTCGGGAACGGGGCGGCCGCGGTACCGCGCCATCCGCGCCAGCCGGTGGCGGACCTGGGCCTGGGCGGCGGCGAGGATCCGCTCCGGGTACTCCGGGTTGTCCCCGGCCAGATAGGCGAACCAGGGCTCCTCGTGCCCGGCCTCCTCCTTGCTGCGGAACGGCCGGACGGTCCGCCAGTCGTGGCCGCCGGCCGCGCGCAGCCGGTCGAGGCGGTCCCGGTCGACGGCCGCGCCCGAGTGGTGCCACAGCGCGACCGGCACGCCCATCAGCATCGGGTTGTGGTCGAACCAGCCCCGGTCGTCGTGGCGGAAAGGCACGTGCAGCGTCGGGGTGTCGACGTCCTGGCGCAGCTGCACCGTCCACTTGGACGCGAGGCTGGAGTCCGCTTCGGTGAACGCCATTACCTTGCCGTGGGCGATGATTTCGTCCAGCGCCGGGCGCACCAGGTCGGTGAACGTGTCGTCGCCGGTGGCGAGCGCGGCGGACAGGGCGGCGACGACGGCGGCGTGCCCGACGCTGTACCAGCCGTGCGGCCAGGACCAGCCGTAGTGCCCGCCGTACCAGCGGCCGTCCAGCAGCCCGCCGACGGTCCCGTCGGGAGCGACGTTGTCGGGGAGGATGCCGTTGTTGGCCGCCGCGCGCTCCCGCCACGCGCCGACGTACTCGGCGAGCCACTCGCGGTAGCGTTCTTCGCCGGACAGCAGCAGCGCGTTGAACACGAGCCCGGAGGCGGCGAGGTTGACCGCGGTGTCCCCCACCCCGATCCGCCGCCGCATCTCTTCGCCCAGGCGGGGATCACGCTCTCGCGGTGGCTCCCCGGCGTCCGCCGGCAGCAGCCATTCGAGCGGGAAGCCGTACAGCTCGGCTTCGTGCGGCAGCCACGGGTACGAGCCGCCGTCGAAGAGTCCTTCGCGGGCGGGGTCGCTGCCGTTGTGCGGACGGCGGATGATCCGGTGCGCGGGGTCGTAGTTGCCGTGGGCCGGGTCGACGTAGAGCTCCGCGAACCGCAGCGCGCGAGCGCGCCACCGCCCGGGCGCCGCCATGCACAGGAAGTACAGCAGCAGCAGGCTTTCGCCTTGGTGGAACCAGTCGTAGCCGCGTTCGTACCCGCCGGCCAGCATGCCCAGCTCGGTCAGCTGCCGGGTGATGCCTTCCCAGTGCCGCTCCGACTCGGCGAGCAGGTCGTCGGCGCCGCCGAGCAGGTAGAGCTGGGGCCAGTTGAAGAACGTCTCGTAGAAGTCGTCGACGCCGTCGCGGGTGGTGAGCGCGTCCGCGTAGGCGAGCCGCCCGTCCGGGCCGGTGAAGTCGCGGGCGAACTGCCGCCAGGCGCGGTCGAGCAGGGCGAACAGCTCCCGCTGGGCGAGCGCCCAGCCCGGCGGTTCGAGCAGCGGCACCGAGGCCGTGATGACGGGGTGCACGTCACTCCTTGGTCGCGCCGGCCAGCATCCCGGCGACCAGGAAGCGCTGGGAGAACAGGAAAACGACGAGCACCGGCGTGATCGCCAGCAGCGTGGCCAGCGCCAGCTCCGGGCGCTGCACCGCCGCGGTGCCGACCGTCGGGTTGAACTGCGGCACCGAGTTCAGCAGGGTGCCCAGGCCCACCTGGACCGGGAACTGGTCGCTCTGCGGCAGCAGGACGTAGGGCAGGAAGTAGTTCGTCCAGTTGGCCACGAAGCTGAAGAACCCGACCAGTGCGACGATCGGCGCGGCCAGCGGCAGCGCGACGCGCCGGAACACCCCGAACTGCGTGCAGCCGTCGAGCTCGGCCGCGTCGAGCAGGTCGCGGGGCACGGCGGTGGTGAAGTAGATGTAGGTCAGGTACACGCCGAACGGGTAGAACGCGTACGGCAGCACGACCGACCACATCGAGCCGATCAGCCGCACCGCGTTGAGTTCGAGGAACAGCGGCACGACGAGGGTGGCGTTCGGCATCAGCATGACCACCAGCGTCGCGACGAGGAGCGTCTTGCGGCCGCGGAACTCGGTCATGGCGAGCGCGTAGCCGGCCGGGATCGCCACGCCCAGCGTGATCGCCAGCGCCACGAACGAATAGAGCGCGGAGTTGCCCAGCCAGTGGAAGATCGCGTTGTCCTGGAAGGACGTCAGCGCGCTCCAGTTGTCCGCCAGCGCCCGCCACGAGCCGAAGGACAGCGGGTTCCCGTGCACGAGCTGGTCGTCGGTCTTCGTGGCCGCCAGCACGAGCCACAGCAGCGGGAGCACGAAGAACACCAGGAACAGCACCAGGATCAAGGCCGGCAGCGGGTTCACGCGCCGGCGGGCGCCCTCAGTCGGCATCGAAGAACCCCGATCGCGCGACGAACACCCCGGCGACGACGAGCCCGACCACCAGCAGCTCCACCGAGATCGCCGCGGCGGTGTTGACGTTGTCGTTCTGGAAGGCGAAGTCGTAGGAGAGCTGGTTGAGCGAGTAGTCGCGCCCGGCCACGCCGACGCTCGCCTGCGACAGCAGCTGCGGTTCGACGAACAGCTGGGTCCCGCCGGCGAAGGCCAGGATGACCATGTAGACGATCCACTTGCGCAGCAGGGGGATCTGGATCCGCCACGCCGTCTGCCACGCCCCGGCGCCGTCGATCCGCGCGGCCTCCAGCAGCTCGGGCGAGATGGTGTTCAGCGCGCCGTACAGCACGACGATCCAGCCGCCCGCCCCGGTCCAGAAGGCGATCAGCGTGAACAGGACCGGGAGGTGCTCCGGCGCGACGACCTGGCCGAAGGTGTCGAACCCGAACGCGCGCAGCAGCGCGCTCACCGGGCTCACCGCCGGGTCGAGCAGGAACAGCCACACCATGACGCTCGCGGCCCCGGCCAGCGCGCCCGGGATGTAGTAGAGGAACCGCAGCGCCCTGCTGACGGCGGCCGCTCCCAGGCGGTGCAGCAGCAGCGCCAGCGCGACCACGAACACCACCAGGGACACCAGCCAGAGCACGAGGTACAGCGCCACGTGCCCGACCGCGGCGAGGTACCGGAAGTCGCTCGCGGCCTCGACGAAGTTCGCCACGCCGGCGAATTCGTCGCCCGCGTCGGTGAAGGCGAAGTACACCGCGTACACCGTGGGGACGACGCCGAACGCGATCAGCAGGACGACGTAGGCGGCGACGAACAGGTGCCCGGACCGGCCCGGCCGGAACGTCCGCCGTCGCGTCACCGGCTGACCTCGTACCCGTTCGACTGCGCGTAGTCGGTGATCGCGGTCTGCCACTCCGGGAGCATCGAGACGATCGGCTTGCCCGCCGTCAGGCCCGGGGTGACGGTCGCGGCCCAGATCGCCTCCTGGCTGAACTGACCGTAGCCCCACCCGCGCCACACCTGCGGGGCCGCCGCCTGCAGGGGGCCGGTGATGTCGTTGGCGTAGTACCCGCCGGAGGCCTGCTTCGCCAGCCACGTCTTGGCCGCCGGGCCGTACGCCGGGTAGCCCGGGGCGGTCTTGCCCTGGTACTCGTCGGAAGTCGTGACCCAGGTGAGGAAGTCGGTGGCGTCCTTGAGGTTGGCGCTGTGGGCGGACAGCAGCCAGGTGCCGCCGCCGACGTTGCCCACCGACGGCGCCGGGTCGCCGGCCCACTGCGGCAGCGGGGCGGCGGCGATCTGCCCGGCCGGGGTCTTCAGCGACTCCTGGAACACCGACCCGCCGAACCACGACGGCCCGGGCAGCATGAGGATCTTGTCCGCGGCGTTCTTGGCGAAGTCGGAGCTGAACACGCTCCCGGTCGACATCGTCTTGTTCCGCACGAGCGTGTCGAGCAGGGCCGCCATCCGCGTGCAGGCCGGGCTGGTGGTGTCGACCTTGACCTTCTTGGGGCCGGTGATCTCGTTGGCGCCGCACTTGCCGGCCCAGAGGTAGATCTCGGGGGCGAAGCTGTCGCCGGCCGCGCCCACGAGGTAGCCCGGGTGCTCCGCCGCGACGCGCTGCCCCAGCGCCTGGTAGTCCTCCCAGGTTTTGGGGACCTGGTAACCCCAGGACCGCATCAGGGACGCGTTGTACCAGAGCACGGTCTGGGCGAGGTCGTTGCGCAGGCAGTAGAGCGTGCCGTCGACCGTGCACGGGTCGTTGGCGCCGGCGGTCCAGCCGTTCAGGGTGGCGGCCGGGACCTGGCCCTTGTCCAGTGGCGCGGTGAACCCGGCCGGCACCGCCCACGTCGCTTCGTTGTTCTGCGAGCTGAACACGACGTCCGGCCAGCCGCTGCGGGTCCGGTTGAACAGGCCCACCTTGGTCTGCAGGTAGTTCGAGCCGTTGGCGTCGCCGTCGTAGGTGACGATGTCCAGCTGCACCGCGGGGTGCTGCTTCTGGTACGCCTGGGCGGCGGGCAGCCGCGTCGAGTCGACCCAGACGACGATCTTCCCGCCGGTCTGCGGCACCGGCTGGAACCCGCCCTGGGCGCCGCCGCTCCCCCCGTTCCCGCAGGCCGTGACCGCGGCGAGGGTGGCTACCGCACCGAGGACCAGGCCCGCCCGCCGACGGGCTGCGGTGGCGCGCGCACGAACTGTCATGAGGTACTCCACTTCATCGTGGCACCTGATATGTGTCAGACACATCTTCGGCAGACGGCTGCTTCGGCGGCACCATCTCAGCGTCTTGGCCGGGGGTTCGTCAAGAGGCGAGTCAGAATGAGTCATACTCATCGGCGGCCCTCTACACTCCGACCACTGAGCGCGAAGGAGGTGAGCCGGTGGACGAGCCGCCGTCGGCCCCGTACCGGCCGGGGTACGAACTCGTCGCCGAACGGGTCCTCGAGCTCATCGCCGAGCTCCGGCTGCGGCCCGGGGACCGCATGCCCACGGAGAACGAGCTCGCCGCCCGGCTGAGCACCTCGCGCACCGTGGTGCGCGAGGCGATCAAGATCCTCTCCGCCCTCGGCCGGGTGCGCGCCCAGAAGGGCCGGGGCCTCTACGTGGCCGACGACGAAGGGATGCTCGGCTCGGCCCGCTGGTCGGGCTTCTTCCTGCCCACCGACCTCGACCACGTCTACATGCTGTTCGAGTTCCGCCGCGTCCAGGAGACGACCGCCGCCCGGCTGGCCGCGACCCGGGCCACGCCGGCCGAGCTCCGCACGATCGAGGCGGCCGCGCAAACCTGCCGGGAGGGCCACCTGACCGGCGAGGCCGCCCTGTTCGACCGCGGCGACGAAGACTTCCACCTCGGCATCGCGGCCGCGTCGCACAACCAGTTCTTCCTGGCGTCCGTCCGCGAAGCCCGGCGGCTGCAACGCCAGTCCAGCACCATCGGCCTCCACGGCACGGTCGGCGGCCACGCGGCCGAGGCGGTCGAGGAACACGCGGCGATCTTCGAGGCCATCCGCGCCGGCAACCCGGAAGCGGCCGCCGAAGCCGCCGCGGTCCACCTCGACAACACCCTGGAGGACTACCGCCGCGAGATCCAGCGCCGGGTGTTCGGCTAGCGCGTGCCTAGCCCGAGGTGGCCGCGTTGAGCACCGGCTTCGGGACCGAGACCTGGTTCAGCCCCCAGCGCGACATGATCCCGACGTAAGTGCCGTTCCGGAACAGCTCTTCGAACACCTGCTGCAGGACCGGGCCCAGCTTCGAGGACTTGGGGACGTACAACGCCAGATCGTCCTTCGTCGCCCCCTGCGCCTCGGTCTGGGTGACGTACTTGTTCCCGCCCTGCCGCTGCGTCACGTCGATCGCGGCCGCCTCCGTCATCCCGGCGGCGTCCGCGCGGCCCGAGCGGGTGGCCAGCAGCGTGGCGTCGGTGTCGTCGAGGCCGACGGTCTGCGTCGCCGGGTGCCGGTGATCGGTGCAGAAGCGGGACAGCTTGCCCAGCTGCTCCTCGACGACGCTGGCGGTCACCACCGCGATGCGCTTGCCGCAGAGGTCTTCGACCCGCGCGATCCCGGCCGTCGAACCGACGGGGAAGACGTAGGCGGTGCGGGTGGTCATCCAGGTGATCGTGTCGAACTGCTTCTCCCGCTCGGCGGTGGCCTTGACCGGGCCGTTGAACGCGTCGTACCGGTTGCCCAGCATGCCTTGCAGCGCGGCAGGCAGACCGGCGACGACGACGGTCTGCGTCCTGACCCCGAGCACCTGCCCGATCGCGGCCTGGAAGTCGGCGTCGATCCCGGTGACCGTGCCGTCCTGGGCGACCGTGCGGTAGGGCGGATGGGAATCACCGGCGAACCTGAGCACCCCGGCATCCTTGATCGCCTGCGGCAGCGCGTCGTGCAGGGTCGGCACGACCGCGAGGTTCGTCGCGGTGGCCAAGGTCGCGGACCCGGAACCCACGGTGCACCCGGCAAGGGCCGTTCCGATGACGGCGACCGCGAGGATCATGCTTCGGCTTCGTCGACGAAGAGCGGATCGCATAGTGCGTTTCTTCCTTGGCTGAGGTCACTCCGGCGAATAACAGGTTGCTGAGACGGCGGCGATCGTTGCACAAACTGTCGCCCAGTTCAACCCGCTTCACTTCGGTCTTCTTCGGACCGACCCGCACAAGTCCATTGCCGCATCGAGCTCGTCAGCGAGACTGGTGACGTCCCACCCGCCGACCGCCGCCGGAAGTGCTCTCGCCGTCAGCGCCCGGCAGCGACCACCGCCGGCTTGATCACTTCGACGGCGAATTCGCGGAACGTGGTGGGCGTGGTGTTCCCGGCGGTGCGGGGCGTGCCGTTGTTGATGCCGCGTTCGCCGGCGACGTCCATGTCCGTCACGGAACGGGCCATCGCCTCGGAGAAACCACGGCCGACGAGGAAACGCTCGACGGCGGCGCGGTCCCCGGGCCGGTACGCGACGGGCGCTCCGAGGACGTCGGTGAGGATTTCGGCGATGTCGTGGTGCGAAAGGTCTTCGCCACCGAGGACGTCGACGGTGTCCTGCCCGGTCCAAGCGCGGTCGAGGAGGTACCCGGCGGCGAGCGCCGCGATGTCCTCGGTCGCGATCCAGGGCGTGGCGAAGCCGGCGGGGAGGGTGCCGGAGAGGACCCCGGCCCCGATGCCGGCCGCCTGCCTCAGGAAGTTGTCCATGAACGCGGGCAGCGCCAGCGCCCGCAGGTGCGCGCCGGTGCTGCGGAAGAGGTCCTCCATCGCGTGCGAGGCCGACACGTGCCCGGCGTAGATCCCCGAGCCGCGGCCGAGCGCGGAGACGACCACGACCCGGGGAACCGCGTGGCGCACGACGGCGTCGGCACCCGGGATCGAGGCGCTCACGTAGGCCTCGTAGGGACTGCTCGCGGTCGCGTCCGCCGGCATCAGCCAGAACAGGGCGCCGGCACCCTCGAGGGCGAGGTCCAGCACGTCGCGATCGCGGTGCGACCCGACGACGATCTCGGCCCGGTCCCGCACTCCGGCGGGCAGCTTCCCGGGGTCGCGGACGACGAGGCGAAGCGGCTCGCGCCGCTGGAGCAGGGTGGCGACGAGCTTGCTGCCGATCTGCCCGGTCGGGGCGGTGACCACGATCATGGATGATGTCTCCGTTCAGCGGAACCAGAAGTAAACTCTACCGTACCGTATACTTTGAGGTGGACGCCATGGCCCGACGCGGGGCAGCGCTGCGCGAGCACATCCTCGACGCGGCGAAGCTCGCGTTCCTGGAAGCCGGCTTCGAACGGACCTCCATGGACGCCATCGCGGCGCGCGCGGAGACGTCGAAGCGTTCGTTGTACGCGCACTTCCCGACCAAGGACACGCTGTTCCTCGCGGTCGTCGAGCGCATCCGCGCCCTGTTCGGCGAGCGGATGGGCACGCCCGCGGCGTACGCCGAAGACCCGCTGGAAGCGGTCGTGCGGTACTGCGGGCGCTTCGTGCAGCTGCTGCGCTGGTCGTCGGTGGGCCGGATGCTCCGCCTCGGGATCGCCGAAGCCGAACGCCTGCCGGACCTGGCGGCCGGGTTCTACGACGTCCTTTTCGAGGTCACGACCGCCGACCTCGCGTCACACCTGGTGCAGACGCTGGGGCTCGCGCCCGGCGAGGCGCACGCCGCGGCGAGCGACCTGATCGGCCTCACCGTCCACCCGGCACTCCCCCGCCTGCTGTTCGGCGTCGACGCCCTCACGGAGCAACCGCCGGAGCAGGCCCGCCTGGCGGCCGACGTCGACCTCGACCGCATCCGCCGGCTCCTGCGCCGCGTCCTGCCACCGGACGGACGCGAACAGTCCTGAACCATCGTCCCCACGGGACGCTGGTGTTCGCCACCGAACCACCACATCACGGCTTCCCCGGCGGCCCGCCCCGCCCCTTCGCCTGCTTGACATCCCGGTGCGGACCGCCACGCGGCCTCACCGGCCCACACGCAGGCTCCTCCACCGCGCCCTGCCACCGAGCGGACGTAGGTGCTCCCCACCGCACCGCAACCACATCACGGCTTCCCCAGCGGCCCGCCCCGCCCCTTCGCCTGCTTGACATCCCGGTACGGACCGCCACGCGGCCTCACCGGCCCACACGCAGGCTCCTCCACCGCGACCCGCCACCGAGCGGACGTAGGTGCTCCCCACCGCATCGCAACCACATCACGGCTTCCCCGGCGGCCCGCCCCGCCCCTTCGCCTGTTTGACATCCTGATGCGGCTCGCCATGCGGCTTCGCCGGCCCACTCGCCTGCTTCTCCGGGCCGGCCTTCGGCGGTGCGGCGACCACTCCAGCCGCCGCCGGTGGGGCGGCTTGGGAGGATGCCACCACCAGCGCCGTCGCCGGGGACGAGGTGACCTGAACCGGGACCACGACGGAACCGGTGGGCGGCACGGCCTCGGGCACGACAGCCGGCTCGGGCCCGGGATCGGCCGGCCTCGCGAGCACCGCCGCCAGCACCGCAGCCGCGGCCACCGCCGCCAGGCCGCCGGCCCACGCCCGTCGGCACGGTGCCGGGGCCACGACCGGGACCGCCCGGACGGTGCGGGGCTGCTCGCGCAGCAGCTCCGGGATCTCCGCGGCGGCCGGCCGGTCCGCGGGCTCGCGGGCGGTCATCCGGCGGAGCGTGTCCGCGAGCGGAGCCGGGGTACCGGCCGGAACACGCGGCGCGCGGTGCAGCCGTGCCATCGCCGACTCCGCCAGGGTGCCGGGGAACTCACGCTGCGCGGTCAAGCACTCGAGCAGGATCAGGCCGAGGGCGTAGACGTCGGCCGGCGGCCCGGCCTGCTCCCCCAGGATCTGCTCCGGCGCCAGGTACGCGGCAGTGCCGGTGACCAGCCCGGTGCCGGTGATGCGCGTGGAGTCCAGCGCGTGCGCGATGCCGAAATCGGTGAGCACCGGACCACCGGGACCGAGCAGGACGTTGGCGGGCTTCAGATCGCGGTGCACGATCTGGCGGGCGTGGACGTGGGCCAGCGCGTCCGCCAGCCGGATCGCCAGCTCGCCCACCTCCTCGGCGGTGAACGGCCCGGCGAGCAGCCGTTCGGCGACGTTCTCCCCGTCGACGAGCTGCATCACCAGGTACGGCCGGTCCCCCTCGGTGCCGCTGTCGTGCAACGCGACGATCCGCGGGTGCTGGACGCTGGCCAGCAGCCGCTTCTCCCGCGCCCGGCGCAGCTGGTCCACGGCCACCGCGTGGCGGTCGTAGACCTTGACCGCGACCGCCCGGCCCAGTTCCCGGTCGACGGCCCGGTACACCCGGGCGGTGGCCCCTTCACCGATCAGCGACCCGATCTCGTACCGCCCGGCGATCACGTCCGGCAGCTCGTTCATCGACAGGCACCCCGTCCGGCTCGGCTGCCGTACCGGTACCCGTCGTCCGGGCCCGCGCAAACACGACTTGCGGCCGGCGGGGCCGGGCGAGCGCTTCGCCGACCGCGGCGCGGATCTGGTCCTGACTCGCGGTGACTTCCGCGCTTTCGATGACGACGCACCGTGACGTCGCGGCCAGATCGCTCAGCAGGCCGCGGATCCGGTCGCTCCAGTCGTCGGCCGACCGCGGGGGACTGCCCGTGTCCTGGTCGAGCAGGACGGTGAGGTCGGGACGGAGCCGCCCGGTGACCCAGCCGGCCAGGCCGGCCATCACGTCCGAGCCGATCCCGGCCGAACTCGCCGACCGGTCCAGCGGCGAGTCGATCAGCCGTTCCACGACGACGACGGCTCCCGACTCGAGCGCGGGAAGGACTTCCTGCTCGATGGTGTCCGCGCGGATCGCCGCGGCGGCCAGCGCGCGAGCGCGCGGGCCGGTCAACGCCGCGCTGGTCATGAGCTCCTCGAAGCGGGGGTCGTCACGTCCGGGGTCCGTGGCGAGCACCACGACGTGCTCCCCCGAGCGCCGGAGCCAGCCGGCCAGCTCGGCCGCGTGACCCGCCGTGCGGGCGCGCGGGGGACCTTCGACCGCGATGAGGAACCCGGCCGGGCGGCGGGGACGGCGCGACAGGCTGCCGCGCAGGTCGGCGAGCAGGCGGCCCGGCCGGTGCGGGTTCATCTGGCGGTGGGCGAGCACGCCCGCCGCACACGCCAGGGCCGCCGCGCCGAGCAGGACCGGCCGGGTGCCGTCGACGAGCACCTCGTTCCCGAAGAAGTGGACCGCCCGCGCGTTGGTCAGCCCGACCAGCAGCGGGACGACCGCGACCGCGACGCCGAGGACGATCTTCAGCAGGGACTGGTAGAGGGCGTTGACGCGGCCGCGCACCTCGTCGGCGACCTGGGACCCGATGATCGTCACGCCGGTCAGGAACGTGGCGCCGGCACAGGCGCCGACCAGCAGGACGCCGGCCAGCGACACGAACAGGTGCGGTGACAACGCCACCAGGACCAGGGAAAGCCCGGCGCCCACGATCGCCACGCCGAACAACCGCTCGTGCGCCAGGCGCGCCGCCACCATCGGCGCACCGGCGATCCCGGCGCTGAGGCCGACGAACACCGCGGCGAACAGCAACCCGAACCCGGCCTGGCCCGCCAGCACGCTCTTGGCGTAGGACTGGGCCGACCCGACGACCGCTCCCCCGGCGGCGAACGCGCCGACCGCACCGACGAGCAGGCCGCGCACCAACGGCGTGGTGCGGATGAAGCGGCCGGCGTCGCGCGCCATCGCGGCGACGCCGGGGCGGTCCGCTCCACCCTTGCCGACGCGGTTGCGGTCCGTCGTTCCCGACAGCTCGGGTATCCGCCGGGCGATCAGGAACGAACTCGCGAGGTAGAGCCCGGCCGCGAGGGCGATGGCCACCTTGACGGAACCGTTGGTGCCCAGCACGTCGTCGGGCAGCCGCAGTGAAGGCCCGATGCCGGCGAGGGCGTAGAGCCCGCCGCCGGCGACGACCGAGATGCCGTACGTCATCACCAAGCCGAGCTGGCCGGCCGTTTCGACCTGATCCGGCCGAGGCAGCAGGTTGGGCACGGCGGCGTCCTTGGCCGGGATCCACAGCATCGCGACGCTGCTGGTGAGGAAGGCGCCGGCGAACGGCCACCACGGCAGATCGACCACCACGACCGAAAGCAGCAGGACGCACCGCAGCACGTCGCCGACGGCCATCACCTTCCGCCGGTCGAACCGGTCGGCGAGCAACCCGCCGACCGGGGCGAACAGCAACCCGGGCAGGAGGTTGCTGAACACCACACCGGAAAACGCGAAGCTCTTCACCGCGTAGCTGCCGGCCGCGCTGGAGACGAGATCGGCCACGCCGAGCAAGGCGAGCCAGTCGGCGGTGCTGCACAGGAACGTCACGCCCCAGAGCCGGCGGAAGGGCCGGATCGCCAGCACCCGGCGTACTCGCTGCGGCAGGGACAAGCCCGGGGCGGTCATCGGAGGCACCCTACCCTGCGGGAGATCAGCGATTCCGACGTCACTCGCTCCCCGCGAACCGGTGCAGGGCGTCGAGCACGGCCGGGGCGGGGGTGTCCGGGTGATCGGCGTCGTGCAGCAGGTGGTCCACACCGGACAGTCGCACCCGGCCCGGCCCGCCGACGTGCGCGCGGCGCAGCGCGGACGTCAAGGCATCCGTTGTGGCGCAAGGGACCTGGGTGTCGTTCGTGCCGCAGGTCAGCAGCACCCCGGTCCCCGGCCGCAGGGCCGCGGCGGCGGACGGCGGGTAGACGGCGTCGTCGCTGTCCACGAACCGGCCGCTCGGTCCTTGGAAGGCCGTGAAGAGCTGCGCGACGGCGGGCGGCAGGTCGGTGGTGCCGACCGGCCGGTGTGCGCGCAGGGCGGTCACGGCGGCGTCGATCGCCGCGTCGATCACCCACTGCCGCTCCGGGGTGAACTGGCCCTGCCGGACCGCCTCGGCGGTCTGGGCGTGCAGCTGCAGCGCGACCAGGTCCAGCAGGCGGATCGCCTGCGGTTGCAGCAGTGCCACGCCGATCGGGCGCGGGTGGACGGTGCCGCCGAGCAGCAGCGCGGTCATCGCGCCTTCGCTGTGCCCGAGGACCATCAGCGCGTGCGGGTCGGTCTCCGGCTGATCGCGCAACACCTCGTAGGCGGCCCTCGCCTGGCGGACGAACGCCGGGTAGTCGAGGGCCTCCGGGTGGTCGCGGTAGGCGCCGAGCCCGGTGCGGCCGGTGCCGTACTTGTCGAACCGCAGCGTGGCGACCCGGTCGCCGCCGAGCACGCCGGCCACCTGCGCCAGGGTGTTCGGCAGCGCGCCCGGCTGGTTGCCGTCGCGGTCGGTGGGTCCGCTGCCGGGCAGCACCAACGCGGCGCGCAGCCGGTGCCCGGCGCGGTGCGCGGGTACGTGCAGCGTGCCGTACGTCGTCGTCCCGTCGGCGGTGAAGACGACTTCACGGTCGGCGGCGGGCACGAGGCGGGGTGCTGCCCCGGCCGGGGCGGCGGTCACGACGGCCAGCGACACCGTGACCGCGGCGAGGTGGGAAAACATCGGCAACCTCTTTCAGCGCAGGGCGTTCTCGACCAGCGCGACGGTCGCACGCGGGTTGTCGACTTGGAGGACGAGGCGGGTGTAGCGCTCGTCG
Organism: Amycolatopsis sp. NPDC049159; assembly: GCF_040648295.1. Lineage (NCBI taxonomy): Bacteria > Bacillati > Actinomycetota > Actinomycetes > Pseudonocardiales > Pseudonocardiaceae > Amycolatopsis > Amycolatopsis sp. NPDC049159. The sequence continues at coordinate 93,204 of NZ_JBEZDL010000009.1, forward strand.
GCGAGTTCGATCACGACGGCCTTCGACGCGTCCTTGACGTCCCAGAAGACCTTTTCGCCGTCGAGGTGGAACGTGCCCGCGGTGATCACACCGGGCACGTGGGCACCCGGCGCCCGCATCCCCTTGGGGTCGGCGGCGATGCCGGGGTCCGCGGTCGCGCCGCGGACGTTGGCCAGCGGGATGGTCAGGCTGCTCTTGAACGCCCAGAGCTTGTCCAGACCTTTGATCACGACGACGAGGTCGTCGCCATCGATGGTGACCAGTGCCATTTCGGTTTTCCTTTGTCAGTCGAGGGGATCGAGGCGGTGGGTCAGCGCGGCGCCGACACCGTCGGGGTTGCCGCGCAGGAGAATGCCCAGCGCGGCCGCCGTGAGAGCGGCGGCCAGGGCGGTGGGAATGCCGAGCGCGTCGGCGATCGCCTGGTCGACGGCGGCCAGCGCCGCGGCGACCTCGGCGGCCACCTCCTCGTCGACCGGCGCCCGTTCGACCACCGCGAGCAGCAGCAGCCCGAGGTCGGCCGACGTGACGAGCTCCAGCGCGGCCGCGGCATCCGGTGCCGCGGTAAGCGCTTCGGCCAGGGGACGGACGTCCTCGGCGAGGTGGCGGCGCACGGCGACCAGGTAGAGGCCCCGCTTGCTGCCGAAAGTCTTGTACAGGCTGTTGCGGTGCACGCCGAGGTGGGTGACGAGGTCGTCGATGGAAACCCCGTCGTAAGCACGCCCGCCGAACAACTTCACGGCGGCGCGCACCACCTCGTCCTCGTCGAACGCCCGTTGCCTGCCCATGCCACGACGGTAGCGTTTTGAGGAACGATCAGTCAAGAACGAGCGTTCCTCAAAAATCAGAGCCTCGGAAAGGTGCTGGGACTGTCGAGAAGCCGGGCAGCCGGTCGTCCTCCGGTGAGCCGACCCGGAAGGATGCCCATGAGCAGCACGTCACCAGCCTCGACCACGGTGCGAGCCGCCATCTCCGTCGATGTCCCCCGGGAGCGGGCCTTCCGCGTGTTCACCGAGCGATTCGACGAAATCAAGCCGCGCGAGCACAACCTGCTCGCGGTGCCGATCGAACGGACGGTCCTCGAGCCCCGCGCCGGCGGCACCGTCCACGACGTCGGCACCGACGGCAGCCGCTGCGCCTGGGCGCGGGTCCTCGCCTGCGAGCCGACGGACCGGCTGCTCCTCAGCTGGGACATCAGCCCGCGCTGGCAACTGGAATCCGACCCCGGTCACACCAGCGAGGTCGAAATCCGCTTCATCGCCGATGGCGCCGAGCGCACCCGCGTCACCCTCGAACACCGGCACCTGGACCGGCACGGCGAAGACTGGGAAAGCTTCACGAGCCTCGGCTCCGGATCGGGCTGGCCGCTCTACCTCGACCGGTTCCACGCCGCGACGCACCGGGACGCCGCAGGGGCCTGACGCAGCCGGCGTCCACACTGGACCGATCCCCCTCGGGAGCGTCGATCGGCGTCCGGCGCGAGTCGCCGGCAACGGTGGTCGCCGCGCGGAGATCTGGTGGTACCGCGGCGGCCGGTGCATGCTGGTGGGCATGCCTGACCGGCCCGGGGTGCACAACGTCGTCAACGGCGACGTGACGGGGACGGTCGTGCAGGCCGGAGAGGTCGTCATCGCGCGTGGACGACCTGCACCCCGGCAGCTGCCCGCGTCGCCGGCACGTTTCGTGGGCCGGGCCGGTGACTTGGCCGGCTTGGCCGACGAGCCCGGGGTGCACGCGGTCGTAGGGAGCGGCGGCGTCGGCAAGACGTGGCTGGCGGTGCAGTGGGCCCACACCCACGGACACCGGTTCCCGGACGGTCAGATGTTCGTCGACCTGCGCGGATTTTCCCCGGATCGACCGATGGCTCCCGCCGCCGCGGTACGGGGGTTCCTCGACGCGCTCGGAGCCGTCGACATACCGCCGGATCCGCATGCTCAAGTCGCGCTCTACCGAAGCCTGACCGCGGACAAGCGGCTGCTGGTGGTCCTCGACAACGCTGCCGACGCGGCCCAGGTGGAGTCACTGCTGCCGGGTGGGTCCTCCTGCACCGTACTGGTGACCAGCCGCCGTCGGCTCACTTCGCTGAACACCCGGCACGGCGCCCGGCACCGGATACTCGGCGTGCTCGGCGACGCCGAGTCCCACGACCTGCTGCGCGCGCGCCTCGGATCCGTCCGGATCGCCTCGGATCCCGCGGCCGTGCAGCGGATCGTGAAGCACTGTGCGGGACTGCCACTCGCACTGGCGATCGTCGCCAGCCGCGTCGAGACGAGTCCTGAGATGTCCCTGGCACGAATCGCGGACGAGCTGGGCCGGCTCGACGACGAGGACCCGGCCAACAGCTTCCCCGCGGCGCTGTCCTGGTCGCTGCGCGAGTTGACCGGGCCGCAGGCGCGCGTCCTCGGGCTGCTCGCCACCGCACCGGGACCGGACATCGGCCTCGCCGCCGCGGCCGGCCTCACCGGGTCGGTCTCCGAGCTGCCTGCCTTGGCGCGCCTCAGCCTGCTGGAAACGGTGGCCGACGGGCGCTACCGCATGCACGACCTCATCCGTGCCGAGGTCCGTGCCGAAGACGTCGAGGCAACGCGGCGGGTGACCGACCACTACCTGTACACCGCCCACTCGGCAGACCGTCACCTCCAGCCGTACGGCGCGCCCGCGGTCTTGCCGCCGATGTCACCGGACTGCCGGCCGGAAGCACCCGCGGACCTCGATGCGGCGCTGGCCTGGTTCGACGCGGAACACCAGTGCCTGCTCGCCGCCGTCGACACCGCCGCGGAGCACGAGTGGCACGACGTCGTCTGGCACCTGGCACGCACACTCACGACGTACCACCACCGACGGGATCACCCGGACGCCGACATCCGCACCTGGAGACTCGCACTGCGCGCGCGGACACCCGGTCCGACCCTGATCACGTCCCACCGACGGCTCGGCGAAGCGCTTACCCGGGCCCTCCGGGATTCCGAGGGACTGACACACCTGCGGGAAGCGATCGTCCTCGCTGAGCAGTCGGAGGACCTGTACCAGCTCTCGCACACCCATCGCGCCCTGGCTTGGGCACTCGGCCGCCAGGACGAGGACGCCGACGCGCTGAACCACGCCCAGGAGAACCTGAGGCTGTCGCGAGAACTGCACGACACCACCAGCGAAGCCCACGCCCTGAACGCGGTCGCGTGGTTCACCGCCCGGCTCGGCGACCTCGACCGGGCTCGCTCGTTCGGCGAGGCCGCTCTCGCCCTGCGTCCCAACCCGGAGGGCGAGGCGTCCGGCCGCGAAACCCTCGCCTACGTCGAGGACCGCGCCGGCCGGCCGGACAGGTCGGTCGAGCACTACGAGCGGGCGCTCACGTTGCGCCGCGCCCACGGCTACCTCAGGCACATAGCCAACACCCTGGACAGGATGGCCACCCCGCTGCGCGCGTTGGGCCGGGACGAGGAAGCCGAAGCCAGATCCCGGGAGGCAAGAGAACTGTTCGCCCGGCTCCAGGAATGATCCGGCAGATGAGGGGACGCACGGGCCGGCCCGGTACCACCTACTCCCCTCGCACAGATCGCTGAGACCGGTGCACGGCCCCGGCGAGGGAATGTCGACCAATCATCCTGGCAGCCTTTCGAACAGAATCCGATTCCGGGAAGCGCCGTCCTGCTGATCACCGGCGCAGAATCCCGCGGGCATTCTCGCGGTTGAGGCCGCGAGCGACGCCGGGGTCAGCATCGTTCCGGTCCCGGCCCGCGGGTGCGGCGCGGTGTCGCCGGGGCGCACTGCAGTGCATAGTGGGAGGGCGACCGGAGAAGGAGGCCCCTTGCAGCGCGAATCGAAAACGCCCCGCCCGGCTCCCGTTCCGCACCGGCTCCCTCCTGCTGCCGACTCGTTTTTCGCGAGAGAAGAACTACTCACCACCCTCGATGCGAAACGGGCCGCCGGAACCCCGGTGCTGGTGATCACCGGGATGGCGGGAGTCGGCAAGACTTCGCTGGCTGTGGAATGGGCACGGCGACGGATCGACCAGTTCCCCGACGGGCAGTTGTACGTTGATCTCCGGGGATATTCGCCCGCCGAGCCGCTGCCCGCGGGTACGGCCGTTCGTGGCTTGCTCGACGACCTCGAAGTACCCTCGTCCCGGGTGCCGGAAGATCCCGCCGCCCAATTGGGGCTGTACCGTTCTTTGATCGCGGGCAAACGGATGCTCATCATCTTGGACAACGCGAGCACAGCCGCTCAGATCATCCCGCTGCTCCCGCGGACTGCCTCGAGCACCGTTGTCGTGACCAGCCGCCGACCACTCACCGAGTTGACTGCACGTTACGGCGCCGGCAGATTCGATCTGCAGTTGCTGCCGGCGGCGGAATCCCGGGCTATGCTGGCCCACCTCGTCGGCGCGGAACGCGTCGCCGCCGAGCCCCAGGCGATCGACGATCTGAGCAGGGCTTGCGCCGGCCTTCCACTGGCCTTGTCCCTCGTCGCCAGCGCCGCCCGTTCACGCGGCCGGCAGCCGCTGGCTGAGCTCGCTGCGGAGCTGCGCGCCGTACCCGCACTCGAGAACGACGAACCCGAGCTCGGTGTCCGCTCTGTACTCTCCTGGTCTTACCGAGCTCTTCCGGCCGAGGTCGCGCGTACTTTCCGGCTCCTGAGCCTGCTACCCGGGCCGGACTTCGGGATCAACGCCGCCGCCACCCTGGGCGAGCGGAGCATCGACCAGGCTCGGGCCGTGCTGGAAGCGCTGGAACTGGGCAGCCTCGTCACCAGTCAGGTGCCCGGTCGATACGGACTGCACGATCTCATCCGTGCCTATGCTCTCGAACAAACCCTTTCGCTGGACGGCGAAGCCGCGCGATCGGACGCCCGGAACAGGGTGATCGACTTCTACCTGCACACGGCCAAGGACGCGAACCAGCAGCTGTCACAACGCAAAGAACGTCTCGAACTCGGTCAGCTCTCGCCCGGAACCATCCCTTTGCCCTTGGCGGACGCGACTGAAGCCTTGGCGTGGTTCGACACCGAGTACAACTGCCTGCTTCCGGTGCAACGGCTTGCCTCGACGCTGGGGCGGTACAACGCCGTGTGGCAGCTGGCCATCGCCATGGACACCTACCTCCAGCGCAAGGGGAGCCTGGACGACCGGCTCGCGAGCTGGCGGACGGCGCTCGAGGCCGCCGAGCAGCTCGGCGAGCCGGGACCGCTGGCGCTCGCGCTCCGCGTCCTCGGCGATGCCTGTTCCAGGTCCGGCCGACACGCGGAAGCGCTCGATTTCGCGCAGCGATGTCTCGACCTGTCCGAATCGGTCGGTGCCACCGAGCAAACCGACGCCCATCGAACGCTGGCGATGATCTGGGAACGCCAGGGAAACCGCCGCCGGGCGCTCGACCACGCTCTTCAAGCGCTCGACCGCGTCCGTTCGCTCGGTGACGGCTTTTCCGAAGCGGAGGTGCTCAACGCCGTCGGCCGGTACGCCGCCCGGCTCGGGCACTTCGACCAGGCTCGCGATCACTGCTCGGCGGCGCAGGAGTTGCACCGCTACCACCCCGATCGCGCCGGGGAGGCCGACACGCTGGACACCCTGGGCTACCTCGCCCGGCACTCGGACCAGTACCGGCAAGCCCTCACTCTCTATGGCGATGCCCTGCGACTGCGCCGTGATCTGCGCGACTTCTACCAGGTCGCCAACACCCTGCGTATCGTCGGCGAGATCCACGCGGACACCGGTGAGTTCGACGCTGCTCGGCGTTGCTGGGCCGAGGCCGGTGAACTGTTCACCGCGCAGGGCCGGCTGGACGAGGCCGCGGACACGCGGCACCGAATGGACGCGTCGCGCCGGGAAATGGCAAGCGACGCCGAGGAGATCACCGTCTTCACCTCCGGCGACGAGGGCCAACCGGTACGGGACGCTCTGGTCGATCTCCTGGAGATCGCCGGATTCTCCATCGTTTCCCGTGACGTACCCGAGCACGGGTCGTGGTTCCAGCGGCTGTTCGTCACGAAAAAGGATCCGCAGGCCGGGGAAGAGCTCGGCCGGATCGTCGCGACCGCGGTGGCCAACCACCTGGCCGGTACGGTGAACGGCAAGGTCGTCCAAGCTCGGGACGTCTCGATCCGGAACGAGCCAGGCGCCGGGCAGAACGAACAGGAAGCCAACGCGATCGCCCGGTTGCTCGATGCGTGCCAGGTTCACGACGAGATCGTCCTCTGCACCAGTTCGACAGTGCTCGTGAAGGTCGACGGTCGGATCACCTGCTGGGTACCCACCGCAGAAGCCATGCGAGTGCTGCGAACCGACCCGCGGCTGATGCGTTCACCCAAGGAACTCCTCGACGTGCTTTCCCGGCTTTCGGACAGCACTGCCCGTGCTCACTTCGCCGACGACCTGCCACGCGCCGAGAGCTGACAACGGCGTCACTGCGGGACGTCGCTACCGGACGTCGGCAAAGCTCTCAGCCGCTACCCCACCGCAACTGTTCAGCCCTCGTTCAGGGCGTCGTCGGTGCTCGTCGGGCCCAGTTCGCCGGGGCGGTCCGCGACCTTCACCGGCACCGACCGCGGCCACGAGGCCGACCTCGAACAGCCCTTTCGCCTCGCCCGTCACACCGCGCCCATGCGCAGGATCACGGCGACCGCGTCCTCCGGCCGGGCGGTCGGGCTCAGTACCTCCTGCAAGAGCAGCCCCCGGATCGCGGCGACGGTGACGGTGGCCACCGTCAGCGCTTCCTCGGTGCCGTGCCCTTTGCGTTCCGCGAGCGAGGCCAGCATCCCGGTCAGGTCGTCGAGCGAGTCGACGAACTCGCGAAAGTCCTCCGGGCGGTACGCGGCGAGTCCTACGACGTGGAAGAAGCCGCGGACCCGCGACAGCCGCTCCGGGCGCGTGTAGGCCCGCCAGATCGCCACGACGAGGTCGTCGAAGGTGCCTTGCCGGGCGGTCTCGAGCAGTGCCTCGTTGTCACGGGATCGCTGCGCCTTGAGCATCGCGGCCAGGACACCGGGGAGCGACCCGAAGTGGTACCGCAAGAGAGCATGGCTGGTTCCGGCCCTGACGGCGATCTCGCGGAGCGACACCTCCGGCGAGGGAAGCCCTTCCGCGAAGGCGTCGAGAAGCCGGGCCAGGAGCCGCTCGCGTGCGTCGCCGGTGCGTTCCGTGCTTGACAAGGTCACTCCCACAGTTTATCCATTGGAAAAGAGATGCGCCAGTGGAAGGAACGACTCGTGGAACGGTGTTCAGTGGTCGGCGCGACCGTCGTCGACGGATCGGGTCGCGACCCGGTCGACGTCGACGTCGGCATCGAAGACGGGCGCATAGCCCAGGTCGGCGCCTCCGGCGCAGCGGGGATGCGCCTCGATGCCGGCGGCCTGACGATGACACCCGGCCTGATCGACGCCCACGTCCACTTGGGCTTGGCGAGCCCGATCCAGCCGCAGTTCTCGTTCCGGATCAGCGCCGCCGAGCTCGCGGCGGACATCTTCGCCGCGGCCGGGGCGACGCTCGACGCCGGCTTCACCACCGTCCGGGACACCGGCGGGGTCGACGGCGGCCTCGTGACCACGATCGCGAAGGGCAAGGTCAGGGGCCCGCGTGTGCTGTCGTGCGGACCGGTGCAGTGCCAGATCGGCGGGCACGGCTACTACGGGGCCGACTGGGAACCCACCGAGCTGTGGAGCGGCCACCACCTCCCCGGCCTGTGCGCCCTGTCCACGATGTCGGGCAACGCGGACGAGCTGCGGCGCAACGTGCGCGAGGCCTTCCGGCGCGGAGCTTCCTTCCTGAAGCTCTGCGTGACCGGCGGTGTGGTGGGCGCGCACGACCGGCTGACCGACACCCAGTTCACCGTCGAGGAGATCGCGGTCGCGGTCCAGGAAGCCGCGGCCCGGGGCACCTACGTGACGGTGCACGCCCACAACAACGACGGCATCCGCAACGCCGTCGAGGCCGGGGTGCGGTGCGTCGAGCACGGCACCGGCCTCGACGAAGCCACGGCCACCCTGATGGCCGCTCACGACGTCGCGCTCGTGCCCACGTTCGCCGTCGTCGAGCAGCTGCTGCACGACACCGCCGGAGCCGGCCTCGACGCCTCGACCCGCGACCGCGTGCTGGGTGTCCGGGAGCGGATGGCCGAAGCGCTCGCCGTCGCCAAGGAGGCCGGGGTGCGGATCGGGCTGGGTTCCGATCTCATCGGCCCGGCCCAGGACCGCCGGGGCGAAGAGCTCAGGCTGCGCGCGGAGCTCGAAACCCCGATGGCCGCGCTCGTGGCGGCCACCAGGACCAACGCCGAGATCCTCGGCCTGGCCGGCCAGGCCGGCGTCATCGCTCCCGGCGCGCAGGCAGACCTCGTGCTGTGGAACGGCAACCCGGTCGAAGACCCCGAGCTGTTCGCCGATCCCGCCAATGCCGTCCTCGTCCTCAAGGCCGGCCGAATCGTGAAGGACCTCCGATGAGCACCATGTGGCAGGGCTGTCTGGCCGACACCGACTACTTCGAGCTGCGTTCCGGCGCAGGGCACGACTACGGCGTCTGGGTCACCACGCCACCGGGCTACGACCGCGCCACGACGAAAGCGCCTGCCCTGTACGTGCTCGACGGCAACTGGGCCGTGGGCATGACGGCTCCGCTCATCGTCACCCAGAAGGACCCCATGCAGCAGATCCGGCCCTACATCCAGGTCAGCGTCGGCTACGCGGGCGAGGACGCACCGCACTGGGCACGGCTGCGCAACAGGGACCTCGTACCGCCCGGCGAGCCCATCGCCCGGGAGTTCGTCGACGCCGTCGAAACGGGAATCCGGACGGGCTCGATGACCCGCGAGGAAGCCGACGCCTACCTCGCCGAACTGAACGAAACCCACGCCGACGCGTTCCTGGACTTCCTCACCGCGGAACTGCACCCGCGGATCGAACGCGACTACGGCACGGCCGCGAGCGGTCACGGCCTCTTCGGCTACTCCTACGGCGGGCTCTTCGGCCTCTACGCCTGGCTCAGCGGCAGCACGCTCTTCGAAAGCATCGGCGCGGGCAGTCCCGGTGTCGTCGGTGAAGACAGCCAGATCTTCGCGCGGCTCGAAGAACTGGGCGACAGCCTGCCCGCCGCCAAGCTCCACCTGACCGTCAACGACCAGGAGCTGCTCGGCGACCTGGCCGTCTACCAGAACCTCGCGAAGAACGCGGCCACCGTCCTGCACCGCCTGACCGCCCGCGGCGGCGCCGTCACCAGCGCGGTGCTGCGCGAAACGCACGTGACCGGCCTGCAGGCCTCGTTCCTCAGCTACCTGAGGACCTGCCGTGCCCGGTGAGCGCTCGAGCACCGACGTGGTCGTGATCGGGGCCGGGGTGATCGGTTCGTCGATCGCCCTCGAGCTCGCCCGGGCGGGGCACCGGGTCACCGCACTCGACCGGGCCGCCGGGCCCGGCCAGGGGTCGACCTCGGCTTCGAGTGCGGTCGTCCGGTTCACCTTCTCCACCCGCGCCGGGGTGGCGACGGCGTGGGAGGCGCACTTCGGCTGGCTCGACTGGGCCGGGCACCTCGGGCACGACGTCGGCGACCTCGCCGTGTTCCGCAAGAGCGGGCTGGTGATGCTCGACGTCGAGGCGGCTCCGCGTGCGTCGTGGCTCCCGTTGTTCGACGAGATCGGTGTCCCCTACGAGGAATGGGACAGCGCCACCTTGGCCGAGCGCGTTCCCGGTATCGACGTCGGCCGCTACTGGCCGCCGAAGCGGCTCGACGACGAGGAGTTCTGGGCGGACGCAACCCACTCGCTCGGTGGCGTGTACACCCCGGACGCCGGTTACGTCTCGGACCCGGCCCTCGCCGCCGTGAACCTCGCCGCCGCGGCCTCGGCGTGCGGGGCGGAGTTCCGCTTCCGCAGCACCGTGACGGCGGTGGAGCAGGCGGGCGGGCGCGTGACGTCGGTGCGGCTGTCGGACGGCACCCGGATTCCCTGCGCCGTCGTGGTCAACGCCGCCGGTCCGTGGTCGGGCGCGGTGAACCGGCTGGCCGGCGTGGGGGCCGACTTCACCGTCGGGGTGCGGCCGATGAGGCAGGAAGTGGCGCACGTGCCGGTCCTCGAGGGCTATCGAGGGCCGGTGGTGGCGGACATGGATCTGGGCACCTACTTCCGCGGTGAAGCAGGAGGGGGCCTGCTCGTCGGCGGCACGGAACCGAAGTGCGACCCGATGCAGTGGACCGACGACCCGGACGCGGCCGACGTCCACCCGACGGCCGCGGTCTTCGAGGCCCAGGTCACGCGGGCCGCGCGCCGGCTGCCCGGCCTGGGGGTGCCCAACCGGGCGCGCGGCGTGGCAGGCGTCTACGACGTCGCCGACGACTGGACTCCGATCTACGACCGCACCGGGCTCGAGGGCTTCTACCTCGCGATCGGAACGAGCGGCAACCAGTTCAAGAACGCACCGGTCGTGGGGCAGCTGATGGCGGAGCTGATCGACCGGGTGGAGAACGGCGCCGACCACGACGCGGTGCCCGTCCGGTTCCGGGCCCCGCGCACCGGCCTGGAGATCGACCTGGGTGCGTTCTCGCGGCGGCGCAACCGGAACACCGCGAACTCGGGCACGGTGCTGGGCTGAGCCGTGGGGGTCAGCCCGGGAATTCGCCGACGCCGAGGGCGAAGTTCCCTTCCACCGGCAGCGCGACCGGACGGCTGCCCCAGCACCGACGGCCGCCCGTCACTCCCTCACGCCGGACACTCGCGCCCGTTTACCGCCGGAGCGCCCGGGTAGCCCGCCGCCCTGAGCAACCGGGGCACCGGAAGTGCCACACCCGCCAGGAGGTCGAGATGACACAGGGATCCGGCGGCCAGTCGCCGCCGTCGACGACGGACACCGCGAAGGACGAAGCCCGCGAGGTGGCCACCACGGCCGTCGATCGCGGGGGTGAGGTGGCGCAGACCGCCGCGCAGGAAGCGAAACACGTCGCGGAGCACGCTCAACGGGAAGCGCGCGACCTGCTCCGCGAAGGCCGGGAACAGCTGGAGTCCCAGGCGAAGGACGGTCAGCGGAAGGCGGCGCGAAGCCTCCACGACCTGGCCGGCCAGCTGGACCGGATGGCCGAGCAGACCGACTCCCCCGGCGTCGCCGCCGACGTCGTGCGGCAGGTGTCGGACCGCACCCGGACGGTCGCGGACTGGCTGGAGCACCGCGAACCCGGCGACCTGCTCGGCGAGGTGCGGCGGTTCGCGCGCCGTCGTCCGGGCGCGTTCCTCGTCGGCGCGGCCGTCGCGGGTGCTCTCGTCGGACGGCTCACGCGCGGGGTCGTGGCCCAGCAGCAGCAGAACTCCGGGAGCTCGCCGGACGGGCCGCCCGCCGCCGGGATCCCGCCCGTGCCCCCGGCTTCCACGCCGCAGCCGGGGGTGGCCGGCTCGCCGCCGCCGGCCGCGCCGGGCGGGTTCACCGCCCCGCAGCCGGGCGCCGGCGGGCTGAACGCGCCGCCGGGTGGCTACGCGCCCCAGCCCGGTGAGCAGACGGTTCCGGGCGGGTACGCCGCGCCGCCGGAACCGCTCCCGCAGCCCACGCGCTACTCCACGCCCGGGCAGGTGCCGTGATGACGCAGCCTCCCGGCCCCACGCCGCAAGCGCCCCCGCCGGTCGCGCCCCCGCCGGTCGACGTCGCCGATTCCTCGGTCGGCGAGCTGTTGTCCAACGTGATGAAGGACGTCTCCACCCTGCTGCGCCAGGAGGTGGAGCTGGCCAAGGCGGAGACGAAGGCCGAAGCCGCGAAGGCGGCCAAGGGCGCGGGCATGTTCGGCGGCGCCGGCTTCGCCGGTTACATGGTCGTGCTGTTCCTGTCCGTCGCGCTCTGGCAGGGCCTCGAGAACGTCATGGACGGCGGCTGGGCCGCGCTGATCGTCGCGGCCGTGTGGGCGATCGCCGGCGCCGTCCTGTTCGTGACCGGGCGCAGCGAGCTCCGCCGGGTCAACCCGATACCCGAACGCACCGTCGAGACCCTGCAACGGGTTCCGGACGCACTGAAAGGCGAGCGATCATGACCGAACCCGACCGGATCCGCCGTGAGATCGAAGGCACGCAACGGAACCTGAGCACCGACGTCAACGCGCTGACCGAGAAGGTGAGCCCCGGCCGCATCGTGGAACGCCGGGTCGGCCGGCTGCGCACGGCGGTCGGCAGCGCGAAGGACCGGGTGATGGGCACCGCGAACGACCACGCGTCGACGGCCGGCGACAAGGCCGGCTCGGTCGCCGCCTCCGCGCAGGACAAGGTGAGCACCGCGGCCGGCGTGGTGTCCGACGCCCCGCGGCAGATCCGCCGCGGCACGCAGGGCAACCCGCTGGCCGCCGGCCTGATCGCGTTCGGTGCCGGCTGGCTCGTGTCATCCCTGCTGCCGGCCAGCGAGCCGGAGCGCAAGCTGGCGGGCCAGGCGACCGACCTCGCGCGCGAACAGCTCGCGCCGGTGGCCAAGCACGCGGCCGAAGAGGTCAAGGAGAACCTGCGCGAACCGGTGCAGCGGGCGGCCGAGTCGGTGCGCTCCGAAGCCGCGGACGGCGCGTCGACGGTCAAGGAGGAGGCGCGCTCGGCGACCGGCGACGTCACCGACCGGGCGCAGGAGGGCCGGCGGAACGTCCGTTCGTCGTGAGCTCCGGGGCACGGCGCGCGCCGCGGGGTTCGCGCCGTGCCCGTCCGGGTATCCGCACGACGTCAAGGCGCGCAGCCACCACCGACGACACGCTCACGATCCTCGCCCACCGCGGGAACCCGCCGGCCGGCCCAGGCGCTGGTTGGCTTCCGCGGCCGCGGCGGTGATCCGGGTCAGGAACCCGATGACCACATCCAGCTCGTTCGGGTCCGCCGCCCGCAGGGTGGCCGCGATCTCGGCCCCGGCGAACGCAAGGAACTCGCGGGCGCGTTCGCGCGCGCCGGCGGACGGCCGCAGGGTGACCCGGCGGCGATCGGCGCTTTCCCGGCTGCGGTGGACGTGACCAGCCGCTTCGAGCCGGTTCAGCAGCACCGTCGTCGCTCCGGTGGTGAGGCCGATCCGCCGGGCCAGCCGCACCGGCGACAGCGGCGCACCCGTCTCCGCGGCCCAGGTGATCTGGCCGAGGGCGTTGGCGTCCGAGCCGGGCAGGTCCAGCCACGTGGCGAAGTGCTGGTTCAGCTCGGTGAAACCGACCACCCAGTCCCGCAGCCCGTGCATCACCGCCACCTGGGCCGGCGCCCACTCGGCGGTCAGCGGATCCGTCATGCGGACTCCTTCACAGCATAGTAGCTTTATTATAAAGCTATCTGGACGGAGCGACGATGAGCACACGACACGCGGTGATCTCCGGGGCGAGCATCGCCGGCCTCTCGGCCGCCTTCTGGCTGCGGCGGACCGGGTGGGACGTGACCGTGCTGGAGCGGGCGGAGGCCTTCCGCGACGGTGGCCAGAACGTCGACGTCCGCGGTGTCGCACGGGAAGTGCTGACGCGGATGGGGCTGACCGAGGCGGTGCGGGCGCAGAACACCACCGAAGCCGGCACGGTCTTCGTCGACGAGCGGGGGCGGGTGCTCGCCGAACTGCCCTCCGGCGGCCCCGACGGCGGCGCGACCGCCGAGCTGGAAATCCTGCGCGGCGACTTCGCCCGGACGATCTTCGAGCACCTGCCCGACGGCGTCGAAGTCGCCTACGGCGAAACGATTTCCGCTGTCGAGGAAGGCGGCGGCGAGGTCACCGTGACGACGGCGGCCGGCCGGAGGCTGCGCGCCGACCTGCTGGTCATCGCCGAGGGCGTGCGGTCCTCGACCCGCGACCGGCTCTTCGGCGACCTCGTCGACCGCCGCGAGCTCGGCGTCACCATGGTGTTCGGCACGATCCCCCGCACGGACGCCGACGACGACCGGTGGCGGTGGTACACCACCGTCGGGGGCCGGCAGGTCCACCTGCGGCCGGACAACCACGGCACCACCCGCGCCATCCTCAGCGCCGCCCGGACGGCGGACCTCGCCCGGCTCGGCCGCGCCGAAGCCCTGCGCCGGGTCCGGCAGCTGTTCGGCGACGTCGGCTGGGAAGCGCCGCGGGTGCTGGACGCCTTCGACTCCGCCGAAGACGTCTACGTCGACGACCTCACCCAGATCCGCATGCCGGCCTGGCACCGCGGCCGCGTCTGCCTGGCCGGCGACGCGGCCTGGTGCGTCACCCCGATGGGCGGGGGCGGCGCGTCGCTCGCGCTCACCAGCGGCTACGTCCTGGCCGCCTGCCTGTCCACCGCCGAACCCGAAGAGGCGCTCGCGGCCTACGAGGACTGGATGCGCCCGCTCGTCGACGACGTCCAGCACCTCCCGCGCTGGATCGTCCCGATCGCCTACCCGCGCACCCGGGCCGGCCTGCGGCTGCGGCGCCTCGGTGACAAGGTGTTCACCTCGCGGCTGTTCGCGCCCGTCGCCGCCAAGTTCACCACCGTCGCCGCCACCGAACGACCGCTGCCACCCCTCGCGGTACCCAGCTCGCCGGGAGAATGACCCGGGACCTCGAGCCCGCCGCCGCGCACAGAAGGAGCACCGCATGGACGAGACACTGCTTGACGAGCGGGACGCCGCCCGGAGAGTGGACGACGTCACCGCCGCGCTGGATCAGCTGGCCGACGCCTTCGCGGAGGAAGAGGACCTGCTGGTGGTCCTGCAGCGGGTGTGCCGGCAGGTCATGCACGCGGTGCCGGACGCGGAGATCGCCAGCATCACGCTGCTGCGCGACGGTTCCCCGTACACGGCGACAGCGACCGGGGACAGCGCACACGTCGTCGATCAGGCGCAGTACGACGCCGGGCGGGGCCCCTGCCTGGAAGCCGCCCGGACCGGCGAGCTCCAGCGGGTCGAGGTGACCGAAGCGGCGCGGCAGTGGCCCGAGTTCGCCGCGGCCGCGGCCGGGTCCGGGATCGTCGCCTACCTCTCCGCCCCGTTGTTCGTCGACCACGAGTACCACGGCTCGCTCAACTTGTACGACACCGGCGGCAACAGCTTCGGCGCGCTGGACGCGGCACTGCTGGACTTGTACACCTCCGCCGCCGAGTCCGCGCTGCGCAGCACCCGGCGGCACCGGACCGCCCACGAGACCATGGGACAGCTGCGCAGCGCACTGACCACCCGCGCGGTGATCGACCAGGCGAAGGGCATTCTCATGGCCCTGCACTGCATCCCGCCGGAAGACGCGTTCGAGCTGCTCGTCAAGGCCTCGCAAGAGCAGAACGTGAAACTGCGCGACGTCGCCCAGGACTTCGTGACTTCCGCCACGCACCGGCAGTGACCCACCGCGGGCGGGCCGCGGCCGCCGCTACCCCCGCTCGGCGCGGCCGATCGCGCGCAGGGTGGCGATCGGATCCGCGCCCAGTGCGTGCAGGCCGACCTGGTTCGCGCCCGCCGCCAGCTCGGCGCGCACGCCCGCCACGACCGCGTCCTCGTCCCCGTGCAGCACCAGCGCGTCGATCAACCGGTCGCTGAAGGGGTCGGTGAGGTCCTCGTCGGTGTACCCGATCCGCCGGAGGTTGCTGGCGTAGTTGGCGATCCCGAGGATGGGCCGCACCCCGGCCCGGCCGGTTTCCCGCGCGCGGTCGACGTCGGTGTCCAGCAGCACGCCGTGGCCGGGCACCACGAGCTTGCCCGGGCCGAGGGCCTCCCGGGCCCGGCGGGTGTGTTCGGGCGTCACCTGCAGCGTGAGGGTGCCCGCGGCGCGTTCGGCCGCCAGCCGGAGCATCCTGGGGCCGAGCGCCGCCAGCAGCACGCGGTCGGCGGGGACGCCGGCCGCGGTCAGGGTGTCCAGGTAGCCCGCGGTCTTCGCGAGCGGGGACGCGTACCCGGCGTCGACTTCCCGGTGGCCGGCGCCGATGCCGACGAGCAGCCGGCCGGGGTGCTTCCCCGCGATCCGGTGGTAGGAGTCCGCGACGGTGCCGGCGTCGGTCTGCCACACGTTGAGCACGCTGGTGCCGACGACGATCCGGCCGGTGGCGTCGAGCAGCCGCTCCGCGGCGAGCAGGTCGGCGGCCGGCGACGCGGCGAGCCAGATCGCGCCGTAGCCGGCTTCCTCCAGCGCGACGGCGTCCGCCGCGGTCGCCTCCGCGGCGGTCAGGTAGGCGCCGAGCGGTCCGAGTTCGATGGTCATGATCACGACTTCAGCACCGGCCGCCGCGGCGAACCAGCCCCAACCGGCACGTGCTGCGATAAGCTCGCCTTATCATGGAACTGCGGGCACTGCGGTACTTCGTCACGGTCGCCGACGAACTGCACTTCGGCCGGGCGGCCGAGCGGCTGCACGTCGCGCAGCCCGCCGTCAGCCAGCAGATCGCCCGGCTGGAGCGCGAGCTCGGGGTCCGGCTGCTCGACCGCTCCCCCCGGCGGGTCCGGCTGACCGCGGCCGGGCAGCGGGTGCTCGAAGCCGCCCGCGGCACGCTGGCCGCCGCCGGCCGGGTGCAGGCGGCGGCGAAGCCGGTCATGACGACCGTCCGGATCGGCACGGCGGCCGGCCTGACCGCGCGCCTGGAACGCGGGATCGACGCCCTCCGCGAGCGGGCGCCGGAGTTCGACGTGGTGCTGGTCGACCTGCCCCTCGAGGCCCGGCTCAACGCGCTCCGGCAGGGTGACCTCGACCTGGCGCTGACCCGGGGCGTGCGGTCCGTGCCCGGGCTCGCGGTGCTGCCGGCCTGGACCGAACGGCTGTTCGCGGTGGTGTCCCGGCGGCACCCGGCCGCCGGCCGGCCCACCGCGGGGCTCGCGGAACTGGCCGGCGACGCGCTGCGCGTCCCCTCCCGCGAGCACGACCCGTCACTGCACGACGTCCTGGTCGACGCGCTGCGCGAGACCGGGCTGTGCCCGAAGGACGGCCGGCCGGCCGGCACCCTCCAGGACACGCTCGTCGAGGTCGGCTCGGATCCCCGCAGCTGGACGGTGCTGCCCGCCGACCAGGTCGCCGAGATCCGCTCGACCCGGGTGCGCGCGCTCCCGCTCGAGCCGGCGATCACGATCCCCGGCAGCGTCGTCGTCGCCCCGGACCAGGTGAGCAGCGGGGCCGAGTGCGCGGTGGCGGCCTTCCGCGACGAAGCGACGGACTGACCTCGACGCGGGGGCGTCAGCCGGGCGCGTCCGCTGGGGCCGGTGCCGAGACGTCCGCCGGCCGCTGAAACTGCGTCGGCGGCCTGCTCGGCGATATGCTTCGCGGGTGGTCACGCAGCCGACCATGTTCGTTCGTCCCACCGAACCGGCTTGAGCAACCAGGCCGGACGCTGTCCCGCTGTCGGTGCGTGGGGTCACGGGGCCCCGGCCGGACGAACCGTGACGGACAGGCGGACCGACGATGACCCAGCCCGGCAGTGCACCGGTGGTCCCCCGCGGGCCCTCCCCTGCCGCCGACGCGGACCTGCAGGCCCTCTTCGGGCAGTCGACGGCGGTGTTCGCGTCGCTGGCCGGCCCGGCCCACGTGCTGGAGGCCGCGAACCCCGCGTTCTCCGCCGCGATCGGCGGTGACCGGGTGCGCACCGGAGTTCCCCTGGGGCAGCTGATGCCGGAACCGGCCGCGCAAGGCCTGCTGGGCCACCTCGACCGGGTGTTCCGGACCGGAACGCCGGTCACCGGCCGCAACACCCGGGTGGTGATCGGCAGCGGCGGCGACGCCCGCGAAGCCTTCTTCGACTTCACCTGTGAGCCCCGGCGCGACGCCGCCGGCAACGTCCTGGGTGTCCAGGTGATCGGCGTCGAGACGACCCAGGTCCGGCACGCCCAGCGGCTGGCCGCCGAGCACCGGCTGCTGCTGGAGCAGATCGCCCGTCAAGCGCCCCTGGAGCGGGTCCTGGACGGCATGGCCCGCACGATCGAGCAACTCGTGCCGGACGTGCTCGTGTCCGTCCTGCTCGCCGACGACGACGGCCGGCGCCTGCGCCACGGCGCCGCGCCCAGCCTGCCCGCCTTCTACAACGACGCCATCGACGGCATCACCACCGGCGACGGCGTCGGCTCCTGCGGGACCGCGGCCCACCGCCGGACCGCGGTGATCGTGACCGACATCGCCACCGACCCGCTGTGGGACGACTTCCGCGACCTCGCCGGCCGGGCCGGCCTCGCCGCGTGCTGGTCCACCCCGATCCTCGGCCGCGACGGCAGGCTGCTGGGGACCTTCGCGATGTACCACCGGAGCCCCCGCGCGCCCAAGGACAGCGACCTCGCCCTGGCCGGGATCTTCACCAGCACCGCCGCCCTCGCCATCGAACGGCACCTGAGCGACCAGGCCAGGCTCGCGGCCGAAGCCAAGGAAGCGGCCGCTCGCGCCGACCTGGCCTTCCTGCTGGAGGCCAGCACCGTCCTCGGCGGCACCTTCGACCACGTCCGGACGCTCGAGCACCTGGCCGCGCTCTGCGTGCCGGCCCTCGCCCCGATGTGCACCGTCGACATCGTCGAAGACGGCCACCTCCGGCGGGTCGCCACCGCCGGGACCGCCGGGGGCCGGCTTCCGCCGCCCGGCGACGACGTGACGGTCACCCGCGTCCTCGCGACCGGGACGACCGAAATCGCGCGCCGCGCCCCGGCCACGCCCGGACCGTGGGACGAACTGGGCGTCACCGGCTACGTCTGCGTCCCGCTGACCGAGCGCGAACGCACGTTCGGCGTGCTGCGCCTGCTCAGCACCGGCGACCGCGAACTCGACGGGCACGCCGTCGCCCTCACCGAAGAGGTCGCCCGCCGGGCGGCATCGGCGGCGCGCAACGCCCGCCAGTACAGCCAGCGTGCCGCCCTCGCCCGCGACTTGCAGGCCGGCCTGCTCATGCCGGATCTGCCCGACGTACCCGGCGTCGACCTCGCCACCGTCTACCACCCCGCCGGGGCGGGGCTGGAGATCGGCGGTGACTTCTACGACGTCTTCCCGCTCGCGGGTGAGGTGTGGGCGTTCATGCTCGGCGACGTCTGCGGCCGCGGCGCCACGGCGGCGACCACGACCGCGCTCGTCCGCCACACCGCGCGGGCCGTCGCGCCGCTGCTGGCCGAGCCCACCGCGATCGTCGCGGCGATCGACCGCGCGCTGGGCAACCGCCCGCACGCGCACGGCACCGACTTCGTCACCCTCGTCTACGGCCACCTCAGACCCACTCCGTCCGGTGTGGACATCACCCTGGTGCGCGCCGGCCACAACTTCCCCGTGCTGCTCACGACCGACCGGCGGGCCCACGAGATCCGGGTCCCCGGCACCCTGCTCGGCGCCTCGGTCGCGGTCCACCACACCGCGTACGAGCTGCACCTGAACCCCGGTGACAGCCTGGTCCTGTACACCGACGGATTCCTCGAGGCCCGCAACGGTGCCCGCGAGGAGTTCGGCGAAGACCGCCTCCTCGAAACCCTCACCGCGGCGCCCGCGCACCCGCGCGCACGGGACGTCATCCGGCGCATCACCGCGGCGGTCACCGCTTTCGCGGGTGACGCCGCCGTCGACGACGACCAGGCCGCGCTCGTTCTCACCGCCGATCCCGGTGGCACCACCGCACCCGCTTGACCGGGACCGCGGTTGGGTATCTGGACGGCGATACGGCCAACGGACGCGGACTTCGACGGTGCGGGTGCTCATGCGATGACCGATGACGACGATGGGAACGCGGCGCTGGCCGATCCCGGCCGGCTGGCGGCGCTGGCCGAAACCGGGCTGGGCGGCGAGCCGGACCCGGCGCTCGACGCGCTGGCCGAACGGGCACGCCGGCGCCTCGGTGCCCCGATCGCGCTGGTCTCCCTGATCACCGACCGGGAACAGGTTTTCCCCGGCCTGGCGGGTCTCGGTGAGCCGTGGGCCCGCACCCGCCGCACGGCCCTCGACTCGTCGTTGTGCCGCCACGAGGTGGTGACCGGTGCTCCGCTGATCATCGAAGACAGCGGCGCCGATCCGCGGTCGCGGGACAACCCGCTGGTCGCGGCCCTCGCGATCGGCGCCTACGCCGGCTTCCCGCTGACCGACACCGCGGGACGCGTCCTCGGCAGCCTGTGCGCCATCGATCACCGGCCTCGCCGGTGGCACGCGGACGAGCTCGTCGTGCTGACCGACCTCGCGCACGCCTGCTCGCTGGAACTGCGCCTGCGCATCGCCACGCGCGACGCCCAACGGGAACGAGCCCGCACCGACACGGCCGAAGCCATGCTGCGCGAGGCGTTCACCCGGTCCCAGCTGCTGCTGACCGCCTCGCAGTCCCTCGCCCACGCCGGAAACATCTCCCAGCTGCGCGAGATCGTCACCGACCTGGTCTCCGGCGACCTGAAACCCGCCTACATCGGGCTCACCCTCGCCGAGGGCGCCGGCGACCTGCACCGCATCGACGACCCCCTGCAGGCGCTCGGGCCCGAATCCGGCGACGAGCTCTCCCACGTCGAGGACGACACCCCCATCGCGCTCACCGCACGGGAAGCGAGGCTGCAGCTCTACACCGATCCGGAAGCGATCGCCGCGGCGTTCCCCGAGACCGCTCAGCGCCGCTACGCCGAACTGCGCCTGTGTTCGATCGCGTGCGTCCCGCTGCCCGGGCCGGCCGGGGTGGCCGGTGTCCTGCTGTTCGGGTGGGACACCGCCCACGAAGTCGACGTCCACGAGCAAGCCGTGATCACGACGCTGGCCGGCTACGTCGGGCAGGCCCTGGAACGCGCCCGCTTCCTCGAAGACCGGGTGACCGTCGCACGAAAGCTGCAGGAGGCGATGCTGACCCGGCTGCCGGAGCCTGCCGGGGTGCGCCTCGCCGCGCGCTACCTCCCCGTCGGCCGGCTGGAGCAGGTCGGCGGCGACTGGTACGACGCCGTCGACCTCACCGGCGCCGGCCACGACGCCCTCGCGCTGGTCGTCGGCGACATCACCGGGCACGACATCCAGGCCACGACGCTGATGGGCCAGGTCCGCAACATGGGCAGGCAAGCGAGCTGGGAGCGACCCGCCGGACCGCCCTCGGCCGTGCTCGCCGCGGTCGAGCAGGCCTGCGCGGCCACCGGAGTCGGGGCGACCGGCACCGTGCTGCAGGCTCACCTGCGCCCCGAAACCGGGGACCGCTGGCTGATGCGCTGGGCGAGCGCCGGGCACCTCCCGCCGATCGTCCGCCACCGCGACGGCACCACGGAGGTCCTGTCGGGGGTGGACATGATGTTCGGCTACCCCGGACTGCGCAAAACCCCGCTCGTCGACCACCAGGTGCGGCTGCGGCCCGGGGACACCGTGCTGCTCTACACCGACGGCCTGGTCGAGCGCCGCCGCACCGACCTGGACGCCGGCATCCAGCGCCTGCGGGAGACCGCCGCCGCGCTGGACCCCACCGACCTGGCGCGGTTCGTCGACGACACCATCCGCCGCATGCTGGGCCGGGGCACACCGCACGACGACGACGTCGTCGTGCTCGCCGCGCACATCCCCGCCGCCGATCGGCGGTGACCGGTCGCGGGAAGTAACGTCGGCCGCACGTGGTGACAAGCCCTTGCCGGGGAGATCGCCATCCCGCACGATTCGCGGCCCGCACACCGCCGGTCACCACATCCCCGGCCCGGAACGAGGTCCTTCGTGACCACCCCGTCCTTTTTCGGTTCGATCACCCAGCGGGCGGGAGCGGTCGTGCTCGCCTTCACCGGCGAACTCGATCTCGCGACCGCCCCCGACGCCCGCACCATCGCCACGCGGGCCCACGACGAAGCCGCCGCGGCACACCGACGGCTCGTGATCGACCTCCGCGCGGTCACCTTCCTGGCCTCGGTCGGCCTGGAGCTGCTGGCCGACCACCGCAGCAGGGCCACCGAGACCGGTGTCGCGATCGCGCTCGTCGCCACCACCCGCGCCGTCACGCGCGTGCTCGACCTGACCGGTCTGAGCGCCCAGTTCACCACCTACGCCGACATCGAACCGGCCGTCGCCGGCTAGGAGCGCCCGGCAGGCCACCGGCGGCGATTGACTTCACCGCGGCCTGGGTATCGCCTGGGTGCGGACGTCTTCAGCAGGGAGGACGGAAGCCCGGAAAGGGATGATCGGTCATGCCCGAAGGAAGCGTCACCGGGGGCGGGACAGCGCCGTGGGCGCTCGATCTCCGCGGCACCACGGCACCGGTCCTGGTCGAGGTCCGCCGCTGGGCCTCCCGCACGCTGGCGCAAGTGGACGATGCGCACCTGGGCGACGTGCTGCTGGTCGCCACCGAGCTGGTGACCAACGCCTACGACCACGGGCAAGGGCCGCTGCAGATCCGCATGAGCCACACCGCGGAGCCGTGCCGGGTGCGGCTCGAAGTCGACGACAGTTCTCCGGACCTGCCCGTCGTGGCGGCACCGTCCCGCGAGCGGCTCGGCGGCCGTGGTCTGCAGATCGTCGACAAGCTCGCGGACACCTGGGGTGTGCTCGCGCACCCGGCGGGCAGCAAGACGGTGTGGGCCGAAGTGTCCTGCGCCGGTCTCGACGCGTCACCCTGCGCCGCGCCGTCATCCGAGCCGGTCGAGGAACCAGCTGTGCCGCAGCCGGAGCGCGCGCTCGATGCTGGCCAGCACCGCGCCGGCGGTGAGTGAGGTGTTGAGCCACACCGGAAGCGCGACCGGTGAGACGAAGGTCCCGAAGCGCTCCGCGACCGGCGGAATCTTGAAAACGACCTCGCCGAGCTGCGGGATCAGCAGCAGCACCGAGATCACCAGCACCGCGACCGACGTGACACCGATGACCCGGCTCAGCACGGGATGAGCGCGGGCGAAGTGCTCCCGCCGCCCTTCGGCCGAGGCGCGATCCGGGACGAGCTGACGTTCACCTCCTTCGTCGCTGACGTAGTGGCAGCGCTTCAGCCCGAACGGCGAATCGGCGACTTCGATCGTGCCGCCCGGAACGGGAAAAGCCACGGGAAGCTTGGATTCGGCGTGATGCCGTCCGTCGAGGTAGAGGTCCGCCGTACCTTTGCCGTCTTCGGAGAAGAACCGGCGGCGATGGCGGACGTCGACGGTGTAGACGTTCCGGCCGAGGTCGATCGAGTACAGCGAGCGTGCGAAGGGTTGCCACCATCGGAACGGCTGCAGTTCCCGTCCGGTACCGGGCTTGATCCGCTTGGCCGCGCGACGCCGGCGCCACTCACCCATGGTCAGACCCCCAGCACGCGGGGAACGAGGAAGTAGATCTCGAAGACCTCGTACGCCGCGCCGACGACGAACAACGCGAGCGCCGGTAGCCAGAGCGAGGCGAGCAGTCGCAAGCCTCGCCGGTATCCCTGCCCGCGCGTGCCGGCATCGACCGTGGCCGGCCGGAGCCAGGACCGGCCGAGCAGGTACGCGCCGAAGACCACAAGCACGTACGCCTGGAACTCGATGAGCAGCGTGAGCGAATGCGGTATCAAGGTCAGCCCGCTCGTCCGGTCGACCGGAGCGAGCGTGATACCGATGTCGATCGCCTTGACCGCGAAGACCGCCAGCCCCGCGAAAGGGACGACCATCGACGGCAGGGTGATCAACAGCAACGCGGTCGGGAACACGTTGACCAGGAAGATGACCACGGCGAACAGCCAGCCGTTGCCGACGACCGCGTTGACGAGCGCCCCCTGCGAACCGTCGGCGAACGACGCGGTCCGCGCGGCGCGCAGGCCCGGGAAGAGCGCGCCCAGCGCCATGCCGAGCAGGAACGCTCCATAGGTCAAGCCGGTGATGAAAAGGTACGCGCGGCGGTCGGCGCGGATGATCCGGAACGGCCTTCGGAGGCGGTCCATGGGATGTCACGTCCACTTCGTTTGTCGAGCTGGAGGCCACTAACACACTGTGTTAGAGAAGGTCGGACGCGACTGTAGCACAGCGTGCTAGTACAGTGTGTTAGAGGAGGTGTGGCCATGACGCAGGAGACCGGCAGCCGGGACAGGATCATCCAGGCGGCACTGGCGATGTTCGCGGAGGATTCGGGAGCGAAGCTCAGCGTCCGGGCGGTGGCGGCACGGGCCGGGGTGAGCACCGGTTCACTCAGGTACCACTTCCCGACCCAGCGGATCCTGCAGGACACCGTCCTCGCCGTCATCTACGACGCGATCATCCCCGGAGACCTGATCCACGACCGGTCCGCGCCGGCCTCGGACCGGCTGCTCGGCTGCCTCCGCCAAGTGCTCACCGCCGCCGGAGTGGGTGACCAAGCCCGAGCGGGCTGGAGTGAGATCTTCAAGACGTTCATCGAGCCCGAACCGACCGACGAAAACCGCGCCGCCTACTTCGCCATCGACCAGGAAGCGCACCGCCGCGTCGAGTACTGGCTGACCGTGCTCGGCGACGAGGGCGCCCTCGCCCCGGGCGACAACGCCCGGCGGGCCCGATACCTCGTGACCGTCCTCAACGGACTCTCGATCGCACGAGCCCTTCCCTCGGGCGAATCGATCCTGACCAACGAGACGGAGATCCTGCAGGACGCCGTCGACCACGTCCTCGACAAGCGCGCCTGACGGGGCCGTTCCCGCGGCGGACGGGGCACCGAAGCGCACCACCTCGCCGACGGGAACGGCCGTCCCGCATGCCGCGGTCACCCCGACCGAGGCACCGCCCGGCACCCGCTAGCCGCGGACCATCGGGTTGCCGTAACCGATGACGAGGCCCGGCGTGAAGGCGGTGACGCCGAAGGTCTTGTTCAGCAGCGCCGCCGCCGGTGCGGTCAGGGCCAGCGTGACGCCGTCGGGCGTCGCCGCGCCGATGGTGAACAGGTCCGCCCGGGTGCGGAAGTCGACCCGGCCGCTCAGCACGCCGCGGTCGAGGTCGATCGTGTAGCTGGTCAGGTACAGGCACTTTCCGCCGGCGCGCAGCAACAGCCCGCCGACGTGCTCGATGGTGCCGTCGGTGGGGTTGCCGACGATCGTGAACCCGAACACGGTCTTGCCGCCGGGGTGGCCGACCCGCGCCAGCACCGGCGAAACGCGCACCCCGAGCGAGGTGAGCGCGCCGGCCGCCGCCGGGTCCAGCGTCAGATCCGTGCGGCCCTTCCCGAAGTGGAATCCGTGACCCTGCCAGGTGTGGTGCGCCGATGCCGAGACCCCGTGCGGCTGAGCCGCCTGGGCCGGGACCGCCGCCGCACCCGTCATGATCGCGGCCGCCGCGATCACCACTCCGAACACGCGAACACGCATGAAGGCTCCTTCTCGATGGTGGACGCTGGGGTTACGCCGGCGAGGCCGGCTTCGGATGCACCCGAAACACGGAAGACCGGGAGCTATGCGCTTCAGGTGCGATGCAAACCCGGCGATGGGGTTACCCAGCCAGCGTCCGCCGGTTTTCCGGCCTAGATTTGCATCGATCCTGAGTCGGCACGGAAGGCGGTCCACGAGTGGTGAGCAAACGGCGGTGCGCGGTGCTGGGCGCCACCGGGTTCGTCGGCACCGCGCTCGTGGCCGACCTGACCGCCGCCGGGCACCCGGTGCGGGTGCTGGCCCGCGCGCCCCGGCACACCTTCCCCGCCGACGTCGAGGTGACGCGCGGGGACGCCGCCGACCCCGCCGCGCTGAAGGCCGTCATGGCCGGGGCCGACGTCGTCTTCCACTTGGTCCACTCCTTGCGTGAACCGGACTTCGCCGACCGCGACCGCGTCATCGCCGAACGCGTCGCGTCGGCGGCCGCGGAAGCCGGTGTCCGGCAGCTCGTCTACCTCGGCGGCCCGCGCCCGGCCGCGGAAACGTCAGCGCACCTGGCCTCGCGCTCGGAAGTCGCCGACATCCTGCTCGCCGGCCCGGTCCCGGCCCTCGTGCTGCAGGCGTCGATGATCATCGGCCGCGGCTCCGCCGGGCTCGAACTGCTGGTGCGCACGGCCCGGCTCCCGATCCGGCCGCGGCCGCGGTGGACCGCCCGCCGCAGCCGCCCGGTCGCCCTCGCCGACATCCGGCACTTCCTGCGGGCAGCCGCCGACGCCGCGCCCGCGAACGGCCGGTTCGACGTGACCGGCCCGGAGCGGATCAGCTACCACGACCTGGTCCGGCGATGCGGGCGCGTCCTGCGCCGCCCTGAGGCACTCGCGGTGCCCGCCCCGCTGTGGTCGCACCCGCTCGCCGCGCTCGTGACGGGCCTGGCCACTCCCGTCCCCGCGTCGGTGGCCGCACCGCTGTTCGCCTCGCTCGACCACGACCTGCTGCCCGCCGACACCCCGGTCGAGGCGGTCCTGCCCGCTCCGCCCGGCGGGCCGACGAGCCTCGACAACGCCCTGCGCGCCGCGCTCGGCACCCCCGCGGCCGTCGCGCCCGAGGGCCGGGCCCACGTCGGCGAGCACACCCGCTACACCCGCGCGAGCCCGCAGTCCGTGTGGGAAGCGATCACGCGGCTGGGCGGCGACGAAGGCCGGTTCCCGCCCGGGTTCGCGTGGGCGTTGCGCGGCGTGCTGGACCACGCGCTGGGCGGCGTCGGCCTCTACCGCGGACGTTCGCCGCGGCCGGGACCGGGAGACGTGCTGGACTTCTGGACCGTCCGCCGCCGCGACGACGCCCGTCGCGAACTGGTCCTGGGCGCCGAGATGCGCCTGCCCGGCGATGCCGAGCTGAGCTTGCGCGCCGAGCCCGCCGGCGCCGGAACGCGCCTGCGGCAACAGGTCCGCTTCACCCCGGCGGGCATCGTCGGCGACGTCTACTGGCACGTCCAGAAACCCGGGCACGACCTCGTGTTCGGCTTGCTCGCGCGCTCGATCGTCCGCGCGGCCGAACAACGGTGAGCGACCGCCGAGTCAGGAACCTCCGGCGCTGATGGTCCCCTGCACCATGCTCGTCCCGTGCTCCTGCTGCCCGATGCGCTGAGCCGAAACATCGACCACCGGGAAAGCCTGCACCGTCACGCCACGAGGGATGGGAACGTCGGCGTACGTCCCGGCGGTGACGCCGAGGGGGATCATGGTGGTTTTGCCGTCGTAGAGCCAGATTTCGTAAAGACCCGCCGGCGCCGGCATTCCGGTCAGTTCGAGTTCGAGCCGCAACGTCCCGGAGCCGCTGTCGACGATCCGGGCTCGGCCGGCGGCGCCGGCGGGTGCGGCCGCCTGCCGGTTCAGCTGCGCTTGCGCGACCACCCGGCTCTCGTCCGGGCTGCCGGGCGTGAGAGCCACCGTCACCACGGCGGCCACGGTCGCGGCGGCTGCCGCGACCACGCCGTAGCGCGCGGCGGAACGGAAACGACGCCGCGAGACGCTCCCCCGAGCGGCGTCCACGCGCGGTGGTGCCGTCTTGTCCTGGGCATCGTGCGGCAGGTGACCGGTCTCGGCCGCGATCCGCTCCCACACCGCCGCGGCCACCGGCGGCAGTTCCGTCTCCGCGCGGGTTTCCCGGCCCAGGCCCGCTACCGCCTGAAGCGATTCGAGCTCCTCCCGGCAGGTGGCGCAGCCGCCGAGGTGCTCGGTGTCCGCCGTGCCCGGCTCCTGGTCGTCAAGGGCGAGCAGGACGAGGTGATCGCGATCGAGGTGCGTCATCGGTCACCTCCTCCGGCACGCTGTCGAGCTCGGAGCGCAGCTTCTGCATGCCGCGGCGCAGGTGGCTCTTCACCGTGCCGAGCGGCAGGCCGGTCCGCTCGGCGATCTGGGTGTGGGTCAGGTCAGCATAGAAGGCCAGCTCGAGCAGCTCGCGCTGCGCGTCCGGCAGGCGTCGCAGGCCGTCCGCGACGAGCAGCCGGTCCACGATCCGCTCGGGGGACTCCGCCGCCGTCGCCTCGGCCGGCGTGGTCGCGGCGACGGCCTCGGTGTCGCGCTGCCGTCGGCCGCGGGCGCGCAGCAGATCGACGATGCGGCGCCGGGTGATGCCCAGCAGCCAGGCCAGCAGGCCGGCCTTGTCCGGGTCGTAGCTGTGCCGCCCGTTCCACGCGGACACGAAGGTGGCCTGCACGACGTCGTCGACGTCCGCCGGATCGCGCAGGCTCGCGCGCACCAGCCGCTGCACGGCCGGCCCGTGCCGATCGAACACCGCCCGTAACGCCGCCGGCTCACCGCCGGCGAACCGGCGCGCGAGCTCGTCAGCCGTCTCGGCGTCATCGGGCACGGCCGACACCCTAACCGCACGCCCGGCCGACGCAACACCTTCCACCAGCAGCATCCTCGCGCACCTCGAGTCCGGTCCCCCTCGCCGCAGACACCCGGCGAACGGGGATACGCCCACGGCGGTCCCCGCGGATGCACCGCCGGCGGTGCCTCCGTTTCCCAGCCTCGCGGCGAACCACCGGCTGCACGAGCCACCTGTCCCGAAGGAGCAGCCGATGCCCGGAACCCCGCGTTCGCTCGCCGTGGTCGTCGCCACCGGCGTGCTGGCCGTGCTGCCGGTCCCGCTTCCCGCCTCCGCGGCCGCGGCCGCGGAGTCCGTGGTCTCGGTCGTCCACGGCCAGCCGGTCGACGTGTACGTCAACGGGAAGAAGACCCTCGGCAACTTCCAGCCCGCGAGCGTGGCGGGCCCCCTGAAGCTGACCGAAAGGCGTTCGCCATCGACGCGAGCCGGACCGCGCCGGGCAAAGCCCGCCTGGTCGTCCGGCACACCGCCGCCGCACCGGCCGTGGACGTGCGCGCCGGGGGCAAGCCGGCCTTCACCGGGCTCACGAACCCGAAGGAAGCCATGGCCGACCTCCCCGCCGGCGTGGCCGGCACCGCCACCGTCGGCCTCGGGCCGAAGGACCTCGCGGCCGGCACCGCGACGATCGTCTACGCCATCGGCTCGGCCGACGCGAAGACCCTCACCCTCGCCGCGCAGACGATCAAGAACCTGGGCGCCGCCCCCTCGTCCATGCCGACCGGCTCGGGTGGCCTGGCCGCCGAGGACGACGCCACCGGGTGGTTCCTCCTGACCGCGGGCGGCGTGCTCGTCGCGGTCCTCGGCGCCGCCCTGCTGATCCGCCGCCGACCGGAACCCGCGTCGCGGTGAACCGACCGGCACGACGCGGTGTGTCCCGCCCGGCCGGGACACACCGCCGCACCGGCACCGCGCTCGTCTTCGCGGGAGTCATCGCCGCCGTCCCGGGCACGGTGGCCACGGCCCCTGGGCCATCGGTCGCCGGCGCGCCCCTTCGGCGACCGGACCCGCCGGCCGAGGTGACGGCATCGACCCGGGCCGCACTGCTCCCGGCCCCGGCGCCTTCTTCCGCCTGCGCCGGCTCCGCCCCGGATCCCCAAGTCCGAAATAGACCTGCAGCCGTACTCCGACACCGACGGCAGTCCCCGCGTCACCCTTTCACCTGCGGTGGCACATTCGACAAAGCATCGCGGAACTACCGGGACAACGATTTCCCATCCGGCGGCGGTCAAATCGAGCCGGGCAGGTCAGCGCGGGGATTCGTCGGTGGGAAAGACAGCGTCGAAGAGCCACTGCAACGGCGTCCGGTGCGACTCCTCCCCGTCGGCGATTTCCTTGGCCTCGGACGGATCGGCAGCGTTGTGGACGTCCTCGACGAACCGGGCGAACCGCCGCAGATCGGCGCGTGCTCGAGTCGTGATGAGTCCCGATGCCAGCGCGATGCGCTCGCTGAGCGCGTCCAGTTCCAGTTCCAGCTCGAGGGTCACGGCGGCCGCGTCGTCGCCCGCCGGGGTCACGGTTGCGTGCCCCCGGTGGCGCGGGCCGCTCGCACTGACCCAGTCCAGCGTCCTGCGCTGCGGATCGGCGGCGACGTCGATGCTGTACCGGCGGGGAATCCCGGCGAGTGTGTACACGAACCGGAAACGCGCGGGATGCCCTTCGACCGGGAAAACCTGCTCGACCGAACGCATGAACCTCGGGTAATGGCTGAAGTCGGTGAACCACTTGAATGTGATGTCGGCCGGAACCGCCACGGCGGTCTCGACCTGAACGACGGTTCCCACGGTGCCTCCAAGGATCCGATCGGCTTGTCGTTTCGCCACCGAACCGTAGCCAGATCCCCCTTCCGGCGCTGACCGGTTCTCGGCCGGCCCTGTGCCGAAACCACGCCGTTCATGCGTCCCCACCAGCATGAATGACCCCATGATGAGGAACCGGCGACGCGCGATGCAACCACGATGCAAAACAGGCGCCGGATCGATTCTCAGCCTCGCGGGCCGACCAGTTCCGCCGCGCCGAACGACACGTTGAAGCGGTCGCACCACAGGCTCACGCTGGTGTACCCGGACAGGTCGGTACCCGCCGGAAGCGCGTAGTTCTGGTTACCCTTGTTGCCTTTGAGCTTGCCCGCGTCGAAGTGCTTGCCGTCGTCGAAGAGGGCCCAGCCGTCCTTGCCCGGTTTCACCGGCGCGTCGGTGAGCCAGACGCGCACGTCCGGGCCGCTGCTGGTGGCCAGGTCCTCCAGGCGCAGCACCAGTGATCCGTCGGCCGCGCGCAGGACGCGGACGGTGCCGCTGGTCGGGTGTTCGTGGCTGATCAGCGTGCCGGTCACCAGTTCCACCGGCCCAGCCGGCCGCGAGACCGACCCGGGAGGCGGCGACGCGGGGAGCCGCGGTTCCGGCGCGGGCAGCGGCTCCGATGCGGCGACCGGGAAAGCATCCTGCACCGTCTCGTCGACCCAGAGCCGCCACGGCTGGAACCAGTACAGGCCCGCCGCCACCGCGACCAGCCCCGCTACCAGAACACCGCCGAACCAGGGCCGGGTGAACAGGCGCCGCGCGCGGTTCATCTCGTTCTCCTCCGTCGTCCGTCGATGCCGTAGTCAACCGGACGAATCACCCAGCCGCACCCCCGTGCGCGGTTACCGATCCCTTACGGGCTCCTCGGCCGGAGCCAGCAGGAACATCCCGACGGCGACGCCGGCCATCGTGAAAACGCCACGCGGCCAGAAAATGTGACTGTCCACGAACGACACACTCGCGAGCAGGAGAACCACGGCACCCGGCGCCGCCCGCCACCCCACGCGCAGGGCGGCCGCGACGACGATCAGGACACTGGCGACGAGGAAGCACGCCGACCCGACGTACCCGAGCCGGTCCCCGGCCGCGAACACGGCACCGACGACCGGCGTGGCCCCGTGCTGGGCGTGCACCACCGTCCCGGCGGCAATCCCCGCGACGGCGTCGAGACCCCCGTAGAAGGCCGCGAACCCGAACGCGGCCAGCCGCCCAGGCCACCGCAGCCACGGCGGCGCCGAAGTCAGCAACGACCACTGCGCCACGGCGAGCAAGGGGAAGACCGGCAGCAGGACGACGTGCAGCGCAGCCCACCAGGACGCGCTGGCCGCGTCGAGCTGCCCCGGATGCACCACACCGAACCCCGCAAGCAGCAACCCGGGCGCGGCGAGGAGCGCACGTCGCTGCCATGGTGACCTGAGCACCGGGCGACCCTAACCCCGATCACCGCGCCGGAAGATTAACGAACCCTTACGTCGCGCGTCCGCGGCCCGCCGCACGTACGCCGCCCGGTCTGTTACGGCAAATCCACAGTATTCGTGTGGTTTTACACCGAAGGCAACGTGTCGTCAGCGAGGTAATTTCGCATGGAGAACATCAAGGTTGACCAGCTTGACGCGACGGGAAGAACGATCGGACATGACGAAGGAAATCATGGTCCGTCGTTTGTTGACCGGGGCGACGATCTGCATGCTCGCCTTGGCTGCAGCGGCCGCCGCGGTGTCCGATGCGACGGTCAAGCTTGCGCTGTCGCTTCTCGTGCTCGCCCTGCTCGCGACCGTGCTCCTGCCGGCGACGCGGAGGCTTGCACTGCGGCGCATTTGAACAGCGTCCCGAGTTGATCGAGCCGGGCGCGAAAGTGCGTGGCCGCCGCACGCGTTCGTCGCGTAGCAGGCCGGCGGCACACACCCCGCACACCACTGGGGCCGGACTTGAGGCGGCTCAGCCGGGCAGCGGGCGAAGGCCGTCCATGAGGAGATCCAGCAGGCGACCGGCCTTGGCTTCGTGCTCGGGCCGGGGGGCCACGGTGAAAATCCCGATGAGGGAAGCCGCGATGTCGTCGGCGGTGACGTCGGAGCGGAGATCACCCGCCGCACCGCCGGCATCCAGAATCGTGGTGATGGCCGCCAGCAGCTCGGTGCGGGTCCGGGCGTGAGCGATCTCGCCCGACTCGATCATCGCGAGCAGCGTGTCGAGCATGCCGTTCTTGGTCGCGATCCAGTCGCCGAACAAGTCCATCCAGCGCCGCATCGCCGCGGCCGGGGGCAGCCGGCCGAGCAGTTCGCGGGCGCCGGTCGTCAGGCGCACGACCTGGTCGCGGTAGACCGCGTCGACCAGCGACTCGCGGGTCGGGAAGTGCCGGTAGAGCGTAGCGATGCCGACTCCGGCCTCGCGGGCGATCGCCCGCATCGACGGCTCGGCGTCGGCCGCCACGAACATGCGGGTCGCCACCGCGAGCAACTGGTCGCGGTTGCGAGTGGCATCCGCCCGCGGTCCGCGCACCTCCACCTCAGCCAAAACGGATCACGCTCCGGTTGTGTTAGGGTCGTCCGAGTAAACGGAGCATAGTCCGTTTCACTGCGTTCCCTCGACCTCAGGAGACCGGAAATCATGAGCGATCACCCGCCGGCCAGGAGCAGGGCGGTCCAGCTCGACTCGTTCGGCGGCCCGGAAGTCCTGGACGTCCGCGAGGTTCCCGCTCCGCAAGCCGGCCCGGGACAGGTCCGGGTGCGGGTCACCGCGGCCGGCCTGAACCCGATGGACTGGATCATGACCGCCGACGCGGACACCGCCGCCCGGTTCGGCTTGAGCCTCCCGGCCGGGTTCGGGACCGACTACGCGGGAGTGGTCGACCAGGTCGGCGCCGGGATGAGCGGCTTCGCCCCGGGCGACCGGGTGTTCGGCGGCGCCCTGTCCCGCGCGGTCGCCGACTTCGTGGTGGTCGACGCGACCGGGGTGACCGCGGCGAACGAGGTCCACCACACCCCCGACGACGTCGACGACCGCACCGCCGCCACCCTCACGATCGCCGGCCGCACGGCATCGGCCGCTCTCGCCGTGATCGCCCCTGGCCCGGGCGACACCGTCCTGATCGGCGGCGCGGCAGGCGGGGTCGGGGTGTTCGCGGTCCAGCTGGCCCGGATCGCGGGAGCGCGCGTGCTCGGCACGGGATCGGCGGCATCGGCCGGTTTCCTTGGCGACCTCGGAGCCGAGCCGGTCGCTTACGGCGACGGCCTGGCCGACCGGGTCCGAGCCCTCGCGCCCGGCGGCATCACCGCCGCCATCGACCTGCACGGCACGGAAACAGCGCACACCGCACGGGAACTCGGTGTCCCGGACGACCGCATCTGCACCATCGCCACGCAAATCGACGGCGTACCGGCGGCCAACGGCGCGAACGCCGAACCCGGGGCCCTGGAGGAGATCGCCCGCCTGGTCGCGCAAGGCCGGCTCCGGGTACCCATCGCGGCCGGCTTCCCGATCGAGCAGATCCGCGGAGCGGCCGAACTCCAGGCGGGCCGGCACGTACACGGCAAGGTGGTCATCGACCTCTCGCGACGGTGAACCCGACGACGTTCTCCACGCCGAGACCGATCGGGCCACAGCGGTCTTGTCATCACCAGGGTGGCTTCACGAACTGCGGCCACCTCCTCACACCCGGCCTCACCGAGTCCGACCTTGTCCAGCACACGGCGGAAAGCGGTGCGCGGCAACTCGAACGCCGGATCCGCTTCTCCCCCACATCCCCGCCCGCCGTCGATCGGCCCGCAGTGGCCGATGACGTCGCCGGCGGTCCTCCGCTCGACCGCGCGAGCCGCAGTGGGCCGTCTTGATGCGGAAAGTCGTCGCCGTCACCGACGTTGCCGACCACGACCGACTGCGGGTTCACTGCGCAGCGAACCCGCGCTGGTGGCGTGGGTGTCCCTGGCGTACCCCGGATCCACACAGCCGACGGGCGTGAACCCCCAGTGGATGGCCGTGTCGGACCGGGCGTGAATGGTGCAGGACTCCCGGGTCAGCGTCGCCGAGGTCGTGTAGTGCGTGTCGTCGGCGGCCTGCGCCGGCGACGCCTCGGCACCGCCGGACGTAGCCCTTGATCCAGCCGCCGGGCGTAGCCGGACACCCGGTCGAGGATCTTCGCTTCCTCCCAACCCATCGCTCGGCTGCCCTGGCGTCTTGTACCCCCGAACGGATACGACCAGGCCGATTGCGGTCGGCGATTCGCCTTGGCTCGTCATTCGTTACAGAGAGCATTATCACGCTGACACTCCCGCTTCGATCGACAAGATTGTCGTGCCGGTCCGAATCCGGCATCGAAGATCCAGGGGGGATCGATGCGTTGTCTCAAACCCGCGCTGCTCCTCGGCGCGGTCGTCCTCGGTGGGCTCAGCACCACCGTTCCGGCGCAGGCCGTCTCCGGAGGCGCGCCCGCCGTCGACGGTGCCTACGCCTTTGCCGCGAAGCTCACCTCGAGCGGCCGGGCCTGCAGCGGTGTGCTCGTCGCGCCGAACTGGGTGCTCACCACCGCGAGCTGCTTTCCCGGCACGGCCGACGGCGGGGCACCGGCGACCGCCGTGACGGCGATCGTCGGCCGCACCGATCTGAACGGCACCAGCGGGCACCAGACCACGGTCTCCGCGGTCGCGGTGCGCGGCGACCGCGATCTCGCGCTCGCGAAGCTCGCCGACGCGGTCACCGACGTCGAGCCGGCCGCACTCGCCACCGCTCCGCCGGCTGCCGGTGAGAAGCTGCGCGTCGCTGGTTTCGGGCGGACCGCAACCGAGTGGGTGCCGAGCAGATTGCACACCGCGACCTTCGCGGTGACGTCCGCTGCCGCCACGACGACGGCGCTCGCCGGAGACGGCGGGGCCGACACCTGCAAGGGCGACGCAGGTGGCCCGGTGGTGCGGGAGAGCGGTGGCCGGGTCGAGCTGGCTGCCATCAGCAGCGCGTCGTGGCAGCACGGCTGCCTCGGCGAGACGGAAACCCGGCAGGGCACCACCGCCGTCCGCGTCGACGACGTGGCGGGCTGGATCGGGCAGATCACCCGCGTCACCGATGTTTCGCTGACCGGTGGCCGGATCGCCCGGCTGCAGAACGGCTCCGCGTACCTGCTGGACGACGTGAACGACCGAGCCTGGTCCCTGCTGTGGGACGCCCGCTCCGGTGCGGTGACGAAGCTGCGCGCAGAATGTGCCCGCACCGGCGTCCTGCTGGCGAACGGTGACCTGTGGGTCAAGGACGACAACGTGCCGGCTCTCGGCTGGGTCCCCGAATCGGACGCCGTCACCGACTTCGCTCTGTCCGGCGACCGGGTCGCCGCCGTGCGGGCCGGTTCGGCGTACCTCAAGGAGGGCAACCTCCAGGGGAGCTGGACGACCGAATGGGACGCCCGGTCCGGGGCGGTCACCGCGGTCGGTGTCGACGGCGCGCGCGTCGGCGTCCTCACCGCCGACCAGCACCTGCGCGTGAGGGACGACGCTGCCCACTCGCCGTGGACCGACCAAGCCGACCGTGTCACGGGGTTCGACCTGTCCGGGAGCCGGATAGCCGTGCTCCGCGACG
Source organism: Amycolatopsis sp. NPDC049159 (assembly GCF_040648295.1). Taxonomy (NCBI): domain Bacteria; kingdom Bacillati; phylum Actinomycetota; class Actinomycetes; order Pseudonocardiales; family Pseudonocardiaceae; genus Amycolatopsis; species Amycolatopsis sp. NPDC049159. The sequence goes on from NZ_JBEZDL010000009.1 coordinate 128,481, forward strand.
GATTCGCCCTGCTGAAGGACGGCGACCTGTTCGGCGGCTGGAGCACCCAGTGGGATCCGCAGGACGGCGCGGTGACCAAGGTAGACATCGACGGCGCGCGCATCGGCCTCCTGCTGGCGAACGGCGTCGTCCAGGTCAAGGACGACCAGTCGGCGAACACGAGCTGGTTCGCCGAGGCCGACCGGACCACGGCGTTCGGCATCACCGGCCCGAGGATCGCCGTCGTCCGAGACGGACGAATCTCGGTCAAGGACGGCAATCTGCAAGGTCCCTGGACCGAATTGAGCCAATAGCCGCGGCGATCGCAAGGGCCCGCGCCGAATCGATGGCGCGGGCCCTTGCGATCACGGGCTACCGGCCGGAGCAATCTTTCGTTCGTGACTTCGGCGCTGGACGAGGTGCTCGTCATCGTGGCCATCCCCGCGACGCCTGCGCCCTTGGCCTGCGGCGGCTCCGGAGGCGTCGCCGGGATCTGCTTGCTTCCAGCTCCGCCAGCACGTCCACGGGCGCCGGCTGGAAGACACGAGCCGCGCACGTGCGCGAGGTGCTCACGGGCTACCGCGCGGGGTCGTCCGAGCCGGCGGTCACGGGTGAGCCGCGGCCGCGGTACGCGCCGCACCTTCCCCGACCTGCCATCACAAGGCGGAAGCTGTCGAGCTGGGCGCCGGTGTGCGCACGCTGCAGAGGTGGGTAGCGGACTTGCGGCAGAACGGAGAAGCCGGCCTTGCACGCCAACGCGATCGCGCAGCAAGTCGGCCGTGGGGTCGCGTCGACCAGCGGTGGGTGGACGTCGCCCTCGAGGTGATGGTGGAGCACACCGGGAAGTCGACGCCGCCGAGAACCCGGCGTTGACGAAGAGCAGGCCCGAGGTGCCGAACTCCGCCTTCGCCCGATCGGCGAGAGCGTCGAAGTCCGTCAACGAACGCGCGTCGCCCGAAACCACAACGGCGTCCTGTCCGATCTCCTCCCGGGCCGAATCCAGGCCCGCCTGCGAGCGCCCGGTCACTGGAAGGCGCGGAGCGAGTAGATACCGGAGTGAGAACCGAGACTGTCGGGGCTTCGGAGACCGTGTCCAGGTCGCGGTGCTCTTCCGGTGACGACTGTCGTCACCGGTGGGCGGGCAGCCTCGCCACCAGCCTGGCACCGGTCTCGCTGTCCTCCACGCGGAGGGTTCCGCCGTGCCGGGCGGCGATGTCGCGGGCGAGGGTCAGGCCGAGGCCGGAACCGCCGGCGTCCCGGGTGCGGGCGTCATCCAGGCGGGTGAACCGGTCGAAGACGCGTTCACGCTCCTCGGCCGGGATCCCCCGGCCGTCGTCCAGCACTTCGAGAACGACGTCGCCGGCGGACCAGCCGATGTGGACGGTGACCGAGGTGGCGGCGTGCCGCACCGCGTTGTCCAGCAGGTTGCGGAGCAGTCGTTCGAGCTGGAGGGGGTCGCCCGAGACAGGCCCCGGACCATCCACAACGGACCGGATCGCCGGGCCATCGAGAACAAGTGCGCGTTCGGCCACCTGCTCCCGGACCACGTCGGCGAGATCGACCACCTCGGACGGCCGCGGAGCCTCGGCCGGGTCGACGGCGAGCTGCAGCAGATCCGCCGTGATGCGTTGCAGGCGCTGGACGTCGACCAGCGACCGGCGGGCCACCGACGGCCAGTCCGCCCGGTCCGGATGCGCGAGCGCGACCTCGAGCCCGGCTCGCACGTTCGCCAGCGGGCTGCGCAGTTCGTGGCTCGCGTCGGCGACGAACCGCTCCTGCTGGTCGTGTGCCCGCTGCAGCCGGTCGAGGGTCGTGTTCGTGGTCCGCGCCAGCCGCGCGATCTCGTCACGCGTAAGCGGTACCGGCACACGCCGGTCGTACTGGTGCACGGTGACCTCGGCCAGTTCCCGGCGGATCGCCTCCACCGGCCGCAGCGCGCGCCCGGCCGCGAACCACGCGACCAGCGCCGTGACCACAACCGCGAGCGGGATGAAGACCTGCAGCATTTCGTCGAACGCGGTCACCGCGCGGAGCGTGTCCCACGGCAGCACGAACCGGTACAGGGTGAGCCGATAGTGCTTCGCCGCGTCTCGGCTCGCGCCGGCCAGCCCGGCGTCCATTGTGTACCCCTGGCGGCCGAATGGCTCCACCAGATCGGCCGCCACGTTGTCGACAACGTTGCCCAGCACGGTGTAGGTGCGGTACTCACGCCACTGTGGATGGACGGTGGATCGCAGTGTGGCGCTCGCAGTGGTCGTCCAGCCCGGCGGCGCCCCGGCCGGGGCGGGCGGCAGCGGGATTCGCCCGGGATCCAGGTCGTTCAGGTTGCTGCTGCGCACCACCACCTCCCCGGTGTCCGAGACCACCTCGAACATCGCGTCGCCGGAGCCGGTGCTCGAGGCAAGCGCAGCCCGTCCACCGCCGAGAGCGGCGGCCCGGTAGGCGTCGGCCATCCCCGCCAGTTCGGTCCGCGTCGCGTTCACGGCGTTGCCGGTCAGCCGCGTGCTCACGAACGCGCGCATACCCAGCCACGCCAGCGTGAACACGACCAGACAGAGCAACGCGGCGGTCAGCGCGGTGCTTCGCCGGACTGACACCGGCCACCACCTACGCATCGTTCACCAGCCGGTAGCCGACGCCCCGCACCGTGGCGATGGTGCGGCGGCCGAACGGCGCGTCCAGCTTCCGGCGCAGCGCGCTCACGTAGACCTCGACGATGTTCGGGTCGCCCTGATAGGCCATATCCCACACCTGTTCCAGGATCTCGCGTTTCGCCGCCACCTGTCCGCCGTGCCCGAGCAGGCATTCCAGCACCGCGAACTCTTTGGTCGTCAGCGACACCGGCTGCCCGGCCCGGTGGCACGTCCGCTTCGCCGGGTCGAGCACCAGATCGCCGAACGCAAGCGTCGCGGACGCACCCGCCGCACCGCGGCGGGTGAGCGCGCGCAGCCGCGCCGTGAGCACCACGTACGAAAACGGCTTGCTCAGGAAGTCGTCGGCGCCGGTGTCGAGCGCCTCGGCTTCGTCGTATTCGCCGTTCTTCGCGGTGAGCATGAGGATCGGGGTCGTCACGCCGCGTTCCCGCAGCGTCGCGCAGACGCGGTAGCCGTTGACCTTCGGCAGCATGATGTCCAGCACGATCACCTGGTACGGGTGCAGTTGCGCGAGTTCGAGCCCCTCTTCCCCGTCGGTGGCGAGATCGACCGCGTGTCCGTCGGCTTCCAGTCCCCATTGGAGGGCCTCGGCCAGCCGCATTTCGTCTTCCACCACGAGCACCCGCATACCGCGATCCTCCCATATCCGCGGCGCGGTACCTGAAGCGTTCTTCAGAGTGCTTCAGGAGTCGCTCAGCCGTTTCCCGCGATGCTCGACGAGGCGTGAACGTCAGCATCAGGGATCAAGGGGAACAATGCGCGAGAACGACGCGGACAACCACATCGCGGCCGGCATGAAGGACGTCAGCAAGGTCTACGGCCGCGGTGACGCGGCGGTACGGGCGCTGGACCACGTGTCCGTCGACTTCCCGGCCCGTCAGTTCACCGCCATCATGGGGCCATCCGGTTCGGGCAAGTCGACGCTCATGCACTGCCTCGCCGGTCTGGACACAGTGGACTCCGGAAGCGTCCGAATCGGGCAGTCGGATCTCGTCGGCCTGTCCGATGCCGCGTTGACCAAGGTACGGCGGGACCGGGTCGGGTTCGTGTTCCAGTCGTTCAACTTGCTGCCGACCATGAGCGCCGAGGAGAACATCCTGCTCGGCCTTTCGCTCGCGGGCCGACGGCCGGACCGGACGTGGTTCACCACCGTCGTCGACGCACTCGGCCTGGGATCGCGCCTGAAGCACAAGCCTGCGGAACTTTCGGGCGGCCAGCAGCAGCGGGTCGCTTGCGCCCGCGCACTCGTGGGCAAACCGGACGTCGTCTTCGCCGATGAGCCCACGGGCAGTCTCGACTCCCGGACCGGCGCCGAACTGCTCGGCTTCCTGCGCACCTCCGTCCGCGACCTGGACCAGACCGTGGTGATGGTGACGCACGATCCCGTCGCCGCGTCGTACGCCGACCACGGCGTACTCCTCGCTGACGGGCGCATCGTCCGGCACCTCGCGCGTCCCACCGCCGACACGGTTCTGGCGGCGCTGACCGGTTTGGGGGCGTGATGCTGCGAACCGTCATCGCCGGGCTGAAGGCCCGTCCCCTGCGGCTGCTGCTGTCCGCGGTGGCCATCGCGCTCGGCGTGGCCTTCGTCGCCGGGTCGTTCGTCCTTTCCGACTCCGTCCACGCCGGGGTGCGGGACGTCGTGGCAGCCGAAACCCGCCGGGTGGACGCGTCGATCGGCAACGGCCGCGGTGGGCCCGATCTCGACGACCGGTTCTTGGAGAACGTCCGCCGCGTGCCCGGTGTCGCCGCGGCGGAAGGCCGTACCTCGGTGAGCGCCCCGCTGCGTGGTCTCGACGGCTTCCCGAGGGACGCGGCCGCCGTCAACCTGCCCACCGACGCGGCATTGCGTCCCTTCGACCTGGTCGAGGGCCGTTTTCCCGGTAGCGACAGCGAAATCGCGATGGCGCGGGGAACGGCTTCGGGCTACGCGCTGGGGCAGCGCGTGACCGTCTTCGGCCAAGACGGCCGCGAGCACTCCTTCACCCTGGTCGGCACGTTCGACCGGGCATCCGACTCCAGCTTGCGCGGAGCCGACCTGGTGCTGCGGACCGGGGCACTGCGTCAGGTGCGGCCACAGGCGGCGTTCGGCCAGATCGCGGTGCGCGCGACGCCGGGCACCTCCCCCGAAAGGCTCGTCGCCGATCTCACCCGCGTCGTCGGCGGCAAGGGCATCACCGTGATGACCGGTGACGAGGCCGCCGCACGGCTGCTGAGCGAAATCGCCCCGGACACCAGCCTGACGAAGTTCCTCACCGCGTTCGCTGTCCTCGCGATGATCGTCGCCGCGATGGTCATCGCCAACTCCTTCACGATCCTCGTTGCCCAGCGGACGAAGGAACTGGCGCTGCTGCGCTGCGTCGGAGCCGGGAAACGGCAGGTGTTCGCCTCGGTGCTCACCGAGGCCGCGGTGGTGGGCGTCCTCGCGTCGGTCGCCGGGCTGTTCGGTGGCCTCGGCATCGCCGCCGTGTTGCAGGTGATCGTAGGCGCGCTCAACGGCGGCGAGACGACCGTGCACGTCTCCCTCGCGACCCGGACCGTCGTCGCTTCTCTCGCGGTCGGGGTGCTCGTGACCGTGCTCGCGGCGGCGCTCCCGGCCCGCGCCGCGACGCGCGTCGCCCCTGTCGAAGCGTTGCGGACGCCGGTCGAAGGCAAGCCGGCCCGCACCGGATGGCTCCGGGCGGTGATCGCGCTCGCGCTGCTGGTGGTGGGCCTCGGCGCGGCGGTGCTGGCGCTGAGCGTGGACGTCGAGGTGGGCGCCGCGCTCGCCGTCGTCGCGATGGTCGCGTTGCTGGCCGCGGCGCTGACCTCGGGCCCGCTGCTCGCCGGACCTGTCATGCGCGCGCTCGGCGCGGTTTGCGCCCCGGTGCTCGGCAGGCCCGCGAAGCTGGCCGCGCTCAACGCCGCCCGAAACCCGAAACGTACTGCGGCCAGTGCGGCGGCGCTGACCATCGGGCTCGCCGTCGTCACGCTCGCGACCACGGTCATGGCCGGCGTCGAAGCGGGCCGTAGCACGGGCTTCGACCAGCAGGTGAAGGCCGACTTCGCCGTCAGGTCGGTGGTGACCACCCAGCCGTTGCCGCTCGCGCTCGCGGAGACTCTCGCCACCGTGCCCGGCGTCGAGGCGGCCGCACCCCGGCATTCGTTCTCCGGCAGCCTGGGAACGCACGGGTCCTGGGGCATGACGGCCGTGCGCGGCGACGCGGTCGGCACGCTGCTGCGGCCCGCAGTGCTTTCCGGCCGGCTCGACCGGCTGGGCCCGGGTGAACTGGCCATCCACGAGCAAGTCGCGAAGGAGACCGGGCTCGCGGTCGGCGACGTCGTCAAGGCCGGGTCCCGCACCAACCCGGTCCCGCTGCGGGTCGTCGCGGTCTACGACAGCCTCGACGCCCCGGGCGCCGGCCTCGGACTCGCCATGGTCGACCTCGCGCAGGCACCCGCGATCGCCCTCGACGACCACAGCTACGACAGCAGTGTTCTGGTGAAACTCGCCGCAGGCACCGAAGCGGACCAGGTCCGGCCCGCGCTGGAACGCGCGCTTTCGGCCGCGCCGCTCGCCGAGCTCGACAGCGCCGCCGACATCAAGGAAAAGATGTCCGTGCCGCTGCGGAGCACCCTGAACCTGCTGTGGGCGCTCACCGCGCTGGCCGTGCTGATCGCGTTCGCCGGTATCGCCAACACGCTTTCGCTGTCCGTCCTGGAACGGACCCGCGAATCGGCCCTGCTCCGCGCGCTCGGGCTGACCAGAGGAGGTCTCCGCGCCACACTCACCGTGGAGTCGGTGTTCATCGCGCTGCTCGGCGCCGGATGCGGTCTGCTGCTCGGCATCGGCTCCGCCTGGCTGGTCGGGCGCGTGACTTCCGGCGGCGGTGAGCCGGTGCTGTTCACCCTGCCCTGGGCCAGGCTCGGAGTACTACTGGGTGCGGCAATAATCGCGGCACCGCTGGCCGCCGTGGTCCCCGCCCGCCGAGCGGCACGAGGTTCGCTTACGGCCGCGATGGCCGAACAGTGACGTCCGGGCCGGTGCGCGGTCGTGGTCTGAGCCTGCTCAGCCGCTCGTGTGGCGAGCTCCGCCGGGAAGCACACCTCGCAGAGAAGTGCTCCCGCCAGCCGGGAGCACGCGGAGAGCTCGAACTCCGGGAAGTGCGGGGATGGCCATGCCTTGATCACGGACCGCGGCTCGAAGTGTGCCGGGAGAAGTTCGACGACCTCTCCCTCACGTGGAACACCATCGACGTGACGGTCACACCGAGGGCCTGGGTCGAGTGGCCGCTGGAATAGCGGCAGGCGGCGCATCCCGTACTCGCGATGATCGCGGACGCGACGGTGGAGAAGGTAGCTGCGACCTCCACATCTCCAACGCACTGGACGAGAACGGACTGGCTTCCCAACGCCCTTCTCGCGACGCCGAAACCGACTGGCGCCGCATCGAGCACTCTTTCCATCGGTCGTACCGTCGTGATCGCCTACGCCGAGGCGAGCCGCTCGGCGGCGGACTCTCGCACGTCCGTGTTCTCGATGGGGGAATCACGCAGCCGGCCGAGCTGTCGGCGGACCTCGCCGGTGAGCGGCGCGTGTCGTGCGGCCAGCACCCGGACGCCGCCCTCGCAGTCTGCGAGCGCATCGGGCAGCCATTGCCTTGTGCTGTCAGGATCCAGAGTCAGCAACGCGTTCACATAGGCGGTCCGTTCGTAAGAGTGCGGACTCTGGCGCCACAACGAGCGAAGCCGTGGGGCGGACTCCGTGACACCCCAGCGTGCGAACCCGCGAGCCAGGTCGTCGTAGCCACACCATTCGTCTTTGTCACTGTCCAGCCGGTCGAGGGCGTCCAGTAGTGCGGGAACGTCGGCAGCATCACCGTGTTCGGTAAGCATTACCACCGCTCTCCACCACAGTGGATGGGACGGGCTGCGGGCCCATTGGCGAGCATGCCTCACGGTCTGCGGACCCAGTTTCGTGAGCGCGTGGACCAATCCGATCGCCCGGGCGTCCGGGCGGGCGGCCAACTGGTCGGCGACGTCGAGCAACCGCCGCTCCGGATCGCGGTGCCGCGCGAACTCGTGCAGCACCGCCGAGAGCGTCTCGGAGGGAGCATCCGGATCCGCGAGCAGGCTGAGCAACCCGGAGACCGGAGCGCCTCGATGGGGCAGACTCGGGCACCGCCAGTCGACCGGCGGTCGGTCCCGCTGGATCAGAACGTCGATCCGGCGGTCGCTGCCCGCCCACCTCGACCATGGTTCCCGACCGGGGAAGACGTCCTCCGGCGAGGCGTTCGCCGCACGGCCGGCAACGATCGGAGCGAGGTCGTCCCACCATTCGCCGGGCCAGTGGCCGGCCACGGCCTGCAGGACCTCGACCCACCGTTCACCCTCACACACGTACTGGCGCAAAGCGTCCACCGCCGCGGTAACGCCCGTCCGGGCAAGGGCAGCCAGTACCTCGACGCTCTGGCCGAACCGGTTGCCGTCGTAGCCGGTGTTCCGCCCAGCTCGCCAGAGCTGGTCGACGATGGGGTCGATGGACAACTCGACGTCGAGGACCAGCCGGACGAGATACACCGTCCGCTCGTCGACCTGCCGGTCCCACCGGTAGTCCCGGCGCACGCAGTCCACCACGAGTTCCGGTGCGACCGGATGAGCCGCAACCCATGCGCCGGCCGCACCACAGCCGCGTTGCAGAGCTCCCCGCAACGTCTTGGCGGGCGCGTAGTACCAGTGGTCGTTCTCAGCGTCCGTGTCGTCGGTCATCGTCCGCCAGTGTGAGCCGACGCCCGTCCTGCGGCCAGCGAATAACATCGGGACTCACCCGGCCGCTGGTGTCAGCGGTCCATCAGAGCGAGGTTCGTCATCGGGATGGGCCGTCCAGCCGGCGGCGCCCAGGTGCACAGCAGCTCGCCGAGCCGCAGGCCAGGTCGAGCGCCACCGTGGGGCGCAGCAGGCGAACGCGGGCGACGCTGCGACCGGAATGGCGCCGCAGCCCGAGCAAGGCCACGTTCCCCGCGACCGACTCGGCGCGCGTCACGTCTTGTACTGACGGAGCCGTTACCTGCACCCGGAATTCGGCAACGGACCGGGCTGATCGAGGTAATCTGGCGACCCGTGGCCCCGATCGAGGGAGATGCCGGTGGACGTTTCCTCAGCCGTTCCCGAGGAGCTGCGCCCGGTGGTGACGACGTCGTCCGGAGCGGTGCGGCTGGTGTTCGTGCCGCGCGTCACGCGCCTGCTGACCAAGACGTGGGCCGGCAGCCTGGCCATCCCGTTCGCGGTGGCCGGCCCGCTGCTCGCCTTCGTGGTCCTGCCCGTGGTAGCCGTCTTCTTCGGGTGGACCACGATGGGGCACACCGCCCTGGTGCTCGGCGGCGGCCTCGCTGCGCTCGGTCTGGTGCTGTCGGTCGCCATGCCGTGGAGCCTGCGTTCCGACGCGCGGTGGATCGAGCTGACCCCGGCGCGGGTGCTCGTCAAACGGCTGTCCGGGGCGACGCGAACCAGTGCGTTGCGGTCGGTCGCCGTCATCGAACACGTGAAGCTCGCCGAACCCGCCGGTGTCGAAGTGGAGGTCCGCACGGCGGACGAGACCGTCCGGGGCGCCGAGCGGATCGACGTGGACGCCCGGACCCTGGCGGAGTGGCTGAGCAGCCTGCCCGGCGTGGAGGTCGAACACCGGAAGGTCGTCGACCGCGTCAATCCCACCCGCGACCGCTGGTGGCGGCGCACGCAAGTCGCCGCGGTGTGGGAAGTCCCCGCCGACGACGTGCCCGTGATCGCGGACGAACTCGGCGTCCGATGCGATGCCTTCGTGCCCCGGGCCGCCGCCATGAACGGGAACACCCAAGCGATCGACGTCTACGATCCCGACGACGTCCAGGAGATCACCGACCAGCTCACCGGCGAAGCCGTCGCGGTGTTCATGCTGCGCCGGCTGACGAGCTTCACGCGTGAGGCGAGGCTGCCCGACGGCGACGACCCGCTGCTGCACCTCGTCAAGGACGCCGGACTCGCCGAGCGGTACCGCACCGCGCTGCGGCAGCTACGCGATCCCGGCCCGGAAACTCACGCCCTCGTCACGTTCGCGCAGTACTCGCTGTGCCAAGCCGCGCGCGGCGAGCCCATTCCGGCCGCAGGGCCATCATGGACACCACCGCCCGACTTCGAAGCGGTACTCTCCGCCTCGATGACCGCCCCGTTTCCCAGGCCGACCCGGTACGCCTGAGCGAACCTCCCCCGCGGCCCGGCCGCTGACTTCGGCCGCCGATCGCGACCCGCAGCCCCCATGTGCGCGCCGGGTTTGGCGGCCGGCCGAGTCCAAATCCTCGCTCCCACCGTTGCCGGACGCACTCTCATACCGCTGAGCGGTCGTCATCAGGCTGCTGAGTTGGAATCGTCATGGAGTTACTGGGTTGCTCGTAGCCCTGATGTCCGCTCACGCCGACGAGCGGACGACGGCACCCGGATCACAGCTGGCGCAGGGTGAGCCCGTGCGAGGTCAGTTCGTAGCGGGTGAGCATCCGGAGTCCTTTCAGGATCGCGCGGCGACCATCCGGTCGCGAACCGCGCTCGATGACCCTTAGCAGGCGGGATGACGTTCGGAGCGCTTTTGACCAGGTGGGCGTCGCGAGCAGCATCACCGGGTCCGGCGCCAGGACGGCCGGTGTCAGGTGCTGTGGGTGGCCCGGATGCCGGCGAGCACGACGCCGGTCACCCGGACGGCGTCGGCAGGGGTGAACGCACGGGCCCCTCGGGTAACGAACAGCTGGACCGGCCCGGCGAGCAACTCGGCGACGAAGGAGCTCTCGACCGGGGGCAGCTCACCACGCTCGATCGCCACCTGCAGCCGGCGGTCGAGCGCACCGAGACGCCGTTCGAAGACCTCGTCGACGACGGCCCGCAACTCGGGGTCTTCCCGGGCCGAGGCCACCACGGTCAGCAGAGCCCGGCCCTGCGGGCTCGCGGTCGCGGCGGCGAGGGCTTCGAGGAAGCCGGCGAGGTCGGCATCGATGTCGCCGGAATCGTGCAGCGGCGCGGCATCGGCACCGAAGGTCGCGGTTGAGCAGGAGCACCCCGGTCCGCGCCGGTTCGGCGCGGCAGGTTCCGGGTGGCTGCGGGAGGTCTTGGCCCAGCACGGCCCCGGCGATCGCGAGCGACACCCAGGCGAGCGCGGCCGCGGTCGCCATCAAGGCGTAGACGTGCACACCGGGCCGCAGTACGAGCAGGACCGCGGCGACGCCCCCGAGCGCCGCCGCGGCCACCTGCGGGAAGCTCCGGCGCACCAGTGCCGCCCAGCCCCCGCCGAGCACGCCCCCGAGCAGGAGCACCGCGAGCACCAGGTGCACCGGATGGCGGATCAGGGCGCCGGACACCACGGCGAACGCCGCGAACAGCGCCACCGAAGAGATCCCCGCACCCACCCGCCGGCCGACCGACGGCCGCCCGTCCGCCCGATCCGCCATCACCGCACCTCCGCCGCCCACCTTGCGGGCCGGGCGCCCCCGCGTCGTCACCCGTGGTGGATGACCCCCGCTTCGTCCCCGGAGGGCCGGCGGCCGACCGTCTGCTCGTTCGGCGAACCGGAGCAGGCGCGAGCGGCGCTCGGCTGCAGGCTGCCCGGCGGGCTCACCCCGCACAGGTGACGCGGTCCGGCGATCCCGCGGCAACCATGCCGGCATGGCTTCCGAATCGACGTCGCCGGCACCGGCCGGCGGTGCAGTACTGGCTGTCACCTGCATTTCGGCGCTCGTCGTGAACGCGAACACCTCGGCGGTGACCATCCTGCTGCCCGCCATCAGCCACGACGTCGGCGCCTCGGCCACGACGCTGCAGTGGGCCGTCACCGGGTACTCGCTCGTGGGCGCCGCCGTGATCGTCACGGGCGGCGCGCTCGGCGACATCGCCGGCCGGCGCCGGGTCTTCTCGGGAGCGCTGCTGCTCTTCGTGCTCTCCTGCGTCGTCGTCGGGCTCGCGGGCAGCGGCGCCGCCGTCATCGCGGGCCGGGCGATCCAGGGTGCGGCCGGGTCGACGCTGCTGGCCTGCGGCCTCAGCCTGCTTTCGGTCGCCGCGAGCGGAACCGCTCAGGTCCGTGCCGTCTCGCTCTGGGGCGCCGCCTCGGCGGTCGGCGCCGCCGCCGGACCACTGGCCGGGGGCCTGCTCGTCGACACGACCGGGTGGCAGGGCCTCTTCTGGATCGACGCCGCGATCGCGGCCGCGTGCATCCCGCTCACCCTGGCCACCGTGCCGGAGTCGCGCGACGAGACCCGGCCGCGGTCCCTCGACCTCGCCGGGATGCTGCTCGTCGCCGCCTGCCTCGTGCCGTTGGTGCTGGCGCTCAGCCGCGGCTCGGACTGGGGCTGGCTGTCCGCGCCCACGTGGACGTGCCTGATCGTCTCCGCGGCCGCCGGCTGGGGTTTCGCCGCCGTCGAGCGCCGGGTCCGGGCGCCGCTGGTCGACTTGCGGCTCCTGCGCAACAAGGTGCTGGTCGGCTCGACGCTGGTGATCCTGATCGTCGCCGGGGCCATCAACGGCCTCATGTACGTCATGAGCCTGTTCTTCCAGGACCCCGCGGCGTTCGCGATGTCCCCGCTCCAGGCGGGCCTGGCGACGCTGCCCGCGGCGGCGGGCATCGTTCTCATCGCGCCCTTCGTCGGCAGCCTGGCGAAGAAGATCGGCTCCCGGAGCGTGATCGTCCTCGGGTTCGCGATCACGACCGGCGGCTTCGTGGCGCTGGTGTTCCTCGAAGAGAGCTGGGGCTACGGGGTGTTCGTCCTCCCGCTGGTGGCCATCGCGGCTGGCATGGGGCTCTCCAACGGATGCGCGTCCGCCGCGGCGACGTCCTCCGTACCCGGCAACGACGTCGGCGGGGCGTCCGGGATCTCCAACATGGCCCGGTACGTCGGGGCCGCGTTGCTCACCGCCGTGACAGCGACGATCTACGGCGGCGCCGCCTCGATCGAGGGGGCGAACCGGGGCGCCGCACTCGTCGACGGCGTGGCCCGGACCGCGCTGCTCATGGCGATCGTGTCCGGGGCGGGCGTCGCGCTCGGACTGCTCTACGGGCGGTACCGCCCTGGCCCGGCCCGCCCGGGCGGCCCGACGTCCGCCGCCGCGGGCGTGGTGCACAGCGTGCCCGTCCCCGCGCCGGCGGACACGGACCGGATCACCTCCGTCGACCTGGAGTGACGGAGGTGGTCCGGCGTCACCCTCCTCCCAGGGGTGCGACGCTTTCGTTGAGGGCGTGGGATTCCTCGACGCCGATGATGATCTCCGCGGCGGAGCCGACGACCGGCGGCCAGTCGATCCCGGGCACGGTGAGCGCAGGGCGTGCCCGGAGCAGGTCGGCGACCCGGCCGTCGCCGAGCAGGGCGGCATCCGGGCCGGACAGCGAGTCGTGCGGTCACGCGCTGGTGAGCGCCCGCGGGTTCGGGTGGTCGAAGACGAGCGTCGCCGGCGGCCGGGTGCGCAGCCCGGGTTCACCTGCGACGCGACTCGGCAGCGCAGCGGCCCACGGTGAGCTCGTGGCTGAACTGTCCGCGGACCTCGGCCACGACTGACCGGGGCCGTGGCCCGCTGGCTGGTCATCCCGTTCTGCGGATTACATCCCTCAGATCCGAAGGTTAGCGCTTGCTTACAATGGGCATGTCCCGGCCGGCCGTCGGGGCCGCCACTTGCGGTGGGGCTCTCTGGAAGGATCACCGGATGACGATGTCGCTCTCGGCCGAACTGTGGCCGGACGTGCAGCCGGAGACCGCTCGGCGGCTCATGCTCGCCGGGGTGGAGGCCTTTGCCAAGCGGGGATACCACGCCACCACCACGCGGGACATCGCCGGGGCTGCCGGGATGTCGCCCGCCGCGCTCTACGTGCACTTTCCCTCGAAGGCCGCGCTGCTCTTCGCGATCAGCCGGTACGGGCACGAGCAGACCCTCGCGCTGGTCGAGAACGTCGTCGCGAAGGTGTCCGATCCCGTCGAGCGGATCCGGCTGATCGTGGAGGACTTCGTGGCCTGGCACGCGCGGCGGCACACCGTCGCGCGGGTCGTGCAGTACGAACTGCAGGCACTGCCCGAGCAGGAGTTCGAAGTCGTCGCCGAACTGCGGCGGCGGATCGAGCGGATCGTGCGCAAGGTGATCGCGGACGGCGTCGAAGAGGGCGTTTTCACCGTTTCGGACCCGCACATCTCGGCGAGAGCAGTGCTCTCGCTCGGCGTCGACGTCGCCCGCTGGTACAGCGAGCGCGCCCGGCAGACGCCCACCGCGCTCGGCAAGGAGTACGGCGGGCTCGTGTTGCGGATGCTCGGCGTGACGCCAGTCACAGACTGAGCGGTCGGTCAGCAGCGGCCGTGTAACGACGTGCCAAGCGCGCAAACGCTTCACGGAGCTCGGGTGGCCCGACGACCTCGATGTCCGCGTCGAAGCGTCCGATCGTCGCGGCCAGGCCGATCCACGACCAGGCACCCAGCACCAGGCGGCAGCGGTCCGGGCCCAGTTCCTCGACGACGCCGTCGCGGGCGTACTCGGACACCACGTGCGCCGGCAGGTCGAGGAGCACTTCGCCACGGCACGGCCAGTCCCCCGACAGGTCCTTGCCGGTGAAGCGGCTCGCGACGAAGGCCGCCACGTCGCCGCCGGGCAGCTCGCGCGGGGAGAACCGCGGGCCGGCCGGCACGCGCGGGGTGATCCGGTCGGCGCGGAAGGTGCGCCAGTCCGCGCGGTCGAGGTCCCACGCCACCAGGTACCACCGGCCGCCCCAGGTGACGACGTGGTGCGGCTCGACCCGGCGCGGCGGCCCGGCGGGCACACGTTCGACGCGCGGCTCGCCCCGGGACGGCGAGTCGGCGGCCACGGAGTCGACGTGGGGCACCTCGCGGTGCGGCGGCCCAGCGGGCACGGAGTCCGAGCGGGGCACCTCACCGGCGCGGGGAGCTCCGTCGGGCACGGAGTTCGAGCGAGGCACTTCACCGGCTCGGGGCGCCCCACCGGCCGCAGAGTTCGAGCCAGGCACCGCAACCCTGGCGACCGCGGAGTCGGCGCGCGGCACCTCACCAGTCCCCCGCGCCCGCCCACCGCTCACGTAGTCGAACCGCAGCACCTCCCGGGCATGCACCGCGGAACTCAACGCGGCCAGCACCGACGGGTCCACCCGCGGCCCGGCCCGGTCCGCAGCCGTCACCCGCAGCGCGTCCACCCGATGGCGCAGCCGCGCCGGCATCACCTGCCGGACCGTGTTCAACGCCCGCGCCGCCGCCTCCTCGATTCCCGCGCCACTCGCCGTCCGGAGGGCGACTGCCAGGGCCACCGCCTGGTCGTCGTCGAACAACAACGGCGGCAGCTGCGAACCCGCGTCGAGGCGGTACCCGCCGTCCGGGCCCTTCACCGCCGCGATCGGGTAGCCGAGCTCTCGCAGGCGGTCGACGTCGCGGCGTACCGTGCGCTCGCTGACCTCCAACCGCGACGCCAGCAGCGCACCAGGCCAGTCGCGGCGGGCCTGGAGGAGCGACAGCAGAGCCAGCAGCCGTCCGGAAGTTTTCGGCATGCGCCGATCTTCCCAGGAATAGCGGACACACCCTGTCCGCTACCCTTGCCAGAGTGGTCCTCGTGCAGAACGACACCGAACGCAACGACCTCATCGCCGAACTGGCGGCCGCCCGCGCCGCCCTCACCACCCCGGCGCGCGATCTCACCGACGAGCAGGCCGGCGCGCGGCCGACCGTCAGCGCGCTGTGCCTGGGCGGCCTGCTCAAGCACGTCGCCTCCATGGAAGAAAACTGGCTGCGCTTCGCCCTGGAAGGCCCCTCCGCGATGCGCTACGACCTCCCCGAGGGCGTGACCTGGGCCGACATGGCGGCCGGCACCGCTCGCGAGTTCCCGCAGTGGGCGATCGACCACCAGAACGAGTTCGCCATGCAGCCCGGCGACACCCTCGCCGGGATCCTGGCCCGCTACGAAGACGTCGCCAAGCGCAGCGAGGACATCATCACCAGCCTGCCCGACCTGTCGGTCACGCACCCGCTGCCCGACGCGCCGTGGAACCAGCCGGGCACGACGTGGAGCGCGCGGCGGGCGCTGCTGCACGTCATCACCGAGACCGCGCAGCACGCCGGGCACGCGGACATCATCCGCGAGGCGCTGGACGGTCAGAAGTCGACGTGACCGTCCTGGACACGCGGGCGCTCAACCGCGCCACGCTCGCCCGTCAGCTGCTGCTCGAGCGCGCCGGACTGCCGGTGCACGACGCCGTCGCCCACCTCGGTGGGCTGCAGGCGCAGGAGCCGCAGGAGCCGTTCACCGGGTTGTGGTCGCGGCTGCGCGCCTTCGACCCGGCGGCGCTTTCGGAGCTGCTGACCGGGCGGCGCGTGGTGCGGACGCACCTGATGCGCCGCACCGTCCACCTGCTCGCCGCCGAGGACGTGCTGGCGTGGCGGACGCGGTTCGACGCGATGCTGCGCCAGCGCGTCCTGGGCACCTACCGCCGCGAGCTCGCCGGGGTCGACCTCGGCGAGCTCGCGGCGGCGGGCCGCGCCGTGCTGGCCGACGGCGAGCCGCGCTCGATGGGCGACCTCGCCCGCGCGGTCGCCGGACGCTGGCCCGGCGCCGGGCCGCGGCCGCTCGGGGAAATGCTGGTCGCCGCGCTCATCCCGGTGGCCCAGCTGCCGCCGCGCGGGCTGTGGCGCGTCAAGGCCGGCGTGCGGAACCTGCCGCTGACGGCCTGGCTGGGCCGCGACGTCGACCCGCTCGCCCCGGACGACGTGGCCGGGCAGGCGCTCGTGCGGCGCTACCTCGCGGCGTACGGTCCCGCGGCGACCGCCGACCTGCGCGCGTGGAGCGGCCTGGCCGGGCTGCCCGCGGCGGTGAAGGCCGTGCGCGAGGAGCTGGTCGTGTTCCGCGACGAACGCGGGCGCGAGCTGCTGGACCTGCCCGACGCCCCGCGCCCGGACCCGGACACCCCGGCGCCGGTGCGGTTCCTGCCCGCGTTCGACAACGCGATCCTCGGCTACGACGACCGGAGCCGGATCATCGACGACGCCCACCGCGGGCTTTCGGTGGCCGGCGAGCGGGTGGTGCTGGTCGACGGCCGCGTGGCGGCGACGTGGCAGGTGGCGGACGGCACGGTGGTCGTGAAGCCACTGGGGCGCTTGCCGAAAGCCGACCGGGCCGCCGTCACGGTGGAAGGCGGTGAGCTGGCGTCGTTCCTCTCCGACGGCGAAAGCGATCGCGTCCGGGTCGAAGCGGGCTAACCGACCGCGCGGGCGAACCGCTCCGCCACCTCGCGCAGCAGCTCCACCAGCCCCGGCGGCGCCTCCTCCACCACGAAGTCGTACCCCCACTGCGCCAGGTGGTACGGGACCGTGTCGAGGGTGTTCGCCCCGGTCCGCACCCGGCAGCTGTGCTCGTCGATCGCCTCCACGGCACCGGACGTCGGCGGGATGCGGCGCGCGAGCACGTCGGCCGGGGCGGCCACGCGCAGCACGAGCTGGTGCGGGTACGGCGCCATCGAGATCTGCTGCGAGACGTACGCCGCGAGGTCTTCGGCCGGGGGTTCGCGCGGGGTGAAGCGGAAGCTCGCCGCCGGCACCCCGGTGATCCGGTCGACCCGGAAGGTGCGCCAGCCGGCGCGGTCGAGGTCGAAGGCGACCAGGTACCAGCGCCGGCCGGTGTGGACCAGGCGCAGCGGCTCGACCGAGCGTTCCGTCTCCGCGCCGGACCGGTCGCCGTAGCCGAAGCGCAGGCGCTCGTGGTCGCGGCAGGCGGCCGCGATCGCGGTCAGCACCGACGCGTCCACCATCGGCCCGGCGCCGGGCAGCGAGACCGTCGCCGCGGCCACGGCGCCCACGCGCGGCCGCAGCCGGGCGGGCAGCACCTGCTCCAGCTTCGCCAGCGCGCGCACCGACGTCTCCTCGATGCCGCTGACCGTGCCGCTCGCCGCCGTGCGCAGGCCGACCGCGACCGCGACGGCTTCGTCGTCGTCCAGCAGCAGCGGCGGCAGCGCGGCGCCCGCGCCGAGCCGGTAGCCGCCGGCCACCCCGGGCGTCGCGTGCACCGGGTAGCCGAGGGAACGCAGCCGCTCGACGTCGCGGCGGATCGTGCGGACGTCGACGTCGAGCCGCGACGCGAGGTCCGCGCCCGGCCAGTCGCGCCGCGCCTGGAGCAGCGAGAGCAACCGGAGCAGGCGTTCCGAAGTGCCGTACATGGCACGCAGTGTGCCAGACATCGAGGACAGTTCCGGTCCTCGATCCGCCGGATGGTGCAGCCGTGCGGTCAAACACTTGCCAGGCACCGCCCCGGCCGGAAAGAGTGACGCATGCCGATCGACCCGCACGCCCTGCTCGCTGTCGCCCGCGAGGAAGCCGAGCTGGGCAAGGCCGAAGGCGGCGTGCCGATCGGGGCCGCGCTGTTCGACACCGCGGGCACCCTGCTGGGCCGCGGGCACAACCGGCGCGTGCAGGACGCCGACCCGTCGACGCACGCCGAGACAGCGGCGTTCCGCAACGCCGGCCGGCGCCCGCACTACCGCGACACGATCATGGTCACGACGCTGTCGCCGTGCTGGTACTGCTCCGGTCTCGTCCGTCAGTTCGGGATCGGGCGCGTCGTCATCGGCGAGGCCACGACGTTCCACGGCGGGCACGACTGGCTCGCCGGGCTCGGCGTGGCAATCACCGTGCTCGACGATCCCGCCTGCACCGCGCTGATGACCGAGTTCATCGCCGCGCGCCCGGACCTGTGGTTCGAGGACATCGGGGTCGAGAAGTCCGAATAGGACAGTGCTGTTGCGAGGAGCCGGTATGCCGTCATCCGTTCCGCTCGTGGACCTTTCGCCGTGGTTCGGGGGGACGTCCGAAGGCCGCGCCGACGTGGCCGGCGAGATCGACCACGCGCTGCGGGAGTCCGGTTTCCTGCTGGTCACCGGGCACGGCGTGCCGGACGAGCTGCGCCACCGGACGCGCGAGCTGGCGCGGGAGTTCTTCGCGCTGCCCGAGGACGTCAAGCAGCGCTACGCGGTCACGGTCGGCGGGCGCGGCTGGCTGCCGCCCGGCGTCGAGGCCAACGGCTACGCCGAGGGCACCGAGACCCCGCCGGACCTCAAGGAGTCCTACTCCGCCGGCGCGGACGACGGCGTGGGCGTCGCCGAGATCGACGGGTTCTGGTTCCAGCCCAACGTCTGGCCCGGCGAGGTGGCCGGCTTCGCCGAGACGGCGACGGAGTACATGCGCCGGATGCGCGCGCTGTCGGAC
Source organism: Amycolatopsis sp. NPDC049159 (assembly GCF_040648295.1). Classification (NCBI taxonomy): domain Bacteria; kingdom Bacillati; phylum Actinomycetota; class Actinomycetes; order Pseudonocardiales; family Pseudonocardiaceae; genus Amycolatopsis; species Amycolatopsis sp. NPDC049159. The sequence continues at coordinate 147,333 of NZ_JBEZDL010000009.1, forward strand.
CACCTGCTGGAGATCTTCGCCGCGGCGCTCGGCCTGGCCCAGAGCCACTTCACGCGGCACACGGCGCACCCGACGTACACGTTCAACATCAACTGGTACCCGCCGATGACGCACGTCGGCGCGCCGGAGGCGGACCAGTTCCGGATCGGCCCGCACACCGACTTCGGCACGGTGACGGTGCTCGACCGCCAGGCCGGCGTGGGCGGCCTGCAGGTCTGCACGGCCGACGGCGAGTGGGAAGACGCGCCGTTCCACCCGGACGCGTTCACGGTCAACATCGGCGACCTGATGGCCCGCTGGACCGGCGACCGCTGGCGATCGACGCGCCACCGCGTCCTCCCCCCGGCGGCCACCGCCCCGGACGAGGACCTGGTGTCGCTGATCTTCTTCTACGAGACCGACCACGACGCCCGGATCACGTCGCTCGCGCCGCCGCTGGGCAAGCGGACGTACCCCGAGGTGATCGCGGCGGAGTACCTGCGGGAGAAGCTGACCGCGATCACCGTCGGCTGAGTCGTCGTGGGTGTTCAGGGCGGTGGGAACCGCCCGGAACACTCACGAGCCGGGGTCGGCGCAGATCGTCCGGTTCCGCCCCGCCGCCTTCGCCCGCAGCAACGCCGCCTCCGCCGCCAGCAGCGCACCCGACAAGCGACCGTCCGCCGCACACGCCGCGACCCCGATCGACGTGGTCACACCGACGAACTGGGGGCCGTCGGCCGAGGACTTCAGCGCCACCAGGGTCGAGGCGATGCGCAGGCGGATGCGTTCGGCGATGGCCATCGCGTCGAAGCGGCCGGCGCCGGCCAGCAGGACCGCGAACTCCTCGCCGCCGGAGCGGCCCACCAGGTCGGCCGAACGGACCTCGTCGCGCAGGGTGTCGGCCACCGCGCGCAGGACCGCGTCGCCGATGCGGGCGCCGTAGCGGTCGTTGAGGCGGCGGAAGTGGTCGAGGTCGAGCAGCAGCACCGCCGGGCCGGGGCCGGCTCCGGCGAGGCGGTCCAGCCGGGCTTCGGCGGCGCCGCGCCACGACGCCGCGGTCAGCACGCCGGTGCCGGGGTCGAGGGTGACGTGGTCGCGGCGGCCGAGGCCGAGGCCGCCGCGGTGCAGCACCACCGTGGCGCCGGCCAGCACCGGCACCAGGAGCGGGGCCGCCGCGGTGGCCCAGGCCAGCGGCAGGCCGAACGCGGTCATCGCGGCGTCGAAAGCGTGGCCCGGCGCGGCTTCGCGCGGGCGGCGGGGGCCGTCGGCGGCGGTCACGAGCGCGGCGTTCACCGCGAGGAACACCAGGACGGCGGCGGTCAGCAGGAGGACGGTGCGGGAGTCGAGGACCGCGCCCAGCGGCCGGACGCCGGTCGCGGTGAGGAACGCGCCCGCGACGAGCCCGGCCAGCGCCGTCGACGCGGCACCGAACACCTGCCGGTACACGGGTCTTCTGCGGACCCGGAACCACTGGTGCACGGCCGACAGCACGACCAGGGCGACCGCGAGGCCGGGCCGGAGCACCAGCACGCCGGCGAAGATCCACGGGGTGTCGACGCCGGGGCCGAGCAGGGTGTCCTCGCGGTGGCGCTCCACCGGCCGCGCGAGCTCGGCGGACACCAGCAGCCCGCCCAGGAGCAGCGCGAACGGCCCCAGCATCGCGGGCAGGGGCGGGAACCGGACGGCGGCGAGCGCGACGGCGGCGACGGCGAGGACGTCGACCGCGACGAGGTAGAGCACCTGACCGCGGCGCGGCAGCCGCCACAGCGCCCAGCGCGCCAGCACGACGGCGGGCAGGAACCGGCCCGGGCGGCGTCCTCCGCCGGCGGCGACCGAATCCCCCACCATTTCGGCAAAGTAGCCGGAATGCCCGGCCCTGTCGATCCGCCTTCAGGGGAATCTCACACCCGCCGACGCTCGGGAGCCGCGCGCGCACCGTGCGTCATTTTCCGGCCGAAGGAGGGTTGACACACAACATTGGTCTAGTCCACTGTGGGGTGGCACACAACGCTCCTCCCGGGATGATCCCGCCGCCTCAAACCGGAGGTGCTCCAACCTGCTCGTTTGGAGGACCCCTATGAAATCCCTGCGCCGTCTGGTGACCCTCGCGTTCGCGGCCGGAGCCGCGATGGCGACGGCGGTCGGTCTCGCCCCGCAGGCCATGGCCGCGGTGGACCCGGTGCTCGCTTCCCCGTACCTGTACCAGTGGGGCGGGCAGACCAGCCCGACCGCGGCGATGTCCGCGACCGGTGTGAAAGCGTTTACCCTCGCCTTCGTCCTGTCGGACGGCACCTGCAACCCGAAGTGGGACGGCAGCCGTTCGCTGACCGGCTCCGACAAGACGATGATCCAGAACATCCGCAACGCGGGCGGGGACGTGATCCCCTCCTTCGGCGGCTGGTCCGGCACCAAGCTGGGCTCGAAGTGCACGTCGGCCTCGGCGCTCGCGGGTGCGTACCAGAAGGTGATCGACGCCTACGGCCTCAAGGCGATCGACCTCGACATCGAGAACACCGACGAGTTCCAGAACAACACGGTGCAGGACCGCATCCTCAACGCGGTCAAGCTGACCAAGCAGAAGAACCCGGACCTGAAGGTCGTCATCACCATCGGCACCACCACGACCGGCCCCGACTCGTGGGGCAAGCGCCTGATCAACCAGGCCAAGGCGATCGGCGCCGGCGTCGACGTCTGGTCGGTCATGCCGTTCGACTTCTCCAGCGGCGGCGACATGGCCGCCCTGACGAAGTCCGCGGTCGACGGGCTGAAGAACCAGCTCAAGACCACGTTCGGCTGGAACGACGACACCGCCTACCGGCACAGCGGCCTTTCCTCGATGAACGGCAAGACCGACAACGCGGGCGAGACCGTCACGGTCGCGAACTTCACCTCCATCCGCGGCTACGCGACGAGCCACCACCTGGCCCGCTTCACGTTCTGGGCCACCAACCGCGACTGCAGCGGCGGCGGCGAATGCAGCGGCATCACGCAGGACAAGTACGCGTTCACCAAGATCGTCGCCGGCTACACCGGCTGACACCGGCCCGTAGTGGGGCTGTCGGAGGCCCTCTCACCGGCATCGGGGCCGGTGAGGGGGCCTTCGCGGGTACCGGTCACCGGGAATCGGGCCTCTCGCGAAGTCCGGCGGCCCGCACTGTCATGAACGAGTCGTTCACCGCACCAGACGACATGAACGAGTCGTTCACGACATCACGGCCGGGGTCCCGGCAAATTCACGCGGCCAGGCCACCCTGCCGCCGGTGACCCCGCTCGCCCCACGTCCGGTGCAACGCTGCGAACTGCACCAACGCGACTTTGCCGGAGCCCTGTCGCCGGACGTCATGACGACCCGTTCATGACGACCCGCGACGCCGGGCAGGCCGCCCACCACGCCGACGACTTTGCCGGTCCCCCGGACACCAAGGCCGTCAATGTGGCATTCACGGCCGGTCCGGCGGCCGGAACCGTCACACCGCCGCAACTTTCACCGCTTACCGTCCTTCCATGACGAGGACCGAGAGCGCCGGCTACGGCGACAAGGTGGTGGCCGTCGAGCCGGGCGGGGTCGAGCCCGTCGCCGACGCCGACCGGCACGGGACGCCGCGGCAACTGGCCTGGACCTGGGCCTCTCCCAACCTCGAGTTCGCCACCGTCTTCGTCGGCGTCCTCGCCGTCACGGCGTTCGGGCTGACGTTCTGGCAGGCCGCGCTCGCCGCCGTCGTCGGGAACGGGCTGGGCGCGCTCGCGCACGGCGTCCTGTCCGCGCGCGGGCCGCGCTACGGCGTGCCGCAGATGGTGCTCGGGCGGGCCGCGTTCGGCTACCGCGGCAACCTCCTGCCCGCCGCGCTGATGTCGGTGATGGCGGGCATCGGGTGGTTCGCCGTCAACAGCGTCAGCGGCGCCTTCGCCCTCGCCGGTCTCACCGGGCTGCCCGTGCTCGCCTGCCTCGTGCTCGTCGTCGCGCTGCAGATCGTCATCGCCTTCTTCGGGCACAACCTCGTGCAGGCCTACGAAAAGTACGTCTTCGCCGTCCTCGCCGTCGTGTTCGCCGCGGCGAGCGTGGTCGTGTTCACGAAGTCGGGCGCCACGCCGAACACCGGGAGCGTCGGCGGGTTCCTGCTCACCGTCGGCACCGCGTTCGGCTACACCGCGGGCTGGAACCCCTACGCCGCCGACTACACGCGCTACCTGCCGAAGACCGCGTCGAAACGCGCGATCGGCCGCTACGCCGGGCTCGGGCTGTTCCTGTCCACCACCGTGCTGATGCTCGCCGGCGCCGCGTCGACGACCATCGGCGGCCCGGCCGACGCCAACCCGGCGACGGCGTTCACCGGGCACCTGCCCGGGTTCCTCGCCGCGGCGACGCTGCTGGCCATCACGCTCGGCGCGGTCGCGGCGAACGTCCTGAACGTCTACTCGGGAGCGCTCGCCTTCCTCGCCCTCGGCGTCCGGCTGCCGCCGGCCTGGCGCCGCGCGGCCGTCGCGCTCGCCTTCGGCGCGGTCGGGTTCGTGCTCGCCTGGCTCGGGCTCGGCGACGCCGGGCACGCCTACGAGAACTTCCTGCTGGTCATCGCCTACTGGATCGGCCCGTGGCTCGGCGTTCTGCTGGCCGACCACCACCTGCGCCGCGGCACCGACTTCGGCGCGCTGCTCGCCGACGAGAACCACCGCAACGCCGCCGGGTTCACCGCGTTCCTGGTCGGCCTGGTGGTCTCCGTCGGCCTCTTCGCGAACCAGGCGCTCTACACCGCGCCGATCCCGGAAGCCGTGCCCGGCACCGGTGATCTGACGTTCGCGGCCGGGTTCGTGCTCGCCGCCGGGACCTACCTGCTGCTGCGCCGTCAGCGCACCGGCGTGCCGTCGCGGCGGCAGCCGTAGGGCGAGCACCGGCCCCAGTCGTACGTCGGCGGCGGGAGGGTGACCGTGGCCGTCGAAGGCGGGGGCAGCTCCACCGTCACGGTCGGCGCCGGCGTGGCGGTCGGCGTCCGGCGCGCGTGCATCACCACCGGGGACGGCGTGGTCGTGCTCGTCGGCGCGGCGACCGCGCTCGACGACGGGGCGCCGGTGGCCGGCTGCAGCTGCGGGAACTGCGTCGACCCGGGCACGGGTTCCGGCCGCGTCGCCAGCGCGAGCACCAGCCCGCCCAGCACGACGAAGACCGCCGCCGCCAGCGCGAACCGGCCGCCCGACCCGCGCGGCCCGGGCTCGGTGCCGCGCCGCGCCGCCGTTTCGGCCGAGCGCGAACCGGGTTTGCGCGGCCGCGCGCCCGCCGCCCGCAGCAGTTCGTCGACCGTGACCCGATCCCGCCGCCTGCGCGCACTGCGCGTCATGCACGACCTCCGCCCCGTAGCTGCACCGGGTGGATCGTAGGAAGCCGCGCCGGAATTGTAAACGCGCTGATCGCAGCGGTCTCGTAATCGTTCCGAGACATCCGGATCGCCTTCCCGGCCGTAGTCGTCAACGAGGCGCGAACCGCCGCAGGAGAGCGCCCACGCGCCGGGTCACGGGGGTGAACTCCGGGAGCTTCAGCAGCGCCAGCAACCCGAACGGGACGGCCATCCCGAGCAAGGTCTGGACCGGCAGTTTCACCCACGCGGCGGGGATCGGGCCGAGCGAGCCGGGCACGGCGTAGCCGGCCAGCACCGCCGCCCCGACGCCGAGCGCGCTGACCCCCAGCACGATCAGGCCGACCCGCAGCGACCGCTTGCTGCGCAGGTGCCCGAGCCGGACCCACAGCCAGACCTGGCCGAGCACGGCGCCGACCACGAACCCGGCGCCGTTGACGAGCATCACGCCGTAGACGATGTGCTCGCCGTCGAGCAATCCCCGGCAGAGCAGCAGCAGCGGGATCTTCACCGCGGTCATCACGAGCATGATCAGCGTCGGCGTCCGGGCGTCCTTCATCGCGTAGAACACCCGCAGCTGCAACATGACCAGCGCGAACGGCAGCAGCCCGACGGCCGAGACGGCGAGGGTCTGGCCGAGCCGCTCGGCGTCTTCGAGCGTGCCGCGGCCCCAGGTGAAGATCGCGATGCCGATCGGGGTGCCGACCACGGCCAGCACCGCCGAGATGGGCACGAAGAGCACCGTGGACATCCGGGACGCGAGCGAAAGGTCGCCGACGAGCGAACCCGTGTCACCGTCCGCGGCCGCGCGGCTCATCCGCGGCATCAGCGCGGTCAGCAGCGAAACGCCGAGGATCCCGTACGGCAGCTGGAAGAGCAGCGACGCGTAGCTGTAGGCGGTGACCCCGCCGCTGGTGCCGCCGGTCAGCACCCGGGTGGTGACGACGAACCCGACGTGGCTCACCACGACGTAGCCGAGGATCCACGCGGCGAGCCCGCCGAACTCCTTGATCCGCGGGTCGAAGCCCCAGCGCCAGCGGAACCGGAACCCGGTGCGCAGCAACGCCGGGATCAGCACGACGGCCTGCGCGACGATGCCGAGCGTGGTGCCCAGGCCGAGCACGAGCAGCTTCGGGTCGCTCATCCGGGCCGGGTCGAGGACCAGCTCGCCGGGCACCACGGCGAACACCACGAGCGTGCCGGTGACGACGACGTTGTTGAGCACGGGCGCCCACGCCGGCGGGCCGAAGACGTTCTGCGCGTTGAGGATCGCCGACAGCAGCGCGAAGAGGCCGTAGAAGAGGATCTGCGGCAGCAGCAGGTACGCGAGCGCCGTGGTCAGCCCCGGGTTGGCGGTCGCGGACGATTTGTCGACGTAGAGCGCGGTGAACACCGGGGCGATCGCCACCGCGACCGCCGTGCCGACGGTGAGCAGCACCAGCGCCATCGTGATCAGCCGCTGCGTGTACGCGCGGCCGCCGTCCGGGTCGTCGTGGGAGCGCACGAGCAGCGGCACGACGACACTGGCGAGCACGCCGCCGAAGAGCAGTTCGAAGACGATGTTGGGCAGCGTGTTCGCGACGGTGAAGGAGTCGTTGACGACCCCGGTCCCGACCACGGCGGCCAGCAGCAGCTTGGCGACGAACCCGGTGACCCGGCTGACCGCGGACGCGACCGCCATCCGCCCGCTCGAGCGGGCCAGCGACGACCCGGCGCCCTCGCCGCGCCCGGCGCTGACCGGGGACGCGGGCGGGCGCGCGACGATCTGGGTGGCGAACTCGTCGTAGGGCCGGTGCGAGACGTCGAGGTCACGGGTCGGCCAATGCGGGCCGCGCAGCTCGCTGGGGAGGAAGACCGTCGCGTCGTCGTCGACCGGTGGTGGGGGTTCCGCCATGGCCCAAGCCTGCCAGGTCGGGCGGGTTTTCGTCCCCATTCCGGACCCGACTGGTATTTCTATACCGGAAACGTGCTACCGTTCCGGTATAACTATACCGACTCTGGTAACGCGAGGTTTTCGTGATCGAACTGAAGACGCCTGCGGAAGTCGACCGCATGCACGTCGCCGGGCGCTTCGTCGCCGAGATCCTGACCGAGGTCGGCCGGCTCGCCGACGTGGGCGTCAACCTCATGGACCTCGAGCACCACGCGCGCGGCATGATCAAGCGGCGCGGGGCCGAGTCGTGCTACTGGGACTACGCGCCGTCCTTCGGCGAGGGCCCGTTCCGCAACGTCATCTGCCTGTCGGTCAACGACGCCGTCCTGCACGGCCTGCCGCACGACTACGTGCTGCGCGACGGTGACGTGGTCACGGCCGATCTCGCGGTCAGCATCGACGGCTGGGCGGCCGACTCGGCACGCACGGTGATCGTCGGCACCCCCGCCGAGGCGGACCTGCGGATCATCCGGGCGACGGAGGTGGCACTGGAAGCGGCGATCGACGCGGCGCGCCCCGGCAACCGGCTGGGCGACATCTCGGCGGCGATCGGGGCGGTGGCCCGCGAGTACGGCTACCCGGTCAACACCGAGTTCGGCGGGCACGGCATCGGCCGCACCATGCACGAGGACCTGCACGTCCCCAACCAGGGCACGGCCGGGCGCGGGATGAAGCTGCGGCCGGGGCTGACCCTCGCGCTGGAGCCGTGGTTCGCGGCCACGACCGACCGGATCGTCTTCGATCCCGACGGCTGGACGATCCGCTCGGCCGACGGTTCCCGCACGGCCCACTCCGAGCACACGATCGCCGTCACCGAGGGCGCTCCCCTCGTGCTCACCCGGCGCGAAGCGGAACTCGCCGACGGGAACGGATGAGCGAACCGGCGACGCTCGGTGACGTCGCTCAGGCGGCGACGACGATCTCCAGCGCGGCCCGGCCGGCCTCGGTGAGCTCGGCCGGAACGCGCCCGGTGGCGGCTTCGGCGGCGGGCCGCAGGTAGCCGCCGTGGGCGAGTGCGTGCGCGGTCATCTGATCGCAGCAGGCGAATCCGTCGATGAAGAGGTCGGGCTCGCAGCTGCACGACATCTGCGCGCGTCCCGCCGCCACCGCCCTCAGCATCGCCATGGCGCGGTGGGTGAGCTCGACTCCTGAACCGGACACCGGACTGCCTTTCTCCTCGGAACCACTACGCATAGTCATTCGCCCGTTGGGCTGATTGTGTTACTTACGGCACTATGACGTTTCGGGTGCCAGTGCGGTTCCGCCGGGTCGGGCACGCCGAAGGGGGCGGGGTCCGGTGTCCCGGTCCCCGCCCCCTCCTTCACCGCTCCAGCGCCCGCCGGGCGTTGGCCAGCCGCGCCCGCAGCGCCTGCGCCAGCGCGTCGAACTCGCCGCGCCGGTCCGCGATCGCCCGCTGCTGGTAGGCGGTTTCCACCGCCAGCCACGTCCCGGGCAACGCGGTCCGCGTCCGGCACGCCAGGTCCGCCTTCGCGACCGCGATCTCCGCCGGGGCCGGCGCGGGGCCGCTCCACCGGACGTCGTCGTTGGCCGCCCACACGTCGGCGTACCGCTCCCCCGCTTCCGCCATGCAGGCACGCCAGCCGGCCATCGCCGCCTGAACCCGCGGATCGGCCTGCGCCGTCAGGTAGAGCTCGCGGTCGAGCTCCGCGAACGCCTCCCCCGGCAAGGCCGCCGGCACGCCCTCCTCGAGCCGGCGGCGGGCCTCCCCGACGCAGCCGCCCTCGGGGACCGGCCGGCCGCGCACCTCCGACGTGCCCTTGCCGGTGTAGACCACCAGCACGTCCAGCGGGGGCTGCGCCCGCGCCGCGCGGTCCGGCGGCTGCGCCGCGTGGTAGCCGAGGCGGGCGACCTCGGCGGCGTCCACGATCCCGTAGCGGCCCCCCGCCGCCGGCCGGGACGTGTCGACCGCGTCGATCGAGGGCGGCGTCCAGTCGTACCCGAAGCGCGCCAGGCACTTCCCCGCCAGCGCGGCGGTGGCGCGCTCGATCACGTTGACCTCGGCGGCGGGGTGCCGGTAGGCGTCGAACGGCAGCACGACGTCCGCGCCCGACACCACCGGCCGCACCGGCCCGATCGGCGGCGGCCCGGGCTCCGCGGCGTCGCCCGCCGACAGGGCGACGCCGCACCCGAGCGCCGCGACGGCGACCGCCGCGGCGATCCGCGCCGCCCTCACCCGTAGTACGTGCCGCACGCGATGTTGAAGTGGTGGGAGTTCATCACGTCGTTGGCCACCCAGCCGTCGTGGTTGTCCCCGGAGAGCCGGACGTTCGCGAAGTTCCGCACCGTGCCGCTCGACCGGATCGTGAAGCACGACCCCCGGTACTGGGAGTTGTAGTAGACGGCGATCGGCGAGTTGGTGTCCTTGTTCTCCATCGAGCTGACGTTGTTGTACGTGCCGTCGCCCGCCCACAGCGGGATGCTGGTGCCGGCGTACCGCAGGCTCCCCCAGTTGGCCTGGCTGTTGAAGTTCTCGAACTTGTAGCCGCCCAGATCGGAGTTCGAGTACATGCACGCGTACTGCGCCTGGCACGCGGCCTCGGCCGGCCCGGCGGCGCCGACCCCCACCGTCGCCGCCACGGCCACCGCGGCCACCACTGCTGCTGCTCTCATGGTTTCCTCCCTCGTTCCGTTCCGGTCCGCCCCCCGCGGACCGGGCTTGCTAACCCAGGTCTAGGGCCTCGGCGTTGTCCGGCGCCGGGGCCGCGGCCGCCGGACGACAAAGGTCCGGACAACGATCGGCGCGCGGCAGGGCGACCGGACCGCAGACCGGCTGGCCGCCGAGCCCGGCCGCGGCGGAGAGGACGCACAGGGCCGCGAGCAGCGCGGCCAGCCATCCCCGGCGCCGGGGGCGCGTCTCGGCGGCGGTGCTGGCGTCGAGATAAGCCCGCTCGTGGACGGTGAGGTGCCGCGGGTGCCGGGCCCACGCACGAACGGCCGCGAGGTGAGCGCCGCGCAGGAGCAGGCTCGGGTCCCGGTGGTGGCGGCGCCAGGTGGCGGCCGCCTGGGTGAGTTCGCGGTGGGTGCGCCGCCCCGCGCCGTCCTCTTCCAGCCACGCGGCCAGGCGCGGCCAGGCACCCAGCAGCGTCTCGTGGGCCGGCCGGAGCCGGTGGGCGTCGCGCACGAGCACCCGCGCCCGGACGAACCGCTCGACGACGCCGGCGGCGAGCGGGGTGTCGTCGAGTTCGTCGGCGCTGACGGCCCTGGCGCCTTCCCCGGGGTCGGCGAGCCGGCGGAACAGGTCGCGGGCGACGGCCCGCCCGGGTGGCCCGAGCGCGTCGAACACGGCCTCCGCCGCGCCGGCCGCCGGTCCGCCGAACTCCCCCGCCGCCTGGAAACCGGCGAGGGTCAGCCGGGTGCCGCTGCGCCGCCGCCACGTCTCGAGCAGCGCGTGCGACAGCCACGGCAGCGCGCCGGGCCGCCCGTGGGCGAGGGCGACGGCCGTGGTCAGCAGCGGCGTCTCGACCAGGCAGCGGGCGCGCGCGGCCGGGGCGGTGATCGCCTGCCGCAGCTCGTCGGCGGTCATCGGCCCGACCTCGACGCGGGCCGGCGTCTCGCGCGGGCCGGCCAGTTCCGCGCAGCGGTCCGCGAAGTCCGCGCGCACGGCGAGCACGACCCGCGGCCCGCCCGTGCGCAGCGCGGCGGCGAACCGCGCCCGGTCGTCGTCGCGGCCGGGCGCGAAGAGCTCTTCGCACTGGTCGACGACGACCAGCGCGTCCCCCTCGGGCAGCCGCTCCCCCGCGGTCGTGAAGACGACCGCGCCGCTCAAGCGCGGCAGCAGGCCGGCGCGCAGGAGCGACGTCTTCCCGGCGCCCGACGGACCGGTCACGACCACGCAGCGGTGGGCCGCGACGGCGGCGACCAGGGTGTCGACGAGCCGGTCCCGGCCGAAGAACAGGCCGGCGTCCTCGCGGTCGTAGGCGTCGAGCCCGCGGTAGGGAGCGGTGGCTTCGGCCGGGGCCGGGGTGGTCAGCTCGGCCGCCGTCGCGCGCCAGCGGCGTTCCCACTCGCCGGCGTCACCGTCGCAGGCCCGGACGTACGCCAGGGTCACCGCCAGGCTCGGCAGCCGGCGCCCGCCCGCGGCGTCGGACAGCGTGGTGGCGGAGAAGTGCGCCCGGCGCGCCAGTTCGCGGTAGGAGGGGTTCCCCGCGTTCTCCCGCAGCGCCCGCAGGCCGGCCGCGAACGCGGTCAGCGCGGAGCCGTCCGGCGCCAAGGGCTTCTCAGCGCGCGGCATGACCCACCGCCATCCCGGGCGAGCCGCTCGCGGTGGCGGTGGGCGCCTGCCAGGCCGAGGCGAGGCAGAACCCGCTGACCAGCCCCGCGAACAGGAGGACGGCGGCCAGCTTGCAGGCGAGCGAGACCGGTAGGTGCACACACATCGCGGACCCTTTTCGTCGTTTCGACATTAAGTGCACTCAGGTTAGAACCCGAGCCGACTTTGCGTCAAGCTGACATGAAGCTAGGCTTGCGGCGTGGCCCAGGACACGACATGGCAGATCCCCAAGGTCGCGGTCGCCGTCGACCTCGCGATCCTCACCGTCCGCGAAGAGCGGCTGAACATCCTGCTCGTCGAGCGCGCGGAAGCGCCCTACCGCGGGCAGCTCGCGCTCCCGGGCGGGTTCATCGCCTCCGAGGACGAGGACATCGACGTCGCGGCCGCCCGCGAGCTGGCCGAAGAGACCGGCCTGGCGGCCGATCGGCTGCATCTGGAACAGTTGCGGACCTACGGCGGGCCGGACCGTGATCCTCGGGGGAGGGTGGTGACCGTGTGCTACCTGGCGCTGGTGCCCGACCTGCCGATCCCGGCGGCGGGCGGGGACGCGCGCGCCGCGCGCTGGGAAGCGGTCGCCGACGTCGAGGGCACGGACGCGCCGGTCGCCTTCGACCACCGGGCGATCATCGCCGACGCGGTGGAGCGGGCGCGCGGCAAGCTCGAGTACACGACGCTCGCCACGGCGTTCTGCGCGCCCGAGTTCACCATCAGCGAGCTGCGGCGCGTCTACGAAATCGTCTGGGGCCACCGGCTCGACCACCGCAACTTCCACCGCAAGATCACGGGGGTGACCGGGTTCCTGGTGCCCACCGGCGACCGCACGGCCCGGGACGGCGGCCGGCCCGCCGCGCTCTACCGGCGTGGCCCGGCGACGGTCCTGCACCCGCCGATCCTGCGCGGGCACAACCTGAACGACGCAGAAAGCGAGATCGCGTGAACGACGTTCCGGAACCCACGATCGTGGTGCTGACCGCGCTGGAGGTGGAGTACGCGGCCGTGCGGGCGCTGCTGGCCGGGCGCCGGGTGGAGACCCACCGCTCGGGCACCCGGTTCGAGGTGGGCCGCCCGCCGCGCGGCCGGGGCTCGGCCGTCCTCGCGCTGACCGGCCAGGGCAACCAGGCGGCGGCCATCCTCACCGAACGCGCGATCGCCACCTACGACCCGCGGGCGCTGCTGTTCGTCGGCGTCGCCGGTGCCCTGCACGACGACCTCGAGCCCGGCGACGTCGTCGTGGGCACCAAGGTCTACGGCTACCACGGCGGCAAGGACGAGGACACCGGCTTCCGCGCCCGGCCGCAGGCGTGGGAGATCCCGTACGAGCTCGACCAGATCGCCCGGCACGTCGCCCGCGAGGAGGACTGGCTCCCGGAGGGGCGCCGTCCGTCGGTGCACTTCCGGCCGATCGCCGCCGGGGAGGTCGTGCTCAACTCGCGCACCACTCCCCTGGCCGAGCAGCTGCGCACGAACTACGACGACGCCGCCGCGATCGAGATGGAAAGCGCCGGCGTCGCCAAGGCCGGTCACCTCAACCGGAACCTGCCCGTGGTCGCCGTCCGGGGCATCAGCGACAAGGCCGACGGCCACAAGCACGCTGCCGACCAGGCCGGCTGGCAGCCCGTCGCGGCGGCGAACGCGGCGGCCTTCGCCTTCGCCCTCGCCGCCGAGCTCCCGTGACCCCCACGGTCGTGGTGCTGACCGCCCTCGAAACGGAATACGCGGCCGTGCGGGCGGTGCTGGGCGACCGCCGCGTCACGGCGCACCCGTCGGGCACGCGGTTCGAGGTGGGCGTGCCACCCGCCGGCGGGGCCACGATCGTGCTCGCGCTCACCGGCCAGGGCAACCAGGGCGCCGCCGTCCTGACCGAACGCGCGATCGCGACCTTCGCGCCCAGCGCGCTGCTGTTCGTCGGCATCGCCGGGGCGCTCCACGACGACCTCGGCCCCGGCGACGTCGTCGTGGCGACCAAGGTCTACGGCTACCACGGCGGCAAGGACGAGGACGACGGCTTCCGGAACCGGCCGCAGGCCTGGGAAATCCCGCACGAGCTCGACCAGATCGCCCGGCACGTCGCCCGCGAAGGGCGCTGGCTCCCGGACTCCCCCGGACCTCCGCCGCCGGTGCACTTCCGGCCGATCGCCGCCGGGGAAGTCGTGCTCGGCTCCCGCACCGCTCCCCTGGCCGCCCGGCTGCGCACCGCCTACGACGACGCGGCCGCGATCGAAATGGAAAGCGCCGGCGTCGCCAAAGCGGGTCACCTCAACCACGGCCTGCCGGTGCTGACCGTCCGGGGCATCGGCGACGACGGCGCCGAAGTGACCGCGGCCGCGCACGCCGCCGCGTTCGCGCTGGCCCTCGCCGTCGAAGTCCCGGCCCGGCCCGGCGGGGTGACGACGGGCGTGCACTGGCCGCACCGGGCCGGCGTGGTCCCCGCCCGCGCGGACGGCTTCCAAGACCGCGAAGTCACGCTCGACGCCATCACGGTGCTGTCGGGACTGGGCGGCGTCGGGAAGACGCAGCTGGCCGCGGACTTCGCCGAACGCGCGTGGGCCGCCCGCGAAGTCGACCTCCTGGCCTGGATCACCGCGGAGTCCCGCGACGCGATCCTGACGGCCTACGCGCAGCTGGCGAAGACGCTCACCGGCATCGACGACGCCGACCCGGAGCAGGGCGCGCGCCGTCTCCTGGAGTGGCTCGCCTCGACCCCGAAGCGCTGGCTGCTGGTGCTCGACGACGTGCAGCACCCCGCGGACCTGCACGGCCTCTGGCCACCGGCCGCCGGGCGGGTGGTCCTCACGACCCGGCGGCGCGACGCCGCACTCGCCGGCGACCGGCGGCGGATCGTCGACGTCGGCCAGTTCACCGCTGCGGAGTCGCGGGCGTACCTGAACCGCAAGCTCGCCGCCCGCCCGCACCTGGCCGACGACGTCGCCGGGCTGGCCGACGACCTCGGGCACCTGCCGCTGGCGCTCGCCCAGGCCGCGGCGTACGTCCTCGACCGCGAGCTGCCCTGTTCGGCGTACCGTCAGCGGTTCCGGGAACGCAAGCTGGCGGCGGTCCTGCCCGACGACCACCAGGCCACGGTGACGGCGACCTGGGCGTTGTCGATCGCCCACGCCGACCGGCTCGAACCCGCGGGCCTGGCCGGCCCGCTGCTGCGGTTCCTGAGCGTCCTCGATCCCCACGGCATCCCCCATTCCGTGCTCACCGCGCCGGCCGCGCTGGACTTCCTGCGCAAAACGACCCGCCGGCGCCCGACCGCGGAAGACGCCCGCGACGCACTGGGCTGCCTGCACCGCCTGAACCTCGTCGGCCTCGACCCGCACGCGGTCCGCGTCCACGCACTGGTGCAGCGCGCGGCCCGGGACGACCTGCGCCCCAAGGACTTCGCGCGGATCACGCGGGCCGCCGCGGACGCGCTGACGCAGGCGTGGCCGGAGATCGAGTCGGACCGGACGCTGGCGCAGGCGTTGCGGCGCAGCACTTTCGCGTTGCAGGCCACCGGTGACCCCCAGCAGCTCTGGCGCCGGGGGTGCCACGTGGTGCTCCTGCAGGCGGGACGGAGTCTCCGCGAGAACGGGCAACTCGGCCCGGCGATCACGTACTTCCGGCAGCTCGGCCGCACCGCGGCGGATCGGCTCGGCGCCCAGCACCTCGACACTTCGATCGCACGCTACGACCTGGCGGCTTCCCTGGGCGCCGCCGGCGATCCGCGCGGAGCTGTCGAGGCGCTGAGCGCCCTCCTCGCGAATCTGGACCGGGTCCCCGGGCGGACGCACCAGCTGACGTTGACCGCGCGCAGCACCTTGGCCAGGTACCTGGGCGAGACGGGGAACTTCGCCGGGGCGGTGGCGGTGTACGAGAGCCTCCTGCCGGACCTCGAGCGGGTGCTCGGGGCCGAGCACCAAGCCACCTCGGCCAGCCGGCAGAACCTCGCGGTCATGCGGGACGCCGCCGGCGACCCGTCCGGGTTGGCCGAGGTCGAGCGGCTGGCCCAGGATCGGCATCGCGCGCTCGGACCGGACCACCCCGATACCCTCAGCACCCGCATCGCCGCGGCCCGGCTCCGGGCCGCCACCGGGGACCTCACCGGCGGGCTGGCCGCCTACGAGAGCCTCCTGCCGGACCTGGAGCGGGTGTTCGGGCCGGAGCACACCGCCACCTTGACCACCCGCGATGCTTCGGCCGTGCTGCAGGCCGAGTCGGGGGATCTGGCCGGAGCGACCGCCCGGCTCGAACTCCTGCTGCAGGACCAGCAACGCGTACTCGGTCCCGACCACCCCGACACGTTGGACACGCGCCAGCACCTCACGTGGTTCCGGGGCCTGGCCGGCGATCCGGCGCCGGCCGTGGCCGCCTACGAGACGTTGCTCCAGGACCAGCAGCGCGTTCTCGGCCCGGACCACCCCGCCCTCTTCACCAGCCGGCACCACCTGGCCGCGTTGCGGGCCAGAGCCGGGGATCCCGCGGGAGCGGCGGCCGTCGTCGAAGAGATGCTGCCGGACCTGAGCCGCGTGTTCGGGCCGGGCAGCCCGAACGTGCTGACCACCCGGCACAACCTCGCGCGCTTCCGCAGCTGGGCGGGAGATCCGGCGGGAGCCCTGGCGGCACTGGAGAACCTCCTGCCGGACCTGGACCGCGTCCTCGGGCCGGAGCACCCCACCACGCTGACGGCTCGCCACACCCACGCCACCCTGCGCGGCGAAACCGGGGACCCGTCCGGAGCCGTGGCGGCGCTCGAGGAGTTGATCCCGGTTCTGCGCCGCGTGCTCGGACCGGAGCACCCCGAAACCACGGGCGCCCTCGAGGACCTCAAGCGCTTCCGGTGACCGCGATCCGCAGCTCCAGCGTCCGCGCCCACTCGCGCACGATCTGCTTGCGCCGCTTGGTGTCGTCGGTCAGCAGGTTCGCCAGCCCGAGCCCGCGGCCCAGGTCCAAAGTGGCCTGGACGAGCTCGCGCACCCCGGGCCGGGACTCGTCGACGCCCAGCAGTTCGACCGTCACGCGGTGCGCCTCGCGGCCGACCCGGGCCTCCAGGGGTACCAGCACCTCGCGCAGCGCGTCGTCGGTCGCCGCGACCGCCCACAGCTGCAGGGCCGCGCGGAACAGCGGGCCGGTGTAGAGGTTCAGCACCATCTCGACGACGCGCTCGATCCGGGACGCGCCGGTCGGCAGGTCCGCCGCCTGGGCGCGCAGCTCGTCGATCTGGGACTGGCCGAGCAGGTCGACCGCCGCCACCACGAGGTCCTCGCGGGCCGGGAAGTGGTGCTGGGCCGCGCCGCGGGAAACGCCCGCCCGCTCGGCGATCCCGGCCACCGTCACGCCGTGCCAGCCGCGCTCGCCGAAGCTGTCGAGCGCGGCCTCGATCAGCCGCCGCCGCGTGGTGCGGCTGCGTTCCTGCTGGGGTTCGCGGACGCCGGTCAAGCCGGGTCCACCCAGAAGTCGAGCTGCAGGTCTTCCTCCGCGGTGTCGCCGGCGCGGTACTTCGCGAAGTCGGTGACGCCCTCCGCGCGCAGCACTTCGTCGTCCAGGAAGAAGTTCCCGGTGGCCTCGCCGCTCGGCTTCGTCAGGATCGCGTACGCGGCGTCGGCCATGATCTCCGGCGTGCGGCTGCGCGAAGCCAGCTCCGCACCGACGACGTTGCGGATCGCCGCGGTGTCGATCGTCGTGCGCGGCCACAGCGAGTTGACCGAGACGCCGTCGCCCTTCAGCTCCGCCGCCAGCCCGACGGTCACCAGGCTCATCGAGTACTTCGCGATGCTGTACGCGAGGTGCCCGGCGGTGAACCACTTCTCGTCGAGGCTGATCGGCGGCGACAGCGTCAGGATGTGGGCGTTCTCCGAAGCGCGCAGGTGCGGAATGGCCAGTTTGGACAGCAGGAACGTGCCGCGCGCGTTGATGTCCTGCATCAGGTCGTAGCGCTTCATGCCGACCTGCTCGGTCGGCGTCAGGTCGATCGCGCTGGCGTTGTTCACCACGACGTCGATGCCGCCGAACTGCTCGACGGTCTTCGCCACGGCGGCCGCGACACCCTCGTCGTCGCGGACGTCGCCGAGGATCGGCAGGGCGTGCCCGCCGGCCTTCTCGATCGCTTCCGCGGCCGTGTAGATCGTGCCGGGCAGCTTCGGGTGCGGTTCGGCGGTCTTGGCCAGCAGCGCCACGTTCGCGCCATCCTTCGCGGCCCGCAGCGCGATCGCTTCGCCGATCCCCCGGCTGCCGCCGGACATGATGATCGTCCTGCCGTCCAATCCAGCCATGTGAAACCTCCGTGAAGAAGCGGCACTTTCACGTGAAAGTGCCGCCTCGGGTCAGTAGGACTTGGGCAGGCCGAGGCTGTGCTGGCCGACGAAGTTGAGCACCATCTCGCGGCTGACCGGGGCGATCCGGCCCAGGCGCACCGCCGTGACCAGGGTGCCGAGGCCGTATTCGGTGGCGAGGCCGTTGCCGCCGTGGGTCTGCACGGCCTGGTCGGTCGCGCGGATGGCGACCTCGGCGGCGGCGTACTTGGCCATGTTGGCCGACTCCCCCGCGCCGAAGTCGTCGCCGGAGTCGTAGAGCGACGCCGCCTTCTGCGTCATCAGCTTCGCCAGCTCCAGCTCGATCTTGATCTCCGCCAGCGGGTGCGCGAGGCCCTGGTGGGAGCCGATCGGGGTGCCCCAGACCTGCCGCTGGTTCGCGTAGCCGACGGCCTTGCTCAACGCATAGCGCGCGATGCCGAGGGAGAACGACGCACCCATGATGCGTTCGGGGTTGAGGCCCGCGAACAGCTGCGCGATGGCCGCGTCCTCTTCGCCGACCAGCGCCTCGGCCGGGAGCTTGACGTCGTCGAGGAACAGCGAGAACTGGTTCTCCGGCGCGATGATGTCCATCGGGATCTTCGTGTACTCGAAGCCGTCGGTGCCGGTCGGCAGGATGAACAGCGCCGGCTTGAGCTTGCCGGTCTTCGAGTCCTCCATGCGCCCGACGACGAGCACCGCGTCGGCCTCGTCGACGCCGGAGATGTAGACCTTGCGTCCACTGAGGACCCAGCCGTCACCGTCGCGCTTGGCGGTGGTGGTGATCTTGTGCGAGTTCGACCCGGCGTCGGGTTCGGTGATCGCGAAGACCATCCGCTTGCTGCCGTCGGCGATCCCGGGCAGCCACTGCTTCTTCTGCTCGTCGGTGCCGAACCGGGAGATCACCGTGCCGCAGATGGCCGGCGAGACGACCATGAGCAGCAGCGGCGAGCCCGCCGCGGCGAGTTCTTCGAGCACCGCGGCGAGGTCGGCGATGCCCGCGCCCCCGCCGCCGTACTCCTCGGGGATGTTGACGCCGAGGTAGCCCAGCC
The DNA here is from genome assembly GCF_040648295.1 of Amycolatopsis sp. NPDC049159. Lineage (NCBI taxonomy): Bacteria > Bacillati > Actinomycetota > Actinomycetes > Pseudonocardiales > Pseudonocardiaceae > Amycolatopsis > Amycolatopsis sp. NPDC049159. The sequence goes on from NZ_JBEZDL010000009.1 coordinate 166,205, forward strand.
GGCCGGCCTCGTCCCACAGCTCGTGGGTCTTCTCGTCCGCCCGCGCCTTGCGCGCGTAGTACTCGTGCCCGTACTTGGTGCCCAGTTCGGCGACGGCCTTGCGAAGCGCGATCCGCTCCTCCGGCTCGATGAAGTTCATCGCGTTCATGCTTCTTCTCCTACCACCGCGAGGATCGTGCCCACTTCGACCTGCTGTCCGACCGTCACCGGAAGTTCCGTCACCACGCCGTCGGCGGGGGCGGCGATCCGGTGTTCCATCTTCATCGCCTCGAGCCAGAGCAGCGGATCGCCGGCCTTGACCGGGTCCCCGGCCTGCACGGCCAGCCGGACGACGGTGCCCGGCATCGGCGCCACCAGCGACCCGGCGGCCAGCGCGGCGTCCGGGTCGGCGAACCGCGGCGCCGCCGTCAGCGCGACCGAGCCGAGCGCGGAGTCCACGTAGGACACGCCGTCGTGGCGGGCGACGTCGAAGGTGCGCCGCACTCCGGCGACGTCCAGGACGACCCGGCCGGGTTCGGCGGTGACCAGCTCGGCCTCGAAACCGTCCGCTTTCAGACCGTCCCGCGTCAGCGAATAGACGATCTCGTATTCGCGGTCGGCCACCGTGAAGACCTTGCGCTGCCCGGCCGAGCGGACGTTGCGCCAGCCGCTGGGCAGCCGGCCCTGCGTGGTCGCCGACGCCCGGTTACCCGCCGCGTCCGCCAGTGCCGCGGCCAGCGCCGAGACGCGCTCGGTGTCCACAGTGGCCAGCGGAGCGGCCAGGGTGTCGAGGCCGTGGCGGTCGAAGAACGCCGTATCGGTCTCCCCCGCCAGGAAGGCTTCGTGCCGGAGGATGGTCACCAGCAGGTCGCGGTTGGTGACGACGCCGTGGATCTTCGCCGCCGCCAGTGCCTTGGCGAGCCGGCGGGCGGCCTCGGCGCGGGTCGGGGCCCAGGTGATCACCTTGGCCAGCATCGGGTCGTAGTGCACGCCGACGACGGACCCGCTCTCGAAGCCGGAGTCCAGGCGCAGCCCGGGACCGTGGGTGAACGCACGGTCCACCTCGGGCACGTCCAGGGTGTGCAGGGTGCCGCTCTGCGGCTGCCAGCCCGCCGCCGGATCCTCGGCGTAGAGCCGGACCTCGATCGAATGCCCCTGAGTGGCGGGCGGTTCGGCCGGAAGCCGCTCGCCTTCCGCGACGCGCAGCTGCAGCGCGACCAGATCCAGCCCCGTGACGTTCTCGGTGACCGGGTGCTCGACCTGCAGCCGGGTGTTCATCTCGAGGAAGTAGAACCGCCCGTCCGGCCCGGCGAGGAACTCGACCGTGCCCGCGCCGACGTAGTCGATCGCCTGGGCGGCCTTGCGCGCGGCGTCGAAGAGCTCCGCACGCATCGCGTCGTCGACGAACGGCGAAGGTGCCTCTTCGACGACCTTCTGGTGACGGCGCTGGATCGAGCACTCCCGCTCGCCCACCGCCCACACCGTGCCGAACCGGTCGGCCATGACCTGGACCTCGATGTGCCGCCCGGTCTCCAGGTACCGCTCGCAGAAGACGGTCGGGTCGCCGAACGCGGACCCCGCCTCGGCGCTCGCGCCTTCCACCGCCTCGGCCAGCTCACCGAGTTCGCGGACCACGCGCATCCCGCGCCCGCCACCCCCGGCGGACGCCTTGACCAGCAACGGCAAGTCGGCTTCGGTCACCGACGCCGGGTCCAGTTCGGACAGCACGGGCACGCCGGCGGCGGCCATCAGCCGCTTCGACTCCACTTTGGAGCCCATGGTCTCGATGGCTTCGGGCGGCGGCCCGACCCAGGTGAGACCCGCGTCGAGCACAGCCCGCGCGAAGGCCGCGTTCTCGGACAGGAAGCCGTAGCCCGGGTGGACGGCGTCGGCGCCGGTGTCGGCCGCGGCCTTGACCAGCAGCTCGGCGCGCAGGTACGTCTCGCTCGGCGCGTTGCCGGGCAGCCGGACGGCCGCGTCGGCTTCGAGGGCGTGCGGGGCGGCGGCATCGGCGTCGGAGAACACGGCGACCGTGCCGATCCCGGCGTCGCGGCAGCTCGAGAAGACGCGGCGGGCGATCTCGCCGCGGTTGGCGACCAGCAGGTTCTGGATCATCGCTCACTCACATCCGGAAGACGCCGAAGCCCTCGGCGCCCTTCACTGGTCCATTGTGGATCGCGGACAGGCTCAGCCCCAGCACGGTGCGGGTGTCGCGCGGGTCGATGATGCCGTCGTCGTAGAGCATGCCGGAGAGGAACATCGGCATCGACTCGGCCTCGATCTGGCCTTCCACCATGGCGCGCATGGCCTTGTCGTGCTCCTCGTTGTACTCCTGGCCGCGGCTTTCGGCCGCCGCGCGGGCCACGATGGACAGCACGCCGGCCAGCTGCGCCGGGCCCATCACCGCGGACTTCGCGCTCGGCCACGCGAACAGGAAGCGGGGATCGTAGGCCCGGCCGCACATCCCGTAGTGCCCGGCGCCGTAGGAAGCTCCCATGAGGACGGACAGGTGCGGCACCTTCGAGTTCGACACGGCGTTGATCATCATCGCGCCGTGCTTGATGATGCCGCTCTGCTCGTACTCCTTGCCGACCATGTACCCGGTCGTGTTGTGCAGGAACACCAGCGGCGTGTGGATCTGATTCGCCAGCTGGATGAACTGCGCGGCCTTCTGCGACTCCTCGCCGAACAGCACGCCCTGGGCGTTGGCGAGGACGCCGACCGGGTAGCCGTGGATGCTCGCCCAGCCCGTGACCAGCGAAGAGCCGTACAGCGGTTTGAACTCGTCGAAGTCGGAGCCGTCGACGACCCGGGCGATGACCTCGCGCGGGTCGAAGGGCACCTTGAGGTCGGTCGGCACGATGCCGAGCAGGTCCTCGGTGTCGTACAGCGGCTCGGCGTAGTCCGGCTTCGGCGTCGGCCCCTGCTTGGTCCAGTTGAGCCGCTTGACGATGTTCCGCCCGAGCCGGATCGCGTCCTGCTCGTCGACGGCCAGGTAGTCGGCCAGGCCGGACGTCCGCGCGTGCATCTCCGCGCCGCCGAGCGACTCGTCGTCGGACTCCTCGCCGGTCGCCATCTTGACCAGCGGCGGCCCGCCGAGGAACACCTTCGCGCGTTCCTTGACCATCACGACGTAGTCGGACATGCCCGGCAGGTAAGCGCCGCCCGCGGTGGAATTGCCGAAGACGAGCGCGACCGTCGGGCAGCCCGCGGCCGAAGCCCGCGTGATGTCGCGGAAGATCCGGCCGCCCGGGATGAAGATCTCCTTCTGCGTGGGCAGGTCCGCGCCGCCGGACTCGACGAGGTTGATCGACGGCAGCCGGTTCTGCGCGGCGATGTCCGCCGCCCGGAAGGACTTCTTCGTCGTCCAGGGGTTGCTCGCGCCGCCCTTGACCGTCGGGTCGCTGGCCGAGATCAGGCACTCGACGCCTTCGACGACCCCGATGCCGGTGACCAGGCTCGCGCCGACGCGGTAGTCGGTGCCCCACGCGGCCAGCGGCGAGAGCTCCAGGAACGGCGAGTCCTGGTCGAGCAGCAGCTCGATCCGCTCGCGGGCCAGGAGCTTGCCGCGCTTGCGGTGGCGCTCGACGTACTTCTCGCCGCCACCGGCCACGGCCTTGGCCTGTTCGGTGCCGATCTCGGCGAGCTTCTCCAGCATCGCCTCGCGGTTGGCGCCGAACTCGGCGGCCCGCGTGTCCACAGTGGACCTCAAGGTAGTCACGAGGTGTATCCCAATCGCTTCGCGGCCAGGCCGGTGAGGATCTCGTTGGTACCGCCGCCGATGCCGAGGATCCGGACGTCGCGGTAGTGCCGTTCCACCTCGGCCTCGCGCATGTAGCCGAGCCCGCCGTGCAGCTGGACGGCTTCGTTGACCACCCATTCGGCGGCCTCGACGGCGGTGTTCTTGGCGAAACAGGCCTCGGCGATGACCTCTTCGCCCGAGACGTGCCGGATCGCGGCCTGCCGGGTGTAGGTCCGGGCGACGTCGACCTTGCGCGCCATCTCGGTGAGCTTGTGCTGCACGACCTGCCGCGAAACGAGCGGGCGGCCGAACGTCTCGCGCAGCCGGCACCAGTCCAGCGTCAGGTCGAGGGCCCGCTGGGCGTGCGCGTACGCCTGCACGGCCAGCGAAAGCCGCTCGGTGACGAACTGGGTGGCCACCTGCGCGAACCCGCTGTTCTCGGTGCCCACCAGGTTCTCCACCGGCACCCGGACGTCCACGTAGGACAGTTCGGCGGTGTCGGAGCAGAGCCAGCCCATCTTTTCGAGCTTGCGGGACACGGTGAACCCGGGCGTCCCGCGCTCGACGACGATCAGCGACAGCCCGTGCGCGCCGTCGCCGCCGGTGCGCACGACCGTCGTGACGAAGTCCGCGCGGCAGCCGGAGGTGATGTAGGTCTTGGCGCCGTTGACGACGTATTCGTCGCCCTCGCGCACGGCGGTGGTCCGGATCCCGGCGACGTCCGACCCGCCGTCCGGCTCGGTGACGGCCAGCGAGCCGATCTTGTCGCCGGCCAGGGTCGGGCGGACCCAGCGTTCGAGCTGCACGGGATCGGCGGCCTCGGCGATGTGCGGGACGGCGATGCCGCAGGTGAACAGCGACGCGAAGAGGCCGCCGGAGCCGCCCGCGTAGTGCATCTCCTCGGCGACGACCAGCGCGTCGAGGTAGTTGCCGTCGCCGCCGCCGATCTCCTCGGGGAAGGCGACGCCGAGCAGGCCCAGCGCACCGGCCTTGCGGTGCAGGTCGCGGGGCAGTTCGCCGGCGCGCTCCCAGTCGTCGAGGTGCGGCAGGACCTCCTGCTCGACGAACTTGCGGACGGTCTTGCGCAGCTCGGACCGCTCGGGGGTCCGGAACGGGTCGGTCACAGGAGCACCTCGGGAACGTCGATCTCGCGGGAGCGCAGCCATTCGCCGAACGCCTTGGCCTGCGGGTCGAACCGCGCCTGCGACGCGACCCCCTGCCCGAGGATGCCCTCGACGACGAAGTTCATCGCCCACAGGTTCGGCAGGAGGTAGCGGGTCACGGGCAGGTCGGCGGTCTCGGGCAGCAGCAGCTTGAACTCCGTGACGGTCAGCCGGTGCACGAGCCAGCGCCACGCCGCTTCGGAGCGCACCCAGACCCCGAGGTTGGCGTTGCCGCCCTTGTCCCCGCTGCGGGCCCCGGCGATCGTGCCCAGCGGCACGCGCCGCACCGGTCCGTGGGCCAAGGGCTCGGGCAGCGCGGGCTCGTCCACTTCGGACAGGTCCTGAGTGGACAGCGCGGGCGCGATGTCGACCCGCATCCCGTCCGGCAGCACGGCGACGTGGGGCACCTGGTCCGCGGGCACGTAAGCCGCGGTGTAGACCCCGAAGGGCGAGGCGTCCGAAGGCGGCGCGGTGACGTGGAAGCCCGGGTAGCTGGCCAGCGCCAGCTCGACCGCGGCGCCGGTGAACGCGCGGCCGGCCACCTTCGGGTCGGCGTCCTTCACGGCCACGTGCAGCAGCGCGCTCGCGGTCTGCTCGGTGTCGGCGTCGGCGTGGTCGGTGCGCGCGAGGGTCCAGCGGACGTCGGCGGGCGGCCGGTCCTTCAAGGACGCTTCGAGCTGTTCTCGCACCAGCGCGGCTTTCGCCTCGATGTCGAGTCCGGTGAGGACGAACGTCGTCTCGTTGCGGAACCCGCCCAGGGTGTTCAGCGCGACCTTGAGCGTCGGCGGCGGAGCTTCCCCGAGGACGCCGGAGATGCGTACGCGGTCGGGGCCGTCTTCGGTCAGCGACAGCTTGTCGAAGCGGGTCGTGACGTCCGGGCCGGCGTACCGCGCACCGGTGATTTCGTACAGCAGCTGCGCTTTGACCGTCCCGGTGTTCACCACGCCCCCGGTGCCGGGGTGCTTGGTGATGACACTGGTGCCGTCGGCCTCGATCTCGGCGATCGGGAAGCCCGGCACGCCCAGGGTGTGCTCGGTGAAGAAGGCGTAGTTGCCGCCGGTGGCCTGGGCGCCGCATTCGATGACGTGCCCGGCGGCGACCGCGCCGGCGAGGGCGTCGAAGTCGTCGCGCGCCCAGCCGTAGTGCGCGGCGGCCGGGCCGACGATGACGGAGGCGTCGGTGACGCGCCCGGTGACGACGACGTCGGCGCCCGCGTTCAGGCACTCGACGATGCCCCACGCGCCGAGGTAGGCGTTGGCGGTCAGCGGTTTCCCGAGGTCCAGCTCGTCCGCGCGGGCCACCAGGTCGTCACCTTCGACGTGCGCGATCCGGACGTCGAGGCCCAGCTTCGCGGCCAGCTCACGCAGGGCGTCCGCGAGCCCGGCGGGGTTGAGCCCGCCGGCGTTGGCGACGATCTTGACGCCCTTTTCCCGCGCCAGGCCGAGGTTTTCCTCCATCTGGCGCAGGAACGTCTTGGCGTAGCCGCGATGGGCGTCCTTCATCCGGTCGCGGCCGAGGATGAGCATGGTCAGCTCGGCCAGGTAGTCGCCGGTGAGGACGTCGAGGGGCCCGCCGGTGAGCATTTCGCGGACCGCGGAGAACCGGTCGCCGTAGAACCCCGACGCGTTGCCGATGCGGTAGGTCATGCGAACTGCCCCGGCTTCCGCCCTTCGCCAGGAGGCCCGGCGAAGGCCTGCGCGATGGTCAGCCACTCTTCGACGCCGGCGCCGTGGGCCACGAGATCGGTGTCGGCCGGGTGCCGACGCTGCGTGACGACCAGGCAGAAGTCCAGCGCGCTGCCGGTCAGCTTCTGCTCGGCGTCCTCCGGGCCGAACGCCCAGGTCGTGCCGTCGGGCGCGCTCAGTTCGACGCGGAACTCCTCGGCCGGCGGCGCGAGCGAGTGGACCTTGTAGGCGAAGTCGCGGGTGCGGGTGCCGAAGCGGGCGATGTGCCACAGCCGCGCGGTCGGCTCGCGGACCAGCCCGAGCGCGTCGAAGACGTCCTGCCCGTGCGCCCAGGTCTCCATCAGCCGCGCGGTCGCCATCGAGGCGGCGCTCATCGGCGGCCCGTACCAGGGCACCTTCTGCCCTGCCGGCACCGCGGCGAGCGCCTCGGCCAGCGCCGCGCGCCCGGCCCGCCAGTCTTCGAGGACCTCCCGGGGCGGCCGTTCGGCCCCCGCCGCGGCGCCGTCGTCGACGTAGGTCTCCCCCGCCTTGAGCAGCTCCTCGACCTCGGCCTGCCAGTTCTCCGGGTGCGCCGCCGCGATGAGGGCCTTGCGATCGGTCCAGGCCAGGTGCGCGATCTGGTGCGCGACGGTCCACCCCGCCGCCGGGGTCGCCCGCGCCCAGTCCGCCGCCGGCAGGTCCGCCACCACGTCGTCGATCGTCCGTGTCTCCGCGTCGAGATCCCCGAGGATCACGCCGAGATCCGCCATCAGCCGCCTCCTTGCGTCCTGGCGCCCAGCGTCGCACCGGCCGGCGGAAAAATCAAGCACGCCTGATTGTTTCGCGCGGCACGCTGCGGATACACTATTGACATCTTGCCAGTAGCGTCGGCCTGCAATACGTTCGTCGCCATGGCCGACTACGCCGAGATCACCTACGCCGTCGCGGACCGGATCGCGACCGTGACGCTGAACCGCCCCGAAGCGCGCAACGGCTACACGATCCGGATGGCCGACGAGCTCGGTGCGGCGATGGACCGCGCCGACCGCGACGAGGACGTCCGCGTGGTCGTGCTCACCGGCGCCGGCAAGGACTTCTGCGTGGGCGCCGACCTCTCCCAGGGCGGCTTCGACTTCGACCCGTCGACCGGCCCCGACGCGGCGTGGCAGGAGCCCGCCGGCCGGTGCTCGAAGCGGATCTTCACGATGAACAAGCCGGTGATCGCCGCCCTGCACGGCGCCGCGGTCGGCGGCGGCGTCACGATCACGCTGTCGTGCGACTACCGGCTCGCCGCCGAGGACTCGCGCTTCGGCTTCGTGTTCACGCGCCGCGGGATCTACCCCGAAGGCGCGTCCGCGTGGTTCCTCCCCCGGCTCGTCGGCATGGGCACCGCACTCGACTGGATGATCAGCGGCCGGGTGTTCACCGCCGCCGAAGCCCTCGAAAAAGGCCTGGTGCACAAGGTCTTCCCGGCCGGCACCGTGCTCGACGAGGCGTACGCGCTGGCCCGCGAGATCGTCTCGACGACGGCGCCGGTGTCGGTCGCGGTGACCCGTCAGCTGCTCTACCGGATGGCGGGCGCCGAGTCGCCGTTCCCCGTGCACGCACTCGACTCGAAGCTGATCGGCGGGCTCGGCGCGAGCCCCGACGCCGTCGAAGGCGTCATGTCGTTCCTGCAGAAGCGCCCGCCGGAGTTCGGCATGCGCGTCGAGAAAGACCTGCCCCCGTACCTCCCCTGGTTGGACGCATGAGCCTCTACCCGCCGCAGCCCTGGCACCTGACCGCCGACGCGCGCGTCTCGATCTGGCGCGTGCCGCCCGCCGCACTCCCGGCCCTGCCCGCGGGTGCCGAACCGCTGCTGGTCGCCGGGCGGGCGTCGGTGTTCACGGCGTGGATCGACTACACCCCGCCCGGGCAGCTGGCGTACCACGAACTGCTGGCCGCGGTGTCGGTCAAGGCGCGCCGGGTCTCCTGCTCGATCACCGGGATCTGGGTCGACAGCGAAGCCTCGATGGCCGGCGGCCGCGAGCTGTGGGCCATCCCGAAGGGCCTGGCCACCCTGGACTTCACGAGCGGCCCCACCTTCACCGCCACCGCGGCGACGGCCGAGCACTGGATCGCGACGGCGGCCTTCAAGCACCGCCCCGCGCTGCCGGTCAGGCTGCCGACGTCGTTCGAGGTCGTCCAGGAGCGCGACGGCCTGCTGCGGACCCCGGTGGGCGCGAAGGTCCGCCCGCGCCCGGCGTCGGCGGACTGGAGCTTCAACCCGGACGGCCCGCTCGGCTACCTCGACGGCCGCCGCCCGGTGGCGAGCCTCGAACTTCCTTCTTCGACGTTGCGCTTCGGCGCCTGAACGGCTGAGAAACCTACCCGCGAGACCCCGCGATCGCGCGGTGAAGTGCTTCTCTGGGTGATCACGCAATCCCGTCAGAGTGAACTCGCGACACGCCATCTGGGGGCCCGTGCGGGCAGGCACCCCTACATGTAGTCTCTGAGAACCGGCAGGCCCCAGCGACGGGGAGACCGCTGCGCAAGACCTGCCAAGCAGCCTGGAGAAAGACCTGCGCACGGCCTCGTGAGGCCGTGTGGCGATCCAACGCGCCCAAATTTGGAGACACGCATGTCAGTCGAAACCGGTCAGCGGCCTGCCGCCGCCGACACGCCCACCGCGATCCGGGTCATCCGGCGGGACGGCAGCGTGTCGCCGTTCGACGCCGGGAAGATCTCGGTCGCGCTGACGAAGGCGTTCCTCGCGGTCGAGGGTGGCGACGCCGCCGCGTCCTCCCGCGTGCACCACGTCGTCGCGGAGCTGACCCAGCAGGTGGAGGCCACCCTGCTGCGCCACGCCGGCCCCGAGACCGCCCTGCACATCGAGCAGATCCAGGACATCGTCGAGCTCGCCCTCATGCGCGGCGAGCACCACAAGGTCGCCCGCGCCTACGTCCTCTACCGCGACGAGCGCAGCAAGGCCCGCGAGGCCGCCAAGCCCGCCACCACCGAAGCCGCGCTGAACGTCAAGGGCGCCGACGGCGTCCTGCGCCCGCTCGACTGGGCGCGCGTGTCCCACGTCGTGGGCGAAGCCGTCGCCGGCCTCGAAGACGTCTCCGCCGAGCCGGTGCTGGCCGAGGCCAAGCGCAACCTCTACGACGGCATCAGCGCCGACGAGCTGGCCCTGGCCCAGGTCCTGGCCGCCCGCGTGCTGGTCGAGCAGGAGCCGAACTACTCCTTCGTCTCCGCCCGCCTGCTGCTGGACAAGCTGCGCGGCGAGGCGCTGAGCTACCTGGCGAAGAAGCCGCGCCAGGCCAGCCAGGACGAGATGACGACCGAGTACGCGCCGTACTTCCGCGCCTACCTGCGCCGCGCGGTCGAGCTGGAGCTGGTCGACGCCGAGCTGCTGCGCTTCGACCTGGACAAGATCACCGCCGCGATCCGGCCCGAGCGCGACCTCGACTTCGGCTTCCTCGGCCTGCAGACGCTGTACGACCGGTACTTCCAGCACCACGAGGGCACCCGCTTCGAGCTGCCGCAGGCGTTCTTCATGCGCGTCGCGATGGGCCTGGCCATCCGCGAGGCCGACAAGGAAGCCCGCGCGATCGAGTTCTACGAGCTGCTCTCGAGCTTCCACTTCATGGCGTCCACGCCGACGCTGTTCAACTCGGGCACCACGCGCCCGCAGCTGTCGTCCTGCTTCCTGACCACGGTGGACGACGACCTGGACTCGATCTTCCAGGCGTACAAGAACAACGCGCTGCTGGCGAAGTACTCGGGCGGCCTCGGCAACGACTGGACCCCGGTCCGCGGCCTCGGCGCGCACATCAAGGGCACCAACGGCCAGTCCCAGGGTGTCGTGCCGTTCCTCAAGATCGCCAACGACACCGCCGTCGCGGTCAACCAGGGCGGCAAGCGCAAGGGCGCGGCGTGCGCGTACCTCGAGACGTGGCACGTGGACATCGAGGAGTTCCTCGACCTGCGCAAGAACACCGGTGACGACCGCCGCCGCACCCACGACATGAACACCGCGAACTGGGTGCCCGACGAGTTCCTCCGCCGCGTCGAGGCCAACGCCGAGTGGACGCTGTTCTCGCCGAACGAGACGCCGGACCTGCACGACCTCTACGGCAACGAGTTCGCCGCCCGCTACCGCGAGTACGAGGCGAAGGCCGAGCGCGGCGAGATCAAGGTCTTCCGCAAGATCCGCGCGGTGGAGCTGTGGCGCCGCATGCTGACCATGCTGTTCGAGACCGGCCACCCGTGGATCACGTTCAAGGACCCGTGCAACCTGCGCTCGCCGCAGCAGCACGTCGGCGTCGTGCACTCGTCCAACCTGTGCACCGAGATCACGCTGAACACCAACAGCGAAGAGGTCGCGGTCTGCAACCTCGGCTCGGTGAACCTGCTCAAGCACGTCACCCCGTCCGGTCTGGACACCGAGCGCCTCGAGAAGACCGTGCGCACGGCCGTCCGCATGCTGGACAACGTGATCGACATCAACTTCTACACGATCCCGGAGGCGCGCCGCTCCAACCTGCGCCACCGCCCGGTCGGCCTGGGCATCATGGGCTTCCAGGACGCGCTGTTCGAGATCGGCGTCCCGTTCGCCTCGGACGAGGCCGTGAAGTTCGCCGACGTCTCGATGGAGCACCTGTCCTACTACGCGATCTCGGCGTCGACCGACCTCGCCGAGGAGCGCGGCCAGTACCAGTCGTTCGAGGGATCGCTGTGGAGCAAGGGCATCCTGCCGATCGACTCGCTGCAGCTGCTCATCGACGCGCGCCAGGGTGACGCCCTCGACGTCGACACCTCGTCCACTTTGGACTGGGCGCCGCTGCGCGAGCGCGTCAAGACCGTCGGCATGCGCAACTCCAACGTGATGGCGATCGCGCCGACCGCGACGATCTCCAACATCTCCGGCGTCGGGCAGTCGATCGAGCCGCTGTTCCAGAACCTGTTCGTCAAGTCGAACATGTCCGGCGACTTCACCGTGGTCAACCCGCACCTGGTCCGCTCGCTCAAGCAGCGCGGGCTGTGGGACGAGGTCATGGTGTCGGACCTGAAGTACTTCGACGGCAGCCTCGGCCAGATCGACCGCGTGCCGGACGACCTGAAGGCGTTGTACGCCACGGCGTTCGAGATCGAGTCGAAGTGGATCGTCGACGCCGGTTCGGTGCGCCAGAAGTGGATCGACCAGGCGCAGTCGCTGAACCTCTACATCGCGGCGCCGAGCGGCCGCAAGCTCGACCAGCTGTACCGCTACGCGTGGCACAAGGGCCTGAAGACCACGTACTACCTGCGCGCGCAGTCGGCGACGCACGTGGAGAAGAGCACCCTGCGCGGCACCGACGGCAAGCTGAACGCCGTCTCGGCCACCCCGGCCCCCGCGGCGGCCACCCCGGCCCCCGCCCCGGTCCCGACGCCCGCCCCGGCCCCGGCGCCCAAGCCGGAGCCCGACGTCGACTTCGTCGCCACCGACGGCGCCGCCTGCCGCATCGACGACCCCGACTGCGAATCCTGCCAGTAAGGAACCCGAAGAACATGACCAACGTGGAGACGACGGGCGCCACCGGCCTCGGGGAGATCGAGGTCGGCGCCGCCCGGATCAACGTCGACGACAAGCGCATGATCAACGCGCGCGCCGACGTCAACCAGCTGCTGCCGATGAAGTACACGTGGGCCTGGGAGAAGTACCTGGCCGGCTGCAACAACCACTGGATGCCGACCGAGGTCGCCATGCAGGCGGACATCGCGCTGTGGAAGTCGAAGGACGGCCTCACCGAGGACGAGCGGCAGATGCTCAAGCGCAACCTGGGCTTCTTCGCGACCGCGGAGTCCCTGGTGGCCAACAACATCGTGCTCGCGGTGTACCGCCAGATCACCAACCCCGAGTGCCGCCAGTACCTGCTGCGCCAGGCGTTCGAGGAAGCCGTGCACACGCACACCTTCCAGTACATCTGCGAAAGCCTCGGCCTGGTCGAGGGCGAGCTGTTCAACATGTACCGCGAAGTCCCGTCCATTTCGGACAAGGACGCGTGGGCGCTGAAGTACACGCAGCACCTCGAGGACCCGGACTTCGAGACCGGCACGCCGGAGGCCGACACGGCGTTCCTGCGTGACCTCGTGGCGTTCTACGTGATCTTCGAGGGCATGTGGTTCTACACCGGTTTCGCGCAGATCCTGTCGCTGGGCCGCCGCAACAAGATGGTCGGCATCGCCGAGCAGTACCAGTACATCCTGCGCGACGAGTCGATCCACCTGAACTTCGGCATCGACTGCATCAACCAGATCAAGATCGAGAACCCGCACCTGTGGACCCCCGAGTTCCAGGAAGAGATCCGCGGCATGCTGAAGGAGGCGTGCGAGCTCGAGGTCAAGTACGCCCGCGACACGATGCCGCGCGGCATGCTCGGCCTGTCGGCGCAGCTGTGCGAGCAGTACATGCACTTCATCACCGACCGCCGCGCGCAGCAGATCGGGCTCGCCCCGATCTTCGGTGAGACCGAGAACCCGTTCCCGTGGATGTCCGAGGCGATGGACCTGAAGAAGGAGAAGAACTTCTTCGAGACCCGCGTCATCGAGTACCAGTCGGGCGGCGCTCTCGACTGGGACTGACCTCTCCCGCTAGGCTCGGCCACGCCACTGGTTCCCCCAGGGCGTGGCCGAGCTGCGTCGTGGGGGAGGCAACAGGGAACCCGGTGCGAATCCGGGACTGCCCCGCAGCGGTGAGTGGGAACGAAAGCCGTCATGAAGCACTGAGCGTGAGCTTGGGAAGCGACGGCCGGTAGGACTGCGCAGTGCGCCCACGAGTCCGAAGACCTGCCCGTGGTGCGGACGCCGACGGCGTGCGCGAGTCCGGGCCTCGCGGGATGGGCACGACCGAAACGCTCGCCTTCGCGCGCGTCCGGGCTCTTCGGACTAGCTCGCGAGGAGAGAGCTGTGACCATCGGCACCACTGTGCTCGGCTACCCCCGGATCGGCCCGGACCGGGAGCTCAAACGCGCCCTCGAGCGCTACTGGGCGGGCGGGATCGACGCGGCCGCGTTGCTCGCCACCGGCCGGGACCTGCGCGAACGCACCTGGCGCGAACTGCGCGACGCCGGGCTGGACTCGATCCCGTCCAACACGTTCTCGCACTACGACCACGTGCTCGACACCGCCGAACTGTTCGGTGCGCTGCCCGCCCGGCCGGGGCTTTCGCCGCTCGACACCTACTTCGCCGCGGCGCGGGGTGTGCAGGACGCGCCGGCGCTGGAAATGACGAAGTGGTTCGACACGAACTACCACTACCTCGTCCCCGAACTGGGCCCGGACACCGAGTTCACGCTCGCCGGCACCAAACCCCTCGACGAGTACCGGGAGGCCCGCGCCCTCGGGATCGAGACGCGGCCGGTGCTCGTCGGCCCGGTCACGTTCCTGCTGCTGAGCAAGGGAACCGGCGGGTTCGCCCCGCTGGAACTGCTCGACGCGCTGCTCCCCCGCTACGCCGACCTGCTCGCGAAGCTGCACGACGAGGGCGCGGAGTGGGTCCAGCTCGACGAACCCGCGTTCGCCGCCGACCGCACCGAGGCCGAGCTGAACGCGCTGATCCGCGCGTACCACTGGCTCGGGAAGGCGACGGCCCGGCCGAAGCTGCTGGTGGCCGGCTACTTCGGCGGACTGGGCCGCGGGCTCGGCGTGCTGGCCCGCGCGCCCATCGACGCGCTGGCCGTCGACCTCGTCAGCGATGAGTCCTTTGTGGACGCTGTCGCGGCCGAGCCCGCCTTGCGGGACAAGGAGGTCGTGGCCGGGGTCGTCGATGGGCGCAACGTCTGGCGGACCGACCCGCACCGGGCGCTGAGCAAGGCCGCGACGCTGCTCGGCGTCGCGAAGTCCGTGAGCGTCTCGACGTCGTGCTCGCTGCTGCACGTGCCCTACGACGTCTCGCGCGAAGACCTGCACCCGCGGCTGAAGAGCTGGCTCGCGTTCGCGCGGCAGAAGGTCGACGAGGTCGTGCTGCTCGGGCGCGCGCTGCGGGGCGGCTCGCCGGACCTGGCCGCGGCACGGGCGGCGGTCGCGGACCGGGCTTCGGCGGCCGAGCTGGCCGATCCGGGCGTCCGGGCCCGGCTGGCCGCGCTCGAGGAGGACGTCCGGGCGCCTTACGAGCAGCGCGCCGCCACCCAGCAGGCCGCGCTCGGGCTGCCGCCGCTGCCGACCACGACGATCGGCTCGTTCCCGCAGACCGCCGAGGTGCGCCGGGCGCGGGCGGCGCACCGGGCCGGGACGCTCGACGACGCCGGTTACGACGCCGCGATGCGCCACGAAGTCGAGCGGGTCGTCCGGCTGCAGGAGGAGCTCGGGCTGGACGTGCTGGTGCACGGCGAGCCGGAGCGCAACGACATGGTGCAGTACTTCGCCGAGCAGCTGGGCGGGTTCGCCGCGACGGCGCACGGCTGGGTGCAGTCGTACGGCTCGCGCTGCGTCCGCCCGCCGATCCTCTACGGCGACGTCTCGCGGCCGGCGCCGATGACCGTGGCGTGGGCCCGGTACGCGCAGGGCCTGACGCGCAAGCCGGTCAAGGGGATGCTGACCGGCCCGGTGACGATCCTGGCGTGGTCGTTCGTCCGCGACGACCAGCCACTGGCCGAGACCGCAAGGCAAGTGGCGCTGGCGATCCGCGACGAGGTCCGCGACCTGGAGGCGGCGGGCATCCGGATCGTCCAGGTCGACGAGCCGGCGCTGCGGGAACTGCTGCCGCTGCGGCGTTCCGCGCACGCGGAGTACTTCGGGTGGGCGGTTTCGGCGTTCCGGCTGGCGACGTCGGGGATCGCCGACACGACCCAGATCCACACCCACATGTGCTATTCGGAGTTCGGCGAGGTCCTGCCGGCGATCGACGCGCTGGACGCGGACGTCACGTCGATCGAGGCGGCCCGCTCGAAGATGGAGGTGCTGGCCGACCTCGCCACGGCCGGCTTCGCCCGCGGCGTGGGCCCGGGGGTGTACGACATCCACTCGCCGCGGGTGCCACCGGTGTCCGAGGTGGCGGAGTCGCTGCGGACGGCGGTGGGCGCGGTGCCGGCTTCGCGGGTGTGGGTGAACCCGGACTGCGGCCTGAAGACACGCGGCTACGCGGAGGTGGAACCGGCCCTGCGCAACCTGGTCACCGCGGCGGCGGAGGTGCGGGCGGAGCTGGCGTGACGGGCTGCGCCCCCCGGTCTCCAGTTTAGCCGCGGGGTCCGACAGTTCCCGGTGCCGGAAGCCGTGGATGCCACCTTGGGGAACTTCGGGTTCCTCAAGGTGGCCTTCACCGCTTTCGGCCCACGGAACCCAGGCCGCGGCGGTCGGCGCCTGCTCGGCGGCGGTCCGAGCCCGTCTGGAGGACCGCGGCTGAGCCGTCCGATCTGGCCCTCGGCCGCGACCACACAAGACTCGGCCGCCGCACGCGGCTGAGCCAGCCACCCGAGACGGCCGCGCTCGACCAGGCCTTGCGCGGGCGTCGCCGAACCAGTGCCCAGAGGTCCGGAGCCGCCTGGAAGACCGCGGCGGACTTCGCGTTCCTCAAGGTGGCTTACGGGCAGGTCGTGAGCCGGACCCCGCGGTGGACGGGCCAGCCGCAGGTCAGGGGCTCGGGCGGTCGCCTGGCCGCGGAGCCGGTCGGGGAACATTTCCCACGCGGCCCGGCGGAGAAAGCTCCTGCGACCCGCGACGCGACGGGGTGCGGTCTCCGCCGGCCGGGCCGGAACGGCTCCGCGTGGGAAGAAACGTGGGAACAGCTCCCGAAAACCGCGATTTCGGCCCTTCCGGGGTCAGTACTCGTAGCGGCGCACCTGCTCCGGGTGCAGCACCAGCCGGAGCTGCTCCGCGGCCAGGATCTCCTTCAGGTCCGCCGCCCGGGCAGGGTCGGACAGGTCCCAGTAGCGGGCCGCCAGGCGCTCCGCGAGGTCGTGGGCGCCGTCGGTCTCGAACGAAACCCCGCCCGAGACCGAAATCCAGCGTTCGCGCTCGCCCACCGGGGCCGCCACCACGATCGACGCGTGCGGGTCGCGGTGGAGGCGGCGGACCTTGGGCGCGTCCGGCTCCGAAAACAACTGCAGCGTGCCCTCCGCCGTGGCCTCGAACCAGACCGGGCGCGGCTGTCCTCCCGCCACCGTCAGAAAACCGTGCAGCGGGCGGTCGAGGAACTCGAGGTCCGAAGGGGTCAAGGTGTCCATGCCCCTGATTCAACCCGCCCGGCTCGGACGATCCCATGGGTGAAAAACCGGACTACCTGTGCGATCGTCCAAGCATGGACGTTCTGGGTGACCTCTTCCGCGACGTGCGGGCGCACGGCTCGCTCTTCGGCAGCTCCGCCCTCTCCCCGCCCTGGTCGCTGCACTTCGTCGACGGGGCGCCGCTCACCCTCTGCACCGTCCTCGACGGCGCGGGCTGGATCGTGCCCGAAGACGGCCCGCCGGTGCCGCTGCGTGCCTACGAGACCGTCGTCGTGCGCGGGCCCGGGACCTTCCGGTTCGTCGATGACCCCGGCACCCGCGCCGAAACCGTTGCCTGCGGGGAATTCTGCGCCGAACCGGACCAGGGCGGGACCCGGCACCGGCGGGGGTGGTACGACCCCGGGACCGGCGCCACGACCCTGATCGTCGGGGCCTACCCCGTCGGCGGGGAGCTCAGCCGCCCGCTGCTGGACGCCCTGCCCGTCGTGCTGCGCGTGGCCGGCGGGGGCACCGGGGACGCCGTGCTCGACCACCTCGCCGCCGAAGTCGCCGCCGACACGCCGGGGCAGCAGGTCGTCCTCGACCGGCTGCTCGACTGGATGCTCGTCTGCACGCTGCGCGAGTGGTTCGACCGGCCCGGCGGCGAGCCCCCGGCCTGGTGGACCGCCCAGCGCGACCCCGTCGTCGGCCACGCGCTGCGGCTGCTGCACGACGAGCCCGCGGCGCCGTGGACGGTGGGCGCGCTGGCCGGCCGGGCCGGCGTGTCGCGGTCGACGCTGGCCAAGCGCTTCGCCGACCTCGTGGGCGAACCGCCGCTGACCTACCTCACCCGCCGCCGGATGACGCTCGCCGCCGACCGCCTCCTCGACGGCGCCAGCGTGGCGACGGTCGCGCGCGAAGTCGGGTACGCCGACCCCTTCGCGTTCAGCGCCGCCTTCAAGCGCGTCCGCGGGGTCAACCCGAGCGGGTTCCGGAAGCACCGACCACCCGAAAAGACGGCGATCCAGGTGTTGTCAGACCGTCAACAAGGGTGCATCGTGGAGGGGTAGCCGATCTCAGCGGGGAGATGGTCACTTTGCCGGGCACCGTGAGCCGAGCCGCCGAAGCACTGCGTGAACGCGTGCCGCCCTTGACGGCGCTCCCCCTCCCCCGCGGGGTCGACGAGCGCTGGCTGCTGTCGCGCTGGCCGGTCAAGGAACTCGCGGCACCGCCCGCGGGCAGCGGCCTCAAGCCCGTGCTCGGCGACGAAGGCCCGCCGGTGGTCGGGCACATGCTCGAGATGATGCGCTTCGGCCCCGCGTTCGGCCTCCGCCGCCACGAGCTCTACGGCCCGGTGTCGTGGACCGCCGGCTTCGGGCGGCGGATCGTCGCGCTGTCCGGGCCGGAAGCCACGCAGATCGCGCTCGTCAACAAGGACAAGGCGTTCTCGCAGGAGGGCTGGAAGTTCTTCATCGAGAAGTTCTTCGAGCGCGGCCTGATGCTGATGGACTTCGGCGAGCACCACCTGCACCGCCGGATCATGCAGGAGGCGTTCACCCGGCAGCGGCTGACCGGCTACGTCAACGAGATGGGCCCCGCGCTGCGCGAAGGCGTCGCGAGCTGGGAGTCGAACGGGCGGCCGCGGCTGTACTGGTCGCTCAAGCAGCTGACCCTCGACGTCGCGACGCGCGTGTTCATGGGCATGCGCAGCGGCGCCGACGCGCACCGGATCAACCGCGCGTTCGTCGACTCCGTGCGCGCCGGCACC
The DNA here is from genome assembly GCF_040648295.1 of Amycolatopsis sp. NPDC049159. Classification (NCBI taxonomy): domain Bacteria; kingdom Bacillati; phylum Actinomycetota; class Actinomycetes; order Pseudonocardiales; family Pseudonocardiaceae; genus Amycolatopsis; species Amycolatopsis sp. NPDC049159. The sequence continues at coordinate 184,684 of NZ_JBEZDL010000009.1, forward strand.
GCGTTCGTGCGCTTCCCGGTGCCGGGCGGGCGCTGGGCGGCCGGCCTGCACGGGCGGCGCATCCTCGAGCGCTACTTCGGCGAGAACCTCCCGGCCAAGCGGGCTTCCGACGGCGACGACCTGTTCTCCGCGCTCTGCCACGCCACCACCGAGGACGGCGACCGGTTCAGCGACACCGACATCGTCAACCACATGATCTTCCTGATGATGGCCGCGCACGACACGACGACCATCACCAGCAGCGCCATGGCGTACTACCTGGCCAAGCACCCGGAGTGGCAGGAGCGCGCCCGCGCGGAGTCGCTCGCGCTGGGCGACGACGTCCTCGACATCGACGCCGTCGACAAGCTGGAGACGCTCGACCTGGTCATGAAGGAGGCGCTGCGGCTGGTCGCGCCGGTGCCGTCGCTGACCCGCCAGACCGTCAAGGACACCGAGGTGCTCGGGCACTACATCCCGGCGGGCACGCTGGTCGGCGTCTCGCCCACGATCAACCACTTCACGCCGGAGTGCTGGACGAACCCCTTCGCGTTCGACCCCGAGCGGTTCGCCGAGCCGCGCCGCGAGGACAAGTCGCACCGGATGGCGTGGATGCCCTTCGGCGGCGGCGCGCACAAGTGCATCGGGCTCCACTTCGGCGGGCTCGAGGTGAAGTTGCTGATGCACGAAATGCTGCGCGCCTACCGCTGGTCGGTTCCGGAGAGTTACACCGCGAAGTGGGATTACGTCTCGTTGCCGGTCCCGGCCGACGGTCTGCCGGTCCGGCTGACGCCTCGCTGACGCGGCCGCCGTCTACCACGGCATACAGGCCGTGACAAGATGTCACCTCATGTGGACACTCGTTCACTCGTTCAGCCGGTAGACACCCCGTGACCCGCATGATGGCGTGGCATCGGTCGCGGGCGAGGGGTACCCAGTGTTTCCCCATGCCCGCCGACACCCCGTCTGAACTGGCCTGACCTGTGCGTGAAGAGGTGGAGTGTGCCTGAACCCGGAGCCGCGCCAGGACTGCTGGACGTGGCCCGCCGGTGGGCGGCGACGTTGGCCGACACCAAAGGAGTAACACTTCCCCCGGAGGAGCTCGAACCCCTCCTGCTCGAGGTCGCGACCGAGGCGGCCGACCACGCCGGCTCGCGCCACGACGGCGCGCTGCAGCGGTTCTCCGCGCTCTACGCCGCGTCACCGATGGGGATCGCGCTGGCCGACCCGGACGGCGACATCGTGGAGGCCAACCTCGCGCTCGGCCAGCTGCTCGGCTGCTCGCCGGAGAAGCTGCGCGGCAAGCACCTCACCGACCTCGGCTCGACCGACCACGACGTCTCGCGGCTCAAGGCCGGGCTCGAGCACGTGCGCACCGCGCGCGAGCGGTACCAGGAGCGGATGCTGCTCGACCACGCCGAGGACGGGCAGCTCTGGACCGACGTCACGCTCGCCCGGCTGCCCGGCGACCGGCCGGGGTCGGTGTACCCGGTGCTGATGGTCTCCGACGCGAACGAGCTGCACCTGCTGCAGGAACGGCTGCTGCACCAGAACGTGCACGACCCGCTGACCGGGCTGCCGAACGCGTCGTCGTTCACCACCACGCTGGAAGCGGCGCTCGGCGCCGGCGCGCACGACGACATCGCGCTGATCTACCTCGACGTCGACGGCTTCAAGGTGATCAACGACGGCCTCGGCGCCGGCGTCGGCGACCAGGTGCTGCGCGGGGTGGCGGGCAAGCTGTCGGCGGTCTTCACCGGCCACCACGACGGCTTCGTCGCGCGGCTGTCCGGCGACGGCTTCGCGGTGCTGCTGCGCGGCGAGCTCTCGGCCACCGAGGTCGTCGAGCTGGTCGAGCGCGCGCTGGAGGACCTCAACGAGCCGATCTACCTGGGCGGGCACGGCATCGGCGTCAGCGCGAGCGCGGGCATCGTGGTGCGCGCGGCCGTCGAGGGCGGCGCGGCGGAGCTGCTGCGGGCGGCGGAAATCGCGCTGCACCGCGCCAAGGAGGCCGGCAAGGCGCAGTGGATGCTGTTCGACCCGGAGCTGGACGCCCGCGACCGCGGCCGCTACCAGCTCGGTGCGGTGATCGCGGGCGCGCTGGAGAACGGCGAGTTCTCGCTCGTCTACCAGCCGACGGTCCGGCTCGCCCGCCCGGCCGAGCTGGCCGCCGTCAACGCCGGGCTGCGGTGGAACCACCCGGAGAAGGGCGAGCTGAGCTCCGACGAGTTCTACCCGCTGGCCCAGACGACGGGCATGACGGTGCCGCTCGGCCGCTGGCTCCTGGCCGAGTCCCTGGCGGCGACGGCCCGCTGGCGCACCCGCTTCGGCGAGGCGGCGCCCGACGTCTGCGTCCGCCTCCCGGCGCGCCTGGCCATCGACCCGGACCTGGTCCTGCTGGTGAAGGAGCAGCTGGACAAGCACGAGCTGCCGGCGAAGGCCCTGCGCCTGTGCACCGACCGCGACTCGGTCCTCGACCCGGGCGGCGAGGTCCTGGAGTCGTTCGCGGTGCTGTCCGACCTCGGCGCCCAGCTGGTCCTGACGATTTCGGGCTCGGCGGACCTGGAGCTGATCCCCCAGCACGACCTCCCGATCCGCCACGTGATCCTGTCCGGCCCGGTGATCGACGCGCTCGACGCCCCGGAGCCGGCGGAAGCGGACGTCCGCCACCTGACCCAGCTGATCACCCGCGCCCGCGAGCTGGAGCTGCGCGTCGGCGCGGAGGGCGTCCGCACGCACGAGCAGGCGGCCCGGCTGCGGCAGCTGGGCGTCCTGGCGGCGAGGGGCCCGTTCGTGACGGATTCGGCGACGGGCGACGAGGTCGACGAGCTGATCGCGCGGCACCCGGGCTGAGCCGGCGACCAAGCCGATGGCGGGCCGGCTCCGAAGGACCGGCAGGATGGTTGTGCCGCCGACGAAAGGACGTCCATGGACGCCGGAGACCTCGCCCCCGACTTCACCCTGCCCGATGACCGGGGGGCCGACCGCACGCTGTCGGACTTCCTGGCCACCGGGCCGGTCGTGCTGTTCTTCTACCCCGCCGCCATGACCGGGGGCTGCACCGCCGAGAGCTGCCACTTCCGCGACCTCGCCGCCGAGTTCGCCGAGGTGGGCGCGCACCGGATCGGGATCAGCCCGGACGGCGTCACCAAGCAGCGGCAGTTCTCCGAAGCCAACGGCTTCGACTACCCGCTGCTGTCCGATGTGGACGGCGAAGTCGCGAAGCAGTTCGGCGTCTGGCGGAAACTCCTGCCGCTGCACGCCAAACGCGCCACGTTCGTGATCGGCGAGGACCGGAAGGTGCTCGAGAAGATCAAGAGTGAGCTGAACTTCACGGTCCACGCCGACCAGGCGCTCAAGGTGCTGCGGGAGCGGAACAAGGTGTCCTGAGCGGTCAGCGGCGCCACCCGCGCGGCGGCCAGCCCGGTGGCCGGCACACCCCGGCCGCCGGCCACCCCCGCGGCCGGTCGCGCCGGCGCCGCCGGAGCGCGTACTCGTGGGCGTCGGCCCGGTTCCCGCGCCGCTCGGCCCGGCTCGCGACCTCGCGGCGCTCGCACAGCCACCGATCGCTCACATATCCCCAGTTCACGGCCTCTCCCTCCGCCAGACGTGGTTGGTGCCCGCGCACGACGGAGCGAGCGGCTGCTCGACGGGTTCCTCGCGCACCTTGGTGAACCCGAGGCGCTCGGGCACCGCTCCACTTCGGACGTTCAGCTCGTCGTGCTTGATCTCGACGTAGCCCGCGCCGAGCCGGAACGCTTCCGCCGTCAGGAAACCGGCGGCCCGGGTGATCAGGCCGCGGCCGGTGTAGCCGTCCGCGAGCCAGTAGCCGATCTCGACGCCGCCGTCCCGGGCCATCGTGCCGATGGCGCCCGCGATCGCACCGCCGACGCGGATCGCGAAGTCGTGGGTTTCGCCGGTCTCCCAGTTTTCCCTGGTGCGCCGCAGGAACTCGGCGGAGTCATCGGCGGAGTACCCGTCACTCGCCCAGATCATCCACGCCCCGATGCGCGCGAGGGACCCGCCGACGACCGCGGTGAGCTCCGGCCCGTCGGCGAACTGCCAGCGGGCCAAGGTGAATTCGTCCACGCGATACGACTCAGCCGGGGTCTCCATGGCTCCCATGGTGCCCCGGCCGAGGATCGAGCGCGCCCGAATTAATTGACGATGACGCTGTCCGGCACCGCCGAGTCGTTCTTCAGCGCGTCGAACAGCTGCTTCGACTTGTTCTTGTCCCAGTTCTCCGCCGACCCGCTCGTCACCGGCACCGTCGTCGTCACCACGCCGCCCGAAGAGATGCCGCGCATCGCGATCGCCAGGCCCGCCAGGTTGTGGACGTGGTCGCTCGAATCCATCGTCAGCGCGTCCGGGGCCGAGGACAGCAGGGGGAAGAAGTCGAACGGGTTGAGCAGCGTGCCCGGGCTCGCGATCTGGCTGACCAGCGCGCCGATGAACTTGCGCTGGTTGGCGACGCGGTCGAGGTCCGAGCGCGGGGTCGCGTCGCTGTGGCGCATGCGGACGAAGCCCAGCGCGGAGCGGCCGTCGAGGGACTGGCAGCCGGCCTTGATGCTGATGCCGGTCATCGTGTCGTTCATGTCCTTGTCGATGCACATGTCGACGCCGCCGATCGCATCGACGATCTTGGCGAAGCCGCCGAAGCCGATCTCCGCGTAGTGGTCGAGGTGCAGGCCGGTGGCGCCTTCGACGGTCTGCGCGAGCAGCTTCGGGCCGCCGAGGGAGAAGGCCGCGTTGATCTTGTTCGTGCCGTGGCCCGGGATCTTCACCTGGGAGTCGCGCGGCAGCGACAGCAGCGTCGGCTTCGTGTCGTTGTCCGGGATGTGCGCGACCATGATCGTGTCGGTGCGCTGCCCGCCGCCCGCCGCGGCGACGTCGCCGGTGGCCAGCCGCTCCTCGTCCTCGGCCGTGAGGCCTTCGCGGCTGTCCGAGCCGACGATCAGCCAGTTGGTGCCGGACTCGGCGACCGGGCGGCCGGAGTAGTCGGCGAGCGCGTCGACGCGCTTGATCGAGAACTCCAGGTAGACCCAGATGCCGGCGAGGAAGACGACGAAGACCAGCACCAGCGTGCCCAGGACCTTGCCGAAGCTCCACCGGCGCCGCCGCGGCGGGCGGGACGGCGGGTAGTCGTCGGCCGGGCGCGGGGGCTCGCGGCGCGGCGGCGGGGGCGGCGCGTACTGGGGCTCGGGCTCCCCCATCGGGCGGGTGCGCTCGTCGTACGGGCTCCGGCCGCGCCCGGGCAGCGGCATCATCTGCGCGCGCTGGTGCTCCCGGGAGCGCCCGGCGGGCGGCCGGGGCGGCGGCATCCGGCGCCCGCCGTCGTCGCCTCGGTACGTCATCGCCATCACCCAATCCCGATCCGGACAAACCTGTCTTCGTCAGTACACCGCACACGTCCGCTAGGAGGACGTCCGGCACCGGGGTGGGGTTGCGACGCGGGGCTACTCGCCGGTCGCCTCGTAGCCGAACTGGTGGACCTTGAGGTACCCGGAGCGGAACCCGGCCTCCGAATAGGCCAGGTAGAACTCCCACATCCGGCGGAAGACGTCGTCGAACCCGAACCCGGCGATGTCGGTCCAGCGGTGCAGGAACCGTTCGCGCCACAACCGTAACGTGCGCGCGTAGTCCTGGCCGAACTCGCGCATCCCGGCCAGCTTGAGCCGGGTGTTCGCCTTGACGCCCTCCTCGATCGAGCGCACCGACGGGATGATGCCGCCCGGGAAGATGTACTTGTGGATCCAGGTGTAGGCGCGCGACGACGCCAGCATCCGGTCGTGGTCCATGGTGATGGCCTGCAGGCCGAAGCGCCCGCCGGGGCGCAGCCGCTCGCCGATCGTCTCGTAGAACGCCGGCCAGTAGGACGCGCCGACGGCCTCGATCATCTCGACGCTGACCACGGCGTCGTACTGGCCGCTCGACTCCCGGTAGTCGCACAGCTTCACCTCGACGCGGTCGGAGAACCCGGCCGCCGCGATCCGCTCGGTCGCCAGCGCGCGTTGTTCTTCCGAGATGGTCAGTGACGTCACGCGCGCGCCGCGGTCGGCGGCGCGGATGGCGAGTTCACCCCATCCGGTACCGATTTCGAGGACTTCGCTGCCGTCGCGCACGCCCGCGTAGTCGAGGACGCTGTCGATCTTGCGGTGCTGGGCCGCGGTGAGGTCGTCGCCGGGGCCGAACAGCGCCGAGGAGTACATCATCGACCCGTCGAGGAAGGCCCCGAACAGGTCGTTCGACAGGTCGTAGTGCCGGTGGATGTTGGCCCGCGCGCCTTCGAGGCTGTTCTCCTCCGACGGCGGCTGCGTGCGCTCGGCGATCCGCCGGAACTTCTGCAGCGCCGGCGGGACCAGGGTGCCCATCCGCTCGGCGAACGGCGTCAGCACCTCGGCCAGGTCGGACGCGGTCCAGTCACCGGCCATGTAGGACTCGCCGAAGCCGATCTTGGCGTCGGCGCCGAGGCGGTGGAAGAAGGATTCGGGGCGCAGAATCCGCATTTCGGGTGAACCCGGGCCGCCGGCGCCGAGCACCGTGCCGTCCGGGAACGTCACCCGCACGTCGAGCGGGCGGACCGCGCGGCGGAACAGCGCGGCGGCGATGCGCGCGCGCACCGGTGAGTGCGGCGGGCTGGCCAGGCCCGGCCAGCGGGACTCCTCAGGCACGTCCTCCGCCGATACCCGGTCAACGCTCGAAGTCGTCACGGTCGCTCCCTCCGGCCGGCATCGCCGGTGATCGATCTTAATCGCGCACCCCGCAGGGCGCTTCGCCGAATGCCCTGTTCGGGGCGGTCTCACACGGGTATTCGGAGCCGCTCGGGCCCCGGTGCGGCCCACGCGCCGCGCAACTCGTCACCGACGTCCCCGGCGAGCACTTCCAGTGTGAAAGCAATCGTCAGCCGGGTCCACACGGACGAGCGGCGCAGCATCGCGTGGCCCTCGTTGGCGATCTCGAACCGCGCGACGCGGGCGGCGACGCCCTCGGCGCGTTCGGCGAAGGCGTGCGACTCCGCCGGGCTGGTCATCCGGTCGCGGGTGCCGTGCACGATGAGCACGGACCGCCCGGCGACGGCCCCGACCGGCTCGCCGCGCGGCGTCCACGGCGCCAGCGCGCAGATCCCGCGCACGGCGGGGTCGTCGGCGACGCGCAGCGCCACCCGGCCGCCCATGGAGTGCCCGACGAGCACGACCGGGACGCCGGGGTGGTCGGCGCGGATCCGCTCGAGGGCCCAGCGGGCGTCGTCGAGGGGGTGCATGGCGGGCGCGTTCCAGCCGTAGCGGCGGTTGCGCAGCAGCCGCACCTCGACGCCGCGGCGCCGGCCGGCCCGGTGCAGGGCGCGCGCGATCGGGACCATCCTCAGGTAGGCGAGCTTCCAGGGCGGCACCGCGCCCAGGCCGCGTTCCGCGCCGCCGTGCAGCACGAGCACCACCGCCTCGGTCCGCCCGCGCGCCGGCCGCACGGACACCGCCGGTTCCGCCTCGCTCACCCGCGTCCTCCTCGTCGCCCGCATTCGGGTCAACTCGATCGTCCACCCGGCTGTTCCCCCGCGCACCACCATCTTCGCGGTAGATTCGGCGCCCGATCCCCGACGGAAGGGTGGGTGTGGTGAGCGCCACGGACATCTCCGGCAGTGTCGCCAAGCAACTGGCGGACGTCGAGCAGGCCAACGCCGAGGCAGTGCGCGAAGCGGCGGAACTGGTCCTGGGGGTGATCCGGGCCGACGCACTGGTCTACACCGCGGGCGCCGGGCACTCGCTGGCCGCCGTCGCCGAGACGTTCTACCGGGCCGGCGGGCTGGCGTGCGTCTACCCGCTCTACCACCCGGACCTGCTGCCGCTGCACGGCGCGGTGAGCAGCACGCAGACCGAGCGGCGCACCGGGCTGGCCGCGGAGGTGCTGGCCGAGCGCGCCCCGGGCCCGGCCGACGTGCTGGTGGTCTTCTCGACGTCCGGCTCGAACCCGTACCCGGTCGAGCTGTGCATCGAAGCGCGCGAGCGCGGCGCGGCGGTCATCGCGGTGACGTCTCGGGCGTGCGTGGCGGCGGCGCCGAAGCGGTCGTCGAGCAACCTGGTCGAGCAGGGCACGGTGGTGCTGGACTCGCTGGTCATCCCCGGCGACGCGAGCTACCCGCCGGACGCCCCGCGCACCGCGCCGCTGTCCACTGTGGTCAACGCGTTCCTGTGGAACCTGGTGCTCGCGCAGGTCTACGACCGCGGCGCGGCCGAGGGTCTCGACGTCCCGCTGTGGCGCAGCTCCAATGTGGAGGGCGGCGACGAGGCGAACGCGGCCCTGCTGGAGAAGTACAGCGCGATCGTCCCCCGGCTGCGCTAGCCCGGACGTCCGCCCCAGTCCGTGAAAAAGCACCGGCCGGGCACGTCTTGACGGGCGTGCCCGGCCGCTTTAGCTTCGACATACCGACTGGTCGGTGTGGATCGGTCGCGCCCCGAGGAGGTCCGATGGACAGCGCCACGGCGACCGTGCACGGCGAGTGCGCGCCCGGTTTCGAACCGGTGCGCGAGGCCTTCGAGGAGAACTTCCGCTCCCGCGGCGAGCTGGGCGCGGCGTTCACCGCCACCCGGCACGGCGAGGTCGTGGCCGACCTGTGGGGCGGCTGGACCGGGCCGGAGCGCGACGCACCCTGGCGGCCGGACACGCTCGCCAACGTGTGGTCGACGACCAAGGGCATGACCGCGCTCTGCGCGCACCGGCTCGCCGACGCCGGCGAGCTGGACATCGACGCCCCGGTCGCGAAGTACTGGCCGGAGTTCGCCGCGGCGGGCAAGGCCGAGGTGCCGGTGCGGTGGCTGCTCTCGCACCGCTCCGGCGTGCCCGGCATCGGCCTCGACCGGCCCGTCCGGGTCGACGAGCTGTACGACTGGGACCTGATGACGTCGCTGCTGGCGGCCCAGGAACCGCTCTGCGAGCCCGGTTCCGCGGGCGGCTACCACGCGCTGGCGTACGGGTGGCTCGTCGGCGAGGTCGTGCGCCGGGTCGCCGGGCAGGGCATCCGGGAGTTCTTCGCCGAGCAGGTCGCCACCCCGCTCGGCGCCGACTTCTCGATCGGCCTGGCCGACGACGCCGACCTGGCCCGGTGCGCGACCCTCGTGGATCCGGTGCTGACCGAGGAGGTGGCGAACGCGCTGGCCGCCGCGTTCGCGAGCGCCGGGCCGGTCGCGCAGGCCGCGCTGGCCAACCCGCGCCTGTCCGGCCACGACGCGAACGAGCCGGCCTTCCGCCGAGCGGTCATGCCGGCGCTGAACGGCCACGGCACGGCCCGCGCGATCGCGACGATCTACGGCGCACTGGCCACCGGCGGGCTGCTGTCCGCGCCGGCGCTGGCGAAGGCCCGCGAGAGCCAGGGCAAGGAGATCGACGCGGTCCTGGGCCTGCCGAACGAGTGGGGCCTGGGCTTCTACCTGGGCAGCGACGCCCACGGCTTCGGCCCGAACCCGACGGCCTTCGGCCACGACGGCCTCGGCGGTTCGACCGGCGGCGCCGACCCGGAGAACGGCATTTCGTTCGGCTACACGCTCAACCAGCTCGGGCCGCTGATCCGCGACGATCCCCGCAAGATGGCCCTGGTCCAGGCGGTGTACGCGAGCCTGGACGGCCAGAACGCCTGACGCGCGGGGCCGGCACCCCACCCGCGGCCAGGTGGGCTGGCCGAGCACGCGGGCCGGGCCGCGACGACCGCAGCGTGATCGGGAAGAGCGGCGCAGCTCGGACAAGCCTCTCGGCCAGGCGCGGCTGCCCCGGCGGGCGAGGCCGGGCCAGGCCGCCTCGGAACCGGGAAGAGCGGCCCAGCACCAACAAGCCAATCGACCAGGCGCGGCTGCCCCAGCGCAGGCCGCCTCGGCACCGGCACGAGGGGGCAAGCCGATTGCGCGGATCCAGCCACCAGACACCGGAGAGCCAGGGCACGAGGTTCGAGCCATGCCTCCCGCGGAGCCGGCGCGGCGGGCCTCGACACCCGCCCGGCCCGGCGGGCGAAGCCAGACCACCCGCAGCACGCACCGGGGTCCAGCGCGGGAAGGCCGTGCCACCAGCGGCGGCCAGAGCGCACGGGTCGGCGGCCGCAGGTCAGCCGCAGCATCCACCGGACCCGGTGCGCGGGCAGCCCCGCGCGCCGGCCCTCGGCTCACACCGCCGCCGGCTCCTCGTCCGCGAACTGCGTCGCGTGCAACGTCGCGTACCGGCCGCCGCGGGCCAGCAGCTCGTCGTGCGTGCCGCGTTCGACGATCTCGCCGTGCTCCAGCACCAGGATCTGGTCCGCCGCCCGGACCGTCGACAGCCGGTGCGCGATCACCAGCGCCGTCCGGCCGGCCAGTGCGTGGGTCAACGCCTCGCCGACCGCCGCCTCGGACTCCGAGTCCAGGTGGGCCGTCGCCTCGTCGAGGATCACCACCTTGGGCTGGGCCAGCAGCAGCCGCGCGATCGTCAGCCGCTGGCGTTCGCCGCCCGACAGGCGGTAACCGCGCTCGCCCACCGTCGTCTCGAGGCCGTCCGGCAGCGAATGGACCAGCTCGCCCAGCCGGGCCCGGTCCAGCGCTTCCCAGATCTCGTCGTCGGTGACGCCCGGCCGCGCGTAAGCCAGGTTCGCGCGGATCGTGTCGTGGAAGAGGTGCCCGTCCTGGGTCACCACGCCCACGGTTTGCCGCAGCGAAGCGAAACTCAGGTCGCGAACGTCCACATCGGACAGCCGCACCGCACCCGAGTCGACGTCGTACAGGCGCGGCAGCAGCGACGCGATCGTCGACTTCCCCGCCCCGGACGACCCGACCAGCGCGACCATCTGGCCCGGCTCGGCGCGGAACGAGATGCCGTGCAGCACCTCCTCGCCACCGCGGTGGTCGAGCGTCGCGACGTCTTCCAGCGACGCCAGCGAATACCGGTCCGCCGCCGGGTAGCCGAAGCGGACGTCGGCGAACTCGACCGCGACCCCGTCGGACGGCGGCAACGCGCGCGCCGACGGCTTCTCCTTGATCATCGGCTCGAGGTCGAGGACCTCGAAGACGCGCTCGAACGACACCAGCGCGGTCATGACGTCGACGCGCACGTTGGCCAGCGCGGTCAGCGGCGCGTACAACCTGGTCAGCAGCAGCGCCAGCGCGACCACCGTGCCCGGCGCGAGCTTGCCGGTCAGCGCGAGGTAGCCGCCGAGGCCGTAGACCAGCGCCTGCGCCAGCGCCGACACCAGGGTCAGGCTCGTCATGAACCAGCGGGTCAGCATCGCGGTGCGCACGCCGATGTCGCGCACGCGCCCGGCCCGCACCCCGAAGTCGTCCGCCTCCTGCACCGGGCGGCCGAAGAGCTTCACCAGCGTCGCGCCCGGCGCGGAGAAGCGCTCGGTCATCTGCGTGGTCATGCCGGCGTTGAGGTTCGCGGCCTCCCGCTGCAACCCGGCCATCCGGCGGCCGAGCCGGCGCGCGGGGATGACGAAGATCGGCAGCAGCACCAGCGCGATCACCGTGACCTGCCAGGACAGCGTGAGCATCACCGCCAGCGACAGCGCCAGCTGGATGGTGTTGGTGACCAGCCCGGACAGCGTCGCGGTGAACGTGCGCTGCGCGCCGATGACGTCGTTGTTGAGCCGCGAAACGAGCGCGCCCGTGCGGGTGCGGGTGAAGAACGCGACCGGCATCCGCTGCACGTGCTCGAACACCGCGCGGCGCAGGTCGAAGATGATGCCCTCGCCGATGCGCGCGGACTGCCACCGCTCGATCAGGCCGAACCCGGCGTCCGCGATCGCCAGCGCGGCGATGACGACGGCGAGCCAGACGACCACCGGCAGGTCGTGGCCGCCGACGATCGCGTCGACCACCTTGCCCGCCAGCACCGGCGTCGTCACGGCCAGGACGGCCGAGACGACCGTCAGGACCAGGAACGCCAGCAGGCGCCGCCAATGCGGCCGGGCGAACCGCGCGATGCGCTTGAGCGTGCCGCGGCTGAGCCCCTTCGGCACGTCGTCGGCGCGCATCGCCGAACTCCACAGTCCCCACATGTTGTCCATGGGAAAACCCCCAGTCTCTAAACCTCTACCTTAGCTGAGGTTTTCTCCGGATATGACCTGGACAACGCCACCATCGCCCGTTTCCTTCCCGTGGCCGTTCACTCCGCGCGAACAACCCGCTCCAGCGCGCTCCGCAGCCCTTCGGCGTCCTCGGCGGCCAACGGTGCCAGCAACAGTGCCTCAGCCCGCCGCGTGGCCTCTTCTCCCGCTTCGCGGACCCGCTCCCCGTCACCCGTCAGCGTCACCAGGCGCTTGCGGCGGTCACCCGGCGCGACCTCGCGCCGGACCAGGCCCTTGGCCTCGAGCTCGTCGACGAGCGCGACCATCGTCGTCCGGTCGACGCCGAGCCGCGCCGCACCGTCCTGTTGCGACTGACCCGGCCCGTCGCCGAAGAGGGCCAGCAGCGCGAGCTGCCGCCCGGTGACGCCGAGCGGCTCGTACAGCGGCTCGGCCAGCTCGGCGAGCCGCGCCTGGGCGCGCTTGAGCAGGTAACCGAGCCGCCGGGTGACGGCCGGGGGTGCTTCGAGGTCGCTGGACACGGGAAGACTCTACCCCTACGCTGATCGTCAGTTTTACTGACGATTTGTAGTACTGATAATCAGGAGAGCCCGTGACCACGATCGGACTGAAGCCACCCCAGCAGCACCTCGGCATCCAAGAGCTCCGCGAGACCTGGGCGATCGCCGACGACGCCGGCTTCGACGGCTGCTGGGTGTTCGACCACCTCGCCCCGATGGGCCCGGACCGCACCGGCGACGTCTTCGACGGCTGGAGCCTCCTGGCCGCGATGGCCGAAGCGACGGAACGCGTGCGCATCGGATGTCTGGTGGCCGGGAACACCAACCGGCACCCGGGCACGTTCGCGAAGATCGCGGCCACCGTCGACCACCTCTCCGGCGGCCGCCTCGACGTCGGGCTCGGCGCGGGCGGCGACACCCGCACCGACGCGATGATGGGCACACCGACCCCGACGGCTGTCGAACGCGTCGAAAGACTCGCCGAGGCCTGCGAAATCCTCCGTCTGCTGTGGACTCTGCCGTCGACGGACTTCCCCGGCCGCCACTACACGCTGACCGGCGCGGTGAGCGATCCGAAGCCGTGCCAAGCGAAACCGCCGCTGTGGCTGGGCAGCAGCGGCGAGAAGCGCGGGCTGCGGGTGGTCGCCGAGCACGCCGACGTCTGGCTCAACGCGGCCCTGCCCGGCACCGCGATCGCCGAGCTGCACCGGCTTTCCCGGGTCCTCGACGAGCACTGCGCCGCCGTCGGCCGCGACCCCGCGACGATCCGCCGTGCCGTGCAGTTCCGGCTGCCCGCCGACGCGGACGCGGCGCTGCGGCTGGCGCGGGACTACGTCGAGGCGGGCTTCACCGAGCTGGTCCTGATGCCCGGCGGACCGGACGGCGTCGTCGCGGCCTGCGAAACGGCGGCGAAGCTCCTCCCCCGCCTGCGAGACGTCGGCTGAACCGGGCGGCGGGCCCCTCGGTAGCCTGACCGGGTGGGAACGGAGGTGGGCCGGGCGCCCGCATGGCGGCGCGCGGCACGGCTCTTCACCGCACCGGCGCGCACGCTCGACGTCGCCGCGGTGCGCTGGGACCTGGGGTTCTACCTCGTCTGCCTGGCTTTCGCACTGCCGACCGCGCTCAAGTCCGAGTTCTACGGCTACCGCGTCTGGGGCAACTTCGCGACGGTCGCGTACGGCTTCGGCGTGCTGCACAGCGGGTGGCTGCTGTGGTCCGCGCACCGGGGCCGCGCACCGCGCGGCGTGCTCGGTTCACGCTGGTGCGGCATCGCCGCCGTCGGCTTGTTGGCCATGATCCTTCCGTTGGCGCTTCTGGTGATTCGCCGCCTGACCGGAGTGGACTGGCTGATCACGCCGTTCTCGTGGGCCGCGCAGCCCGAGGTCTGGGTGATCGAGCGGTCCGCGGATCTGCTGCTGCACCACGGAACCCCGTACGTCGACGTCACCGCGCTCGGCCGGCCCCCCGAGGTAAACGATTACACGCCCTACGGTCCGGTGATGGCGCTGTTCGGCCTGCCGCGGGCGGTGTTCGGCGGCTCCCCGGTGGCGGACGCGCTCACCGACGCCCGCTGGGTGTTCGCCCTGGCCGCCTGCGCCTGCGTGCTGGGCACGCTCAAGCTGCTGAAGTGGCCGAAGGTGCCGGTCGGGGCCGCGCAGCTCGCGCTCGCCTGCCCGCTCACCGCGCTCACCTGGGCCGTCGCCGGCCCGGATCTCGCGATCGTCGGCCTGCTGGTGCTGGCCTGCGCGCTCGCCGCCACCGGGCGGGTCGCCTGGTCGGGACTCGTGCTGGCGCTGGTGATCAGCGCGAAGCTCATCGTCGCGCCCGCGGCCGCGGTGCTGGCGGTGTTCGTGCTGGTACGCCGGGGAAAGCCCGCGTTGGCCCGGTTCCTCGCCGCGCTGGTCGCGACGACGGCCGCGCTGCACCTGCCCGTGTACCTCGTGGACCCGGCCGCGTTCGTCGAACACGTCTTCCGGTTCCCCCTCGGGATGGGCGCCGTGCGGTCGCCCGCGGCGAGCCCGTTGCCGGGCCACCTGATCGCCGGTCTCGGCGTGGTGGGCCAGGTGACGGCGTTCGTGCTGGTGGGCGCCGCCGCCGTGGCCGTGCTGGTCTGGCTGGTGCGCCGGCCCCCCGCGAACGGCTCCGACGCGCTCCTGCGCGTCGCCGTCGGACTCGGCGCGTTGATCCTGCTGACCCCGGCCACCCGCTACGGCTACCTGGTGTACCCGCTGGTCCTGCTCGGGGCCCACCTGGTGTTCCGCGTGGCCGAAGATCCCGCTGCGCCCCCCGCGCAGCAGTCCGCGACTACTTCTTCTTGACCCTGGTGGCCCCGCCGCGCCCCCGCAGCTGGACTCCGGACTCCGACAGCACCCGGTGCACGAACCCGTAGGACCGGCCCGTCGACTCCGCGAGGGCCCGGATGCTCGAGCCCTTCTCGTATTTCTTCTTCAGGTCAGCGGCCAGCTTGTCGCGCGTGTTGCCGGTGATCCGCGCGCCTTTCTTGAGATCAGCCACGTCGATCGCCTTCCCGCCGAGAGTGTTCTGGGCCACATATCGGCCCCTGCCGGGGCAATGATCGAACACTGAGCGCCGGATTGCCAGACGACAGCCGTAAAACGACCGAAATTGCGATCACATTGGGCCATTCCAGTGCCTCACCGGGAGTGATCTTGCACCCGAATGGACGCACCCTCAGGCGAGCTGGACGAGTTCCAGGTAGTCCGCCGACCAGTGGTCCTCGGTCCCGTCGGGCAGCAGGATGACCCGCTCCGGCTCCAGGGCCTCGACCGCGCCCGGGTCGTGGGTCACCAGGACGACGGCGCCGGAGAAGCTGCGCAAGGCATCCAGGACCTGCGCGCGGCTGGCCGGGTCGAGGTTGTTCGTCGGCTCGTCGAGCAGCAAGACGTTGGCAGCGCTGGAGACCAGGCCGGCCAGCGCGAGCCGGGTCTTCTCGCCGCCGGAAAGCGTGCCGGCGGGCTGGTCGAGTTGTTCGCCGGTGAAGAGGAACGAACCCAGCAGGTTCCGCAACTCCTGCGCTCCGGTGTCCGGAGAGAGATGTCGGATGTTTTCCCACACCGACGCATCATGATCAAGAGTTTCGTGTTCCTGTGCGTAATAGCCCAAACGCATTCCGTGACCCGGCAGGATCTCGCCGGTGTCCGGGGTTTCCATTCCGCCGAGCAGCCGGAGCAAAGTGGTCTTTCCCGCACCGTTCAGGCCGAGCACGACCACCTTCGAACCGCGGTCGATCGCGAGGTCGACACCGGTGAAGATTTCCAGTGAGCCGTACGACTTCGACAGGCCCTCGGCGGTCAGCGGCGTGCGGCCGCAGGGCGCCGGGTCCGGGAACTTGATCCGGGCGACCTTGTCGGCCACCCGGGTCTCGTCGAGCGAGGACAGCATCTGCTCGGCGCGGCGCGCCATGTTCTTGGCCGCCACGGCCTTCGTCGCCTTCGCGCCGAGCTTCGCGGCCTGCTGCTGCAGCGCCGACGCCTTCTTCTCGGCGTTGGCGCGCTCGCGGCGGCGGCGCTTCTCGTCGGTGGCGCGCGCGTCGAGGTAGCGCTGCCAGCCCATGTTGTACAGGTCGAGCTCGGCGCGGGTGGCGTCGAGGAACCAGACCTTGTTGACGACGTCGCCGAGCAGCTCGACGTCGTGGCTGATCACGACCAGGCCGCCGTCGTGCTGCTTGAGGAAGCCGCGCAGCCAGTTGATGGAGTCGGCGTCGAGGTGGTTGGTCGGCTCGTCGAGCAGCAGGATCGTCTCGGACTTGCCGCCGGCGCCCGCTTCGGCCGCGGCGAACAGGATCCGGGCCAGCTCGACGCGGCGGCGCTGACCACCGGAGAGCGTCTGCAGCGTCTGCGCGAGGATCCGGTCGGCGAGCCCGAGGTTCGAGCAGATCCGCGCGGCTTCGCTCTCCGCCGCGTACCCGCCGAGGGACGCGAAGCGCTCTTCGAGCCGGGCGTAGCGGTTGATGGCCTTGTCGCGCGCGGCTTCGTCGACGAGCTCGGCCATGGAGGCCTGCGCCTTCTCCATGTCGCGCATCAGCTTGTCGAGGCCGCGCGCGGAGAGCACGCGGTCCTTCGCGGTGACCGAAAGATCACCTTCGCGCGGGTCCTGTGGCAGGTAGCCGAGCTCGCCGCTGCGGCGGACCTCACCCGCGTGCGGCTCGCCCTCGCCGGCGAGGACCTTCAGCGAGGTGGTCTTGCCCGCGCCGTTGCGGCCGACGAGGCCGATGCGGTCGCCGGACTGGATGCGGACGGTGACGCCGTTGAGCAGGATGCGCGAACCCGCGCGCAGCTCAAGGCCGGTGGCCGTGATCAAGGGAACTCCCGTGGACGGGGGTGAACGGAGGACAGCGACAGGCGGCCACTCGGGCCGCGGCGTCACTCCAGCTGGATATCCACGGAGACCAGTGTACGGGGCGGGGCCCACGGGTTTTTCCGGACGTGTGCGGTCTCACCCGTCGCGCAGCGTGACCTGCACCGACGTCGCGCGCACGGCCGCCTCTTGGAGAACGGCGAAGCTCGGCTCGCCGACCTCCAGCACGCGGGGCTCCGCGCGGGCGAACAGCGGCGCCAGCCGGCGGTCCCCGCGGAGTTCGTCGAGAGCGCGGCGGTCGCCGCCGAGCACCACGGCGTCCACTTCGGACAACCGCGGCACGAGCACCTCGACGGCGTCCTTCGCCGCGTCCTGGAGCGCGTGGCGCGCCTGTCCCGCGCGACGCCGGGCGAAGCGCTGCTGCGACCAGCCGCCCGCGGCCGAGCGGCTCTGCACGAGGTGCCGGTCGGTGCGCGAGACCTCGACCCGCCCGGCCCGCGCGATCCCGGCGCTGTGGCTGCCGAGCCGCACGAGCAGCAGCGCGATCCGCCGCGGCAGGAGCACGTGCGCGAGCAGCGCGTCGAGGGAGGGTTCGTCGAGCGGTCCGAAAGGGACGGTCGCGGTGGCGGTGGACCCGTCGGCCGCGGTCACCCGGACCTCGTCCGGCCCGGCCTCGGTGGCGGCGATCCCGCCGTGCCGTTCCGCGAACCGCGCGAAGAAGCCCTCGAGCCGCTCGGCCGGTACCTCGACCGCGCGGCCGCCGCCCGCGACTTCCTGGGGTTTCACGGGGAAAACGGTACGGGGCCGCCGCGAACTTCGCGACGGCCCCGCGTCGGGAAACTGCTTACAGCGGGTGCACCGGGCCGTTGTTCGTCACGCCCCGCACGTTCGACGGCGCGCCGGCCGCCGGGGGCTGCACGAACCCGTTGATGTGCAGCGCGACCGAGCGGATGAAGCCGGCGTCGCCGCCCGCCGCGTCCACCACGCCGAACGTCCACGTGCCGTCCGCGGCCGCGCCGGTCAGGCCGCCGGTCAGGGACTGCGTCGGCCGCCAGGTGCCGGTGAACGGCGCGTTCGCCGAGGTCACCGTGCTGAACGCGGCCGCCGCGTTGTCGGCGAAGACGACCTTGCACAGGTTCTTGCCCGAGCTGCCGTTGCGCTGGAACACCGTCGCCTTCGCACCCGAGGGCGCGGTCAGCGTGCCGACCAGGTCACCGACGTAGGAGTGGTTCAGGCCCACCGTCGTCGAGGCCGGGTCGGTGCTGCACGTGGTGCCGTCCACGGAGAACGTCACCTTGGACGCGCGGCCGACCCCGGTGACCGGGATGGTCACCGACGCGCCGACCGGGCTGTTGTCCGGGATCGCCACCGGCGCGCCGGTGTAGGCGAAGTCCTGCGCGACCGGCGACGGGGTGCCGACCGGGAGCGAGAACGTCTGCGTCGTCGGCGAGTGCGCGCCGGCGAAGGTGACGCGGGCGTTCAGCACCACCGGCACGCCGAGCTGCTGGCTCGCCGGGACGGTGATGGTGAAGTCGTTGACGCCGGTCTGTCCCGGGCTGATGGTGCCGTAGGACTTGGACCGCGGCGCCACCGTGACACCCGGGGTCGGGCTGGTGAGCACGACGCTGGTGGACACCGCGGTGCCGTCACCGTCGTTGGTCACCGGCAGCGTCACCTTGGCGGTGTCGCCCGGGTCGAGCGCCGAGCCGCCGTCGGCCGGGGTGACCGTCGGCTGCTTGGCCACCGCGAGCGGCTGCGGGCTGGCGCCGGTGTAGGCCAGCACCTTGTCCGCGAGGATGACGCCGGACCCGGTGAAGTTGTCGCGGCCCGGGGTTTCGATGTCGATCGCGGTGTTGATCAGCGCTTCGCGGACCTCGGACGGGGGCAGCCCGGGGTTGCCGGACAGCACGAGCGAGGCGATGGCGGCCGCGTGCGGTGCGGCGGCCGAAGTGCCGAAGAACGGGTTGAAGCCGGTCACGCTGGTGGTGACGCCGTCGGCCGCGGTGATCTCCGGCTTGTTCCGGACCTCGCCGCCGGTCGAAGACACGTTGCCCGGGGTGATGGGCGTGCCGTCGGCCTGGTAGAACACGCGGCGCGGGCCGTCGGAGGTGAACCGCTCGGCCTTGGTGGCGCCGCTGAACGCGCCCGGGTACGGGCCGGCCGGGTTGGCCGGGTCACCGGGCTCCAGGAGCCGGCCGAACGCCTTGGCCGCCGGGGCCGCCGCGACGCTGAAGGCGTCCCGCGCGGCCGAGTGGCCGACCGTCACGCCCGGGGTGTTGAAGGCCTTGAGGCCGTCCGCCGAGTCGGAGAACCGGCCGCGCAGCGCGGACAGCGACAGGTAGCGGTTCGCCCCGGAGAACTTCACGACGGCCAGGCGCAGCCCGGTGCCGCCGAAGGCCGGCGTCTGCAGGATCTCGAACGGGTCCTGGGTGCCGTCCTGGACGTTCTGGCTGAAGCTGACCACGGCACCCGCGGAGTTGAGCAGGTAGAGGTCGTAGTCGTTGGCCGAGTGCCCGATCGGGTCGGACCAGTGCAGCGTCACCGGGACGCCCGCCGAAGAGGCGTCCGAGATCGGCTCGAAGATCTGGTTGCCCGCCGCGCCGGCGAAGTTGTGCGCGGTGCCGGCGAACTTGCCGACCGACTTGCCCGAGTCGACGAAGTCGCCTTCCCAGTGCCCGGCGGTGCCGCTGGCGACGTTGCCCTCGTTGCCGGCCGAGGAGAAGTACAGCGCGCCGTCGGCGGTCACGTCGTTCACGGCCTGGGCGATGATCCAGTCCTGGAACGGCGATTCCTTGAAGTAGATGACGTCGTCGACGATGACGTCGCAGTGCGACTCGAAGCGCAGCTTGCGGATGTTGTCCGCGAAGCTGGCGTCGGAGTTGAACGCGGAGGCGAAGCCCAGCTTCGCGTTGGGCGCGAGGTCGTGGATGATCTCGAGCATCGCGGTGCCCTCGTCGCCGTCGCCCTCCTGGCCGGCGATGACGTCGACGTCGGGCGGCAGTTCGCCCTTGGCCACCGAAGCGGCCAGGGAGTCGACGCCGTCGGACAGGGCGCACGCCTTGACGCCGACGCCGGTGACGCCGAACTGCTGGCGCGCGATGTCGGCGTTGTGCGCGCGGTCGCCCTCGCTGGTGAGGGTCGCGGCCGCGGCGGCGCTGCGCTGGGACTTGGCGCTGACGGCCTTCTGCAGCTCGCCGGCGATGCGGTCGGCCTTCTGCTGCTTGGTTTCCGTCTTGCCGGGGGTCGTCGCGGGGGTGGCCAGCTCGCGGGCGGTCATCGCCCCGTCGGCCTGCTCGACGCGCTGGACGTCACCGCGGGCGGCGATCTCGCTGACCTTCGCCACCGGGACTTCGGCCCGGACGCTGCCGTAGCGGTCGGACACCGCGCGGATGCCCGCGCCGGCCTTGGTGAGCCCGGCGATCAGGTCCGGCGAGACCTTGCTCGCGCGGACGTCGACCAGGACGGTCCCCGCCGCGGAGACGCCGGACTGGAGCGCGTTCAGCTGCTTGGTGACGCCCTTTTCGGCGACGAGCAGCCTGCTGTCCACTTTGGACTCGACGGCGGTGCGGCCCGCCTTGACCGCCTGCAGCGCGGCGATCTGCTGCTGGGCGGTCTCGGTGAAGGCGTCCGGTGTGGACGCGGCGGCGGCCCCCGCCGCGGGTGGGGAAACCAAGCCGAGCGCGGCGAGCAGGGCCGCGGCTCCGGCGGTGAGCACAGTGGATCTCGATCTGTTGGAACGGGTACGACGCACGGGCGCCCTCCGAATCTCCAGGCGCGTGCCCCGACTCACGCTGACCGACCGCCGGTGATCACCGGCAGGATCAAGCTAAGTACGGTGTGTACTACGTAAGAACCCGCCGTTCGAGTGACAAAGGACGGGTAATTTCCGGAACGAGCCGGATGTCGTAGGCCGTTCAGCGCAACGGTGAACTTCCCACCGGACAAGGGCGGGACAACGACCCCACCGCAAGGGGCGACCACCGGCTGGGACGTCCACAATCACCACCGCGGGCGCGTGCAACCGCGCGGCCGGCAGGGGAAAGCCGTTACCGCGCTCAGAGCACGAACGAGTCCTGCCGCCACGGCACGCCGGTGCGCCACCGGAATCCGGCGACCGCCCGCCCCGCCCACCTCCGCGGGCGCTCCACCGGCCAGCGCTCACCCTTACCTCGCGAGCGAACAGCGGTCCGGCGGCGCGGCGACCCGCCCGGAACGCACGGACCGCACCGCCTCGGCGGGCCCACCGCCGGCGCGGGCAGCGGGCGGCCCGCTGCCGACGGCCCGCCTCCGCACGCTCAGAGCACGAACGAATCCGACCACGGTTGCGAAGCCCGCCCCGACAGCGCGTCCAAAAGGGTCACCGCCTGCTTGTCCGTCAGCGAAGCCACGAAGTCCACCACCGCACGGCCCCGGGCCAGCCCCCGCACCGCGTCCGCGCCGGTCACCGGCTCGCCCGTCGCGCCGACCAGCAGCTCCGGCGCCGTCCGCGCCAAGCCGTCGTACTCGGCTCGGGCCAGCTCGACCAGGTCGTGCAGCCGGCGCGGGAGGCGCGACACCTCGTCGCGGTCGAGCAGCCAGGCGTCGAGCGCGTCGACCAGGCTCGTCACCAGCCCGGCCTGGCCGCGCTGGTGCAGCGCCAGGTCGGGGCGCAGCAGCACGAACCGGCGGTGCACGAACTTGA
This sequence comes from Amycolatopsis sp. NPDC049159, assembly GCF_040648295.1. NCBI lineage: Bacteria > Bacillati > Actinomycetota > Actinomycetes > Pseudonocardiales > Pseudonocardiaceae > Amycolatopsis > Amycolatopsis sp. NPDC049159. The sequence continues at coordinate 206,195 of NZ_JBEZDL010000009.1, forward strand.
GCACCTGGACCTCGTGCCACTGGGCGGGCCGCAGCGAGACGTGCCCGGTGCGGGTGGACGGCGACGCGAGCACGACCACGCCGTCGACCAGCCGGGCCGTCCAGTTCGCCGAGAACGCCGCCGTCGCCTGCTCGGCCTCGATCGAGCCGTCGAACTCCCCGGCCAAGAGCCCGTCGACCAGCTCCGCGCGCACCCGCGCGACGGCCGCGGCGAACGCGTCGTCGTCGACGATCCACGCGTCCTTGGCCTGCATGCGGCGGCGCAGCCGTTCCAGCGAACGGCCCGGGCGGCGCAGGTCCGCGTGCAGCGCCTCGTCGTCCAGCGCCGCCAGTTCGGCCGCGTGCTCGAGCCACTCCCCCAGCTCCGCGGCGACCGGCGCGTGCTGCAGCACCCCGATGCGGTGGAAGTCCTGGAGGTCGTGGATGGCGTAGGCGATGTCGTCGGCGGTGTCCATCACGGACGCCTCGACGGTCTGCTGCCAGCCTTCGACGCGGCCCGCGAACGCCGCGCGCGCGTGCTCGAAGTCGTCGAGTTCGGTGGCGTAGGCGGAGAACTTGGCCGCGCCGGTGCCCGGCAGGTCGCCGGGCTCGCCGGCCCCGCGCGGCGGCACGGCCATCGCCGACGGGTGCGGCGCGGGGTGGTGCAGCCGCAGCCACGGGTACTTGAGGACGGCGGCGCGCACCGCCGTGGTGAGGTCGAGCCCGACCGCCGACGGCCCGCGCACGTCGGTCGTGGTGATGATCCGGAACGTCTGCGCGTTGCCTTCGAAGCCGTCGGCGAGGCCGAAGCGGTGCCGGGCGATCCGGTCGAGCGTCTGCTCGCCGAGGTGCCCGAACGGCGGGTGCCCGAGGTCGTGGGCGAGCGCGGCGGCCTCGGCGACGTCGGGGTCGCAGCCGCCCAGCTTGTCGGCGAGGCCGGCGTCGGGCCCGGCGGTGATGCGCTCGGCGATGGCGCGGGCGACCTGCGCGACCTTCAGGCTGTGGGTGAGCCGGTTGTGCAGCAGCCCGGCCCCGCCGGCGCTGACCACCTGCGTCACCCCGCCGAGGCGCGCGAAGAACGGCGACGCGGCGATCCGGTCGCGGTCGATCCGGAACGGGCTGGTCGCCAGGTCGGTGAACCCGCCGGCGCCGGCCGCGGGGTCGCGCCGGGCCGTCCGCGGGTCGGTCTCCTGATCCATGCGCCCGACCCTATCCGGCGATTCACCTGAACGGCGGGCAGGCGCGTGGGTACCCCGGTGGCATGTCCCGACGGATGGTCACGGCACTCGCGGTCCTCGCCTTCGCCCCGGTCGCCTGCGGCGTCACACCCGGCGCACCCGGCACACCCGGCCCGTCGACGGTCGTCAAGACCGCGACCTCGGCGCCCGCGCAGCTGGTCAAGGTCCCGGACGTGTCCGGGATGAACCACCAGGACGCCCAGGACGCGATGCAGCGCGCCGGGCTCTACAACCTGCGGGAGGTCGACGGCTCCGGGCAGGGCCGGATGCTGGTGATCGACCGCAACTGGGTGCAGACCGGCCAGGACCCCGCGCCCGGCACCGAGGTCCGGGCGGACGCGGTGATCACCCTGACCGCGGTGAAGTACACCGACCGCTAGGCCTCCGGCGGGGTCGTGTACGCCTTCAGCGTGCGGTCGGCGGCCGCGCGCGCCTTCGCCGGGTCCGCACCCGCCGCGACGTCCGCCTCGTACCAGGCCTCGTTCGACGCCGTCATGAAGCGGATGCCCTCGGGCGACATCATCCAGGCCATCGCCGCTTCCGGGTCGACCGCCGAACCGCGGTTGGCCAGGTGCAGGACCAGGCCGACCAGCGCGCCGTCCCAGCCGATGCCGACCGCGCCCGGGCCGAACTCGTCCCAGCGCTCGTCGACGTGGGCGACGTGCTCCAGCTCGAACCGCGTGCCCTGGCCCTCCGCGGTCAGCCGCACCTCGATCCAGCTCACCTGGCCGCCGAACTCCCAGGTGGCCGCGAAGCTCTTCGGCGGGTCGCAGCGCTGGACCGTGCCGCCCGCGTTGCCCTCCAGCTGGTAACTGCCGCCGACCTTCAGCTCGCCCTTCACCGGCAGGAACCAGCGCGGGATGCGCTCGGGGTTCGTGCAGGCGTCCCACAGGTCGTCGACGTCGGTGTCGTAGACCTGGCTGATCGTGAGCACCCGGGCCTGCTTCCCCTCGAGCACCCGGTCGCCGAGGGTGCGGCGCACGGCGCTGATCTGGTGGCTGACTTCGATCACGGGGAGTCTCCTTGTTCGGTGAGGCGCCGGGCGCGCTTGCCGCGGGCGATTTCGGTGGCCAGTGCGTCCAGGGGCGGTGTCCAGTACCGGCGGAACCGGTCGAGCCAGACATCGACGTCGCGCAGCGGCGCGTGCCCGACCGCGTAGAGCCGCCTCGTCCCGTCCTGGCGGACGACCGCGAAGCCGCTCTCCCGCAGGACCTTCAGGTGCTGCGACACGGCGGGTTGCGAGATGCCGAACTCGGCCCGGATCACCTCGGTGACCGCGCCGGCCGCCCGCTCGCCGTCGGCCAGCAGCTCGAGGATCCGGCGGCGGACCGGGTCGCCGAGGACGTCGAACGCGTGCACCCGGCCAAGCTACAAGTCCGCACTTATATAAGTCAAGGATGAACTAGTGGCGGTTGTCACGCGCAGTTACTCCGATGTGGGTAACGCCGGTGAACATCAGACGACATCCGTTTCGCTCGCGCGGCCCAGCCGCGAGGATCGGATCGTGAAGTCGCCACGCGCGGTCCGCTTCGCCTTCCAGCCGCTGTACAGCCTCCAGACCGGGGGTGTCGTGGCGCACGAAGCGCTGGCCAGGCCCGGCCACGGAACGGTCCCCGACCTCCTCGCGCAGGCCCGCCGCGAAGGCCGGCTCGCCGAGGCCGACCTCGGGCTCGCCATCGCCGCCGTCCGCCAGGACGCCGAAGAGCCGACCTCGCTCCCCCTGCACCTGAACCTCTCCGCCCGGACGCTGGCCGCGCCCGCGGCGATGTTCGACGACCTGCTGGCCGAGCTCGGCGACGCCGGCCGCCGTACCCGGGACGTCGTGCTCGAGATCGGGCCGCCGTTCGCGGCGGTGCCCGGCGAGCGCGCGCTGTCCGGGATGCGGACGCTGACCGAGCTGGGCTTCCGGCTCGCCCTCGACGGGCTCGGCCGCGGCGACCTGCCGCTGGGCCTGCTCGTCGACGCGCCGGTCGACGTCGTCAAGCTCGACCGCACGGTGCTGCGCGGCCTGCCGGACGACCCGGCCGCGGTCGCCGTCGTCGAGGCGTTGCTGCACTTCACGAACCGCACCGGCACGCGGCTGGTCGCGACGGGGCTGGAGACCGACGCCCAGCTCGAGGCCGTCCGCGGGCTCGGCGTCCGGATCGCGCAGGGCAACCTGCTGGCCCCGCCCACGGCGGAAGGCCCGGCCCCGGCCCTGCTGACGCGGCCGCGGGCGGCCGTCGCACCGGGTCCGGCGAAGTGCGTCGGCGACTTCCTGCGCCCGGCGACGACGTTGCCGGAGTCCGCGACGTGCGACGAAGTCCGCGAAGTGCTCGCGGCGGCCGACGCGCCTTCGGGCGTGGTCGGGGTGGACGAGCTGAACCGGCCGCGCTGGTCGGTCGACCGGACGCGGTTCCTGGTCGCCGTGACCGGCCCGTACGGGCACGCGCTGCACGCGAAGCGCCCGGCGGCCCGGCTCGCCGACACCCCGCACACGATCGAGGCCCGCGCCGGCGCGATGGAGTTCCTCGAGCTGGTCACCGACGCCGACTGGGGCCGCACCGGCGACGACGTCGTCGTGGTCGACGAGGTCGGCCGCTGCCTCGGCGTCGTGCTGGTGACCGAGGTGGTGCGCGGGGTGGCCGAGGCGAAGGTCGAGGCCGCGGCGGCGTTGAACCCGCTGACCCGGCTGCCGGGCAGCGACACGGTCGCCCGCGACGTCGCCCGCCGCATCACCATCGGCGAGCCGTTCGTGGCGGCGTGGCTCGACATCGACAGCTTCAAGGCGGTCAACGACACGGCGGGGTTCGCCGCGGGCGACAACCTGATCCGCGAGCTGGGCCGCGCCCTCACCGACCTGAGCGGCGGCCTGCGCCGCATGCGGGTGAGCCACGTCGGCGGCGACGACTTCCTGGTGGTCTGCGACGTCGACGAGATCGCCACGGTGGCCGGCGCCCTGCTGGACCGCCACTGGTCGGCCGACGGCCTCCCGGTGACGGTGTCGCTGGCGACGCTGGTCTGCGCGAGCGACGCGATCCGTTCGTACCAGGAGGTTTCGCGGCTGCTGGCGCCGTTGAAGAAGCGCGCGAAGGCGGTCCCCGGGTCGAGCTGGGTCCTCGGCCGCCCGGGCGCGGAGCGCGTCGAGGTCCTGCGCGGCATCGGCACCCGCGGCTTGCAGGCCGCCGCGGGTTGACACCCACCGGCGAACCTTCGCGGGTCAACGGCCGGTTGCGCCGTCGATCAGCTCCCGCAGGATGTCCATGTGGCCGGCGTGGCGGCCGGTCTCCTCGATCAGGTGGGTCAGCGCCCACCGCAGGCTCGCCACGTCGCCGGCCGTCACCGCCGCGTCCACCCTCGCCGCCGTCTCGCGGTACGCGCCCACGACGTCCTCCACGCTTTCGCTCGGCTTGGCGTGGAAGGTCGCCGCCCAGCGAGTGGTCCGCTCGCCCAGGACCCAATGGCGCTCGACGTGCGTCAGGTGCTTCACCAGCCCGAGCAGGTTCGTCCCGGACGGCACCCCCGGCGTCCGCACCGCGGGCTCCGCGACACCGTCGACCTTCGCGATCACCGCGGCACGCAGGTAACCGAGGAAGCCCAGCAGCACCTCCCGCTCCCCCGGGCCGGTCCGCGGCGGGCCGGCGTCCCGGCGCGCCATCAGGCGGCCCGCCGGACGACCAGCACGTGGTCGGTCACCGTCGCGGTCTGCCCGGCCGGGCCGGTCGCCACCCGCCGCGGCGCGTCCGCGCGCTCCGCCCGCCAGCCGGCGTCCAGCTCCAGCTCGGCGAACACCGCCTCCGGCGTGGGGAAGTCGCCCTCGGTGTTCCACGACCAGGGCGCGGCCGACCCGTGGTCGACGACCACCAGCCGGCCGCCGGGACGCAGTGCGTGCGCCGCGGTGCGCAGGACCCGGGCCCGCGGCAGCTCGAACGGCGTGTGGAAGTACTGCGCGGACACCAGGTCGAACTCCCCCGCCGGGAACTCCTCGGCCAGGTCGGCCCGGACCGCGGACACCGGCAGGCCGCGCGCGTTCTCGGCCAGGCGGGCCACGGCGTTGGCCGAGATGTCGGCCGCGGTGACCCGCCAGCCGCGCGCGGCCAGCCAAAGCGCGTCGCCGCCGGCGCCGCAGCCCAGGTCCAGCGCCGTGCCCGGCGGCAGTTCGGCGGCGATCTCGGCGAGCAGGGGGTTCACCCGGGTGGTGCGGGGCTCGCGGTAGTGGTCGTCCCAGAAGCGGACGGCGTCCATGACTCTCCTTCGTGCGGGGGTACGGCGTTCACCGTGCCCCGCGTGCCCTCGGCGGCGCACGAAAACTTGCCGGACCGGCAAGACTGGGGGCATGAGCGAGGAGATCGACACCGTCCTGGACGCGGTCGGGCCGCGGTTGCGCGCGCTGCGGCGGCTGCGCGGCAGCACCCTGGCCGGGGTCTCGGCCGAGACCGGGATCTCGGAAAGCACCCTGTCGCGGCTGGAAAGCGGGCTGCGGCGGCCGAACCTGGAACTGCTGCTGCCGCTGTCACGCGCCTACGACGTCCCGCTCGACGACCTCGTCGGCGCCCCGCGCACCGGCGACCCGCGCGTCCACCTGCACCCGGTGCACCGGTACGGCATGACTTTCGTGCCGCTCACCCGCCGCCCCGGCGGCGTGCACGCGTACAAGATGCTGATCCCCGCCACCGGCGAGCCCGCCAAGCCGACACCGCAGACGCACAGCGGCTACGAGTGGCTCTACGTCCTCAACGGGACGCTGCGGCTGGTCGTCGGCGACCGCGACCTCGACCTGCCGCCGGGCGAGGCCGCGGAGTTCGACACGACCGCGCCGCACTGGCTGGGCTCCGCCGACGGCCGCGCGGTCGAGCTGCTGATCCTGTTCGGCCTGCAGGGCGAGCGCGTGCACGTCCGGCCGCGCGACGATCAGCCGTGAGCCGCCCGGTAGCCCGCGAACCGCTCGTCGACTTCCTCGGGCGTCAAGCCGAAGTCCGCGAGGCTGTACCGGTGCACGGGTTTCCGTTCCCCCGTCCGGCTTTGCCCGTGCACCGCGGTCATGGCCGCCCGCGCCTCGCCGGTGAGCTCGAGTCCGAAGTGGTCGTACACAGTGGACACCGTGCCGATCGGGTCGGCGACGAAGTCTTCGTAGGCCACGTCGCAGAACTGCGCCGGGTCGTAGCGCCCTCGGGCCAGCAGGAAGTCGTCGGCGCCGCGGGCCCACAGGTCGAGCTGGCCGCGGCCGATCACCTCGCCGCGGAACTTCGTCGACCAGCCGTCCGCGGCCTTTTCGGCGAGGCTGCACATCGAGCCCATGATCGTCCGCGGCGCCCGGTGCGTCTGGATCACCAGCGCGTCCGGGTAGTTCGCCATCAGCGCGTCAAGCGCGAACAGGTGGCTCGGGTTCTTGAGCACCCAGCGCTTGCCCGCGTCCGGCAGCCCGATCAGCTGCAGGTTGCGCCGGTGCCGGGCGTAGGCGTCCGTCCAGTCCTCCTTGGCCAGCCAGCGCGAGTAGCGCGGGAGGTGCGCGAGGCACTCGAACGAAACCGAGCGCATCGACTGGCGCAGCAGCTGCCAGCACTCCTCCACCTGGTCGGCGGACATGTGGTGCACGCCCATGAACTCCGGGTGCTCGACGTGGTGGCGTTCGTACCCGGCCTGGATCCCTTGGAAAATGGGATTTTCCGCCCACGTCTCCCGCGGCGGCCGCGGCTGCGGGACCTCCGCGAGCCACACTTCGAGACCCTGGTGCGCGGGGTCCTCGACGAGCAGCCGGTGCAGCGCGGTGGTGCCGGTGCGGGGCAGGCCGGTGACGAAGATCGGCCGTTCGACGCGGACGTCCGCGTGATCCGGGTTCTGCTTCCAGGACGCCTCGCTCAGCAGCCGCGCCACGAGCGCGCCGCGCAGCATCGCCCGGTGCACCTTGTTGCCGAACGGCGTGAGGTCCTCGTCGGCCTCGTACGACTCCAGCAGCACGCGCAGGCCCTCGAGGTATTCGCCGGTGCCGAAGTCGTCGAGCCCGGTGAGCTTCGACGCCGACGCGTGCAGGTCTTCGACGGTGCCGACGTCTTCGCGGCCGGGGAGCATCGAACCTCCTAGTGGTGGTACTCGCCGCCGTTGACGTCGAGGCACTGCCCGGTGATCGCGCGCGCCATCGGCGAGGCGAGGAACACCACGGCGTCGGCGATCTCGTCGGGCTCGGGCAGCTTGCGCAGGTCTATCGTGGACGCGGTTTCGGCGTAGACCTCTTCGGGCGTGATCCCGCGTTCCTTGGCCAGGTAAGTGAAGTACCACTTGAGGTTCGGCGCCCAGATGTAGCCGGGCGCGACGGTGTTGACGCGGACGCCGTCCGGGCCGACCTCGCTGGCGAGGCTCTGCGACAGCGACAGCAGCGCGGACTTCGCCATCTTGTACGCGCCGAACGTGCGCCGCGAATGCCGCAGCACGGCCGAATTGATCATCACCAGCGAGCCCTTGCTCTCCTTGAGCGCGGGCAGGAACAGCCGGGTCAGCCGGAGCACCGAGATCGCCGCGGTTTCGAAGCCCTTCCGGACGGCGTCGAGGTCCACAGTGGCCAGATCGGTCAGCGGCGGGACGGCGAAGGCGTTGTGCACCAACGCGTCGACGCGGCCGAACGCCTCCAGTGCCTCGTTGGCGAGGTTCTCGGCGGAGCCGGCGTCGTCGATGTCGGTCCGGATCGCGACGGCGCGGCGCCCGAGGTCGGTGACCTCCTTGGCGACCTCGGTGAGCCGCGACTCGGTGCGCGCGGCGAGCACGACGTCCGCGCCCGCCGCCGCGCTCCGCACGGCGATCGACCGGCCGAGTCCCGGCCCGATGCCCGAGACCACGACGACCTTGCCCTGCAACAGATCCGCCACGCTCACCCCAGCATCCGGGCGGCGACGGCGTCCTGCCGCGCCGCGATCCGCGCCGTCCACTCGGCCGGCGTCACGCGTGCTTCCTCGTGGTAGGGCAGCCGGTCCGGCAGCTCGTCCACCTTGACCACCTCGACCACCGGGCCGTCGGCCGCATCGAGGTCGCGGTTGAGCCGCTGCCAGCGGATCTGGACGTACCCGCGGTCGTGCCCGGTGCGCTCCAGCCAGTTGGCCAGCCCCGGGTCGCGCTCGCTGATCACGAACCGGATCTTGCCGTCGGGGTCGACGCGCGCCTGGTCGGCGGTGAGGCTCGTCTGGTGGTTGATGTAGTCGAGCGAGACGTACCAGAGGCTGCCGAGCTGGATGCCCTGGTAGGGCGCGTCCGCGCAGCGCGGCACGGTGACGATCAGCGCCTCTTCGTCGCCGAGCTCGTAGTGGCCGGCGGAGGAGAACTGCGTGGTCAGGCCGCCGGGGGTCGACCGCGGCTCGGTCATCGTGTTGACCGGCAGGTCGTAGTAGAACCACTTCGGGAAGGCGAGGAACGTCTTGAGCCGGCTCAGCAGCATCTTGCCGGTGACGCCGTAGCGCTTGGCCAGCGCCGTCCGGTCGGGCACCGGTGGCGCCTGCCCGGCGGTGTCGACGCACCGGATCCGGATCTCGCCGCGCCGCTCGGTCGCCCAGTCGCTGTGGACCTCGCGGACCACGAGCATCGACGAGCCCTTGCCGAGGGTGAAGTAGTTCGGGCCCGGGTTCTCGCGGGCCGGGCCGAAGCGCAGTTCGAACCGGCCGTCTTCACCGATTTCGATGGCGCGGTCGTCGAACGCGGTCAGGCTGTCGGGCACCACGACCGGCGAGTAGTCGCCGTTGAGGACCTGGAAGCTCAGGTCGGCGGTCGTCCCGCGGACGCCGGTGACCAGGTATTCGCGGTCGTCGCGGATGTTCGCGTTGAAGTAGAGGGTGTCCGGGTTGTCCAGGCCCATCTTCGTGTACGGCCCGGTGGACGCGGTGAAGTACGGGAAGTCGCGCTGGTAGGCCCAGGCCATCTGCACCGACGCGCGGATGCTGCCGGCGAGGTAGTCGTAACCCTCGAGGAGGTCCTGCTCGGTCTTCACGTGCGGCGCTCCGGCGATCAGCTTCTCGGCCTCGGCGATGGCGTCGGCGAACGGCCGGGTCAACGAGAACTCGTTCTCGATCATGCCGGCACGGCCCAGCGGTTCGCGAGCAGCCGGAAGCCCGGGGTGTCCGCCCAGGAGAGCATCGACTCGTACGTCCGGACGTAGCCGATGTGCGTCATGCGCCAGGCGCCGTCGGCTTCGCGGCGGTAGGTGTCCTCGTAGAACGCGGCACCTTCGATGATCACCTTGTGCTCGGGCACGATGACCTTGTCGGTGAACGACCACCGCCCGGTCGCGGTGTCGCCGTCGACTTCGATCTCGGGCTGACCTGCGTGGTGCACGGTGATGATGCCGTTGCCGAGGCTCTCGGTGAGGAACGCGACGATGGCGTCGCGCCCTTCGAAGTGCTTCCCGTCCTCGCCGGTCGCGCGGGTCCCGTAGTCGGCCGTGGCGTCGGCGGTGAAGGTGTCGGCCACCTCGTCCCACTGCTTCAGGTCGACCGCGCGGAGGTAGCGGTACTTCAGCCGGCGGATCTCTTCGAGTACGACCAGGTCCATCGTCCTAGGGTCCCGCACCGCTTGACCGATGACAAGAACATGTTCTACTTTTTTCCGGTGTCCGTGACCTCGTACGAGCTCTCGCACCTGGCCGCGCTCGAAGCGGAGGCCGTGCACGTCTTCCGCGAGGTCGCGGCGACCTTCGAGCGCCCGGTCCTGCTGTTCTCCGGCGGCAAGGACTCCGTGGTGATGCTCCACGCCGCCGCCAAGGCGTTCTGGCCGGCGCCACTCCCCTTCCCGGTGCTGCACGTCGACACCGGCCACAACTTCGACGAGGTGCTGCGCTTCCGCGACGAGACCGTCGCCGCGCTGAACCTGCGCCTCGAGGTCGCGAGCGTGCAGGACGACATCGACGCCGGCCGCGTCGTCGAGGAGACCGGCCCGGGCACCAGCCGCAACCGGCTGCAGACCGTGACGCTCCTGCGCGCGATCCGCGAGGGCGGGTTCGACGCCGTGTTCGGCGGGGCCCGCCGCGACGAGGAGAAGGCCCGCGCGAAGGAACGCGTGTTCAGCTTCCGCGACGAGCACGGCCAGTGGGACCCGCGGGCGCAGCGCCCGGAGCTGTGGAACCTCTACAACGGGCGGCACCGGCGCGGTGAGCACATCCGCGTCTTCCCGCTGTCGAACTGGACCGAGCTCGACATCTGGCAGTACGTCCGGGACGAACGGATCGCGCTGCCGCCGCTGTACTACGCGCACCAGCGTGCCGTGGTGCAGCGCGACGGCATGCTGCTGGCGGCGACCCGGTTCCTGTCCCTTGTGGACGGCGAGACGCCGTACGAGGCGACCGTGCGCTTCCGGACCGTCGGCGACGCCACCTGCACGGGCTGCGTCGAATCGTCGGCGTCGACACCGTCCGAAGTGGTCGCCGAGGTGGCCGCCACCCGCGTCACCGAACGCGGCGCGACGCGGGCGGACGACCGGATTTCCGAGGCAGGCATGGAAGACCGCAAGCGGGAGGGCTACTTCTGATGCAGCTGCTGAGGATCGCCACGGCGGGCAGCGTGGACGACGGGAAGTCCACGCTGATCGGCAGGCTGCTGTTCGACTCGAAGGCGATCTTCACCGATCAGCTCGCCGCCGTCGAACGCGCCAGCCGTGAACGCGGCGAGGACTACCCGGACCTCGCGCTGCTCACCGACGGCCTGCGCGCCGAGCGCGAGCAGGGCATCACGATCGACGTCGCGCACCGCTACTTCGCCACGCCCAAGCGGAAGTTCATCATCGCCGACACCCCGGGGCACCTGCAGTACACGCGGAACATGGTGACCGGCGCGTCGACGGCGGACCTGGCGCTGGTCCTGGTGGACGCGCGCAAGGGCGTGCTGGAGCAGTCACGGCGGCACGCGTTCCTCGCGTCGCTGCTCGGGATCGGGCACCTCGTGGTGTGCGTGAACAAGATGGACCTCGTCGGGTGGTCGCCGGCGCGCTTCGAGGAGATCCGCGAGGAGTTCCGGCGGTTCGCGATGAAGCTCGACGTCGCCGACCTGACGTTCGTGCCGGTTTCGGCGCTGCACGGCGACAACGTCGTCCACCGCAGCGCGAGCATGCCCTGGTACGAAGGAACTTCGCTGCTGCACCAGCTCGAAGAGGTGCACGTCGCCTCCGACCGCAACCTGATCGACGCCCGGTTCCCGGTGCAGTACGTCATCCGCCGGCCGGACTTCCGCGGCTACGCGGGCACCATCGCGGGCGGGGTGTTCAAGCCGGGCGACGAGGTGGTGGCGCTGCCGTCGGGGTTCACCTCCCGCGTCCGCGCCGTGTGGGGCCCCGGCGGGACCCCGCTCGCGGAAGCCTTCACCGGCCAGGCGGTGACGGTCGAGCTGGCCGACGACCTGGACCTGGGGCGCGGCGCGATGCTCTGCCGCCCGGGCAACCGCGCGGAGACCGCGCGCGAGGTCGACGCGCTGGTGTGCTGGTTCTCCTCGCGGTCGTCGCTGACGCCGGGCGCCACGTTCGCGGTGCGGCACACGACGTCCGAGACGCGGGGCACGGTGGAGAAGCTGGAGTACCGCCTCGACGTGACGACGCTGCACCGCGACTCCGCGGAATCGTTGTCCTTGAACGACATCGGCCGCATCCGGCTGCGCACGCGGGCGCCGCTGCTGTTCGACCCCTACCGCCGCAACCGCGCCACGGGCGGGTTCCTGCTGGTCGACGAGCACACCGGCGACACGGTCGCGGCGGGCATGATCACCGGCGCCCCGGCGTCCCCGGTCGTCTGGCACACCGCGGCGGTCCGCCGCGAGGACCGCCCGACCCGGGGCGCGACGGTGTGGCTCACCGGCCTTTCGGCGTCGGGCAAGTCGTCGGTGGCGGTGGAGCTCGAACGCCGGCTGGTCGCGGCCGGCCGCCCGGCGTACCTCCTGGACGGCGACAACCTGCGCCACGGACTGAACGCGGGCCTCGGTTTCAGCCCGGAGGACCGCGCGGAGAACGTCCGGCGGGTGGCCGAGGTGGCCCGCCTGTTCGCGGACGCGGGCGTGGTGGCGATCGCGTCCCTGATCAGCCCTTACGCATCGGACCGGGCTCGCGCGCGGGAGGTGCACGCGGACCTGCCGTTCGTGGAGGTCTTCGTGGACACGCCCCTGGAGGTGTGCGAGGCACGCGACCCGAAGGGCATGTACGCGAAGGCGCGTGCCGGGGAGATCAAGGGGTTCACCGGCGTCGACGCGCCGTACGAGCGGCCGTCGTCGCCGGACCTGATCCTCCACCCGGCCGACGGCGACCCGGCGGCCATGGCGGCGTCGATCCAGGCCCTGCTGGACGACCTCGGCTGATTCCTAGTCGGGTTCATCAACCCTGAGTTCGGCGACGCTCTCCTTCGCCCTCGCGAGAGAATCAAGCCAACTATCGTAGGGCAATCTCCTGGAGAACACGCTATCCCCGTTCCCAAGCTCGACTTGCCCGACGAAGTACTCGAGTTTCGTCAATTCGTCCTTCTCGATATCTTCGAGAATATCGACGATGTCCATCTTGAAGACCGCCTTGGACCCGTGCTCCAATCGGAGAGAAATCCTTTTGTTCATCTTCGCGCTGGACATAGCCACGTCAACGGCAGGCCCCTTGACCCCAAACATGGCCTCGACGAGATCGACCGGCGACCGTCCCTTGTTGTAGACCGCCATCTCCAGCTGAATGAACTTGACCTGGTGCATCCCGAATCGTACACCGGCGTACTGCCACTCCTGCAACACACGCGGCTTCTTCTTTTGGTTTGCACTACCCGAGACCAAGTGCAACTCAACTTGCACAACTGGACCAGTACGACGAAAGGAGTAGATATTCCATCCCAACGACATCACGGCAACAGTCAAGGAAAACACAGAGACGCCCAGCGCCCACCAGCTCACAGTCATCCGTTCATCCTGCCGGAAGCACGAACCCCGAGTCGTAGGCCCGGATCACCGCCTGGGTCCGGTCGCGGGCGCCCAGCTTCGCCAGTACGTTGCCCACGTGGGTCTTCACCGTCTGAACACCCAGGTACAGCTCGCCCGCGATCTCCACATTGGACAGTCCGAGGGCCATCAGGCGCAGGACTTCGCGTTCCCGTTCGGTCAGGTTGACGCTCACCAGCCCGTCGCCGGCCGGGGCGTGGCTGGCGGCCAGGCGCCGGATCGCCGCCGGGAACAGCAGGGACTCCCCCGCCGCCACGGTCCGGATCGCCGTCACGATCTCCTCCGGCCGGGCCCGCTTGAGCAGGAACCCGCTGGCGCCGGCGCGCAAGGCGTCGTAGACGTAGTCGTCGTTCTCGAAGGTGGTCACCACGACCACCTTCGGCGGGTCCACAGTGGACATCAGGTGCGTGGTGGCGGCGATCCCGTCGACGGCGGGCATCCGCACGTCCATCAGCACGACGTCCGGCCGCGACCGCGCCACGAGCCCGGGCACCTCGGCCCCGTCGGTGGCCTCGCCGACCACGGAGAGGCCGTCCTCGCTGTCGACGATCGCCCGCAACCCGGCCCGGATCAGCGGCTCGTCGTCGACCAGCAGCACGCCGACGCTCACCGCCCGCTCCCCCACGGCACCCGCACCACGACCTCCCACCGCTCGTCCACCCGTCCCGCCGACAGCTCGCCACCGAGCACCGCCGCCCGCTCGGCCATCCCCCGCAGTCCCCGGCCCCCGCCGGCGCGGCCGACGGAAACCGACAGCGGGTTCGCCACCCGCGCCACCAGCTCGTGCGCCGCGATCTCGACGGCCACCGCCACCGGGACCCTACCGGCGTGCCGCACCGCGTTCGTCAGGCATTCCTGCAGGATCCGGTACACCTCCCGCGACACGACCGCCGGCACCGCGGCCGGCTCGCCGGTGATCTCGGCCGTGACCGGGGTGCCCGCCAGCCGGGTCGTCTCCAGCAACGTCGGCAGCTCGGTCAGCGTCGGCTGTGGCGCCCGCCCCGCTGCCTCCTCGCGCAGCAGGCCGAGCACGTGGTCGAGGTCGTCGAGCGCCGTCCGGGCGGAGTCCTCGATCGCGCCCAGCGCCCGCTCGGTGAAGTCCGGGTCGGTGCGCAGCGTCCGCCGGGCCGCGCCCGCCTGCAGCGTGACGACGCTCAGCGCGTGCCCCACCGAATCGTGCAGCTCCCTGGCCAGGCGATTGCGCTCGGCGAGCTGCCCGGTCCGCCGTTCCAGCCGGGCGATGCGGTCGGCGGCGCTCATCCCGAGCAGCGCCGTCGCGGCCCGGCGCAGCAGGCCGCCGATCGCCCAGACCGCGTACACCAGCAGCACCCCGCCGAGCACGAACACCGCGGGCAGCCACGCCGACGCCCAGCCCACCGGCACCGTCAGCTCGCCGTCGCTGGTTTCGACGAACTGCCCGGTGAACACCGCGCTGACCGAAAGCCCGATCGCGACCGGCGCGAGCAGGCTGAAGAGGCTGACGACGAACCCGGCGACGACGTGCAGCACGAACATCCCCGCGGCCTGCCGCTTGCCGCGCCGGGTGTGCGGTTTCGCGGGGGCGTCCGGCACCGGGTCGTCCAGCAACTCGCGGACCGCGGTGGATTCGAGCACGTGCACCGCGGGCAGGAACGCCGTGCCGGCCAGGACGAGCAGCGTGAGCCCGCCGCCGAGCACGGTGGCCCGCTCGATCGTCGTGACGAACGGCAGCACCGACGGCACGGCGATCGCGGAGAACAGCAGGTAGGGCACGCTGATCGCGCCACCGAGCACGAGGTAGACCCAGCGGCGGTAGGTCGCCTTGCCCGTCAGGGGGCGGAGTACGCGCACCGGCCGATCTTCGCAGCCGGCCGCGGCGCGCGCCTCCCCCTCGCGATGGAGCCGGTCACGACGCCGGCGTCACGACCGCCCGGCGGAAGTGGTCGAAGATGACCGACGTCCGCACGTCGACGATCTCCGTGCGCTGGGTCGGCCGGTCGAGGACGAACCCGCTCAGTTCGTCGTTGCCGGCGACCGCGATGTGCAGGCGGCGGGCGAGTTCCTTGTTGGTCTGCTTCGCGTTTTCCTGGAGCGGGGTCAGCAAGGCCGCATCAAGCTGCCCACCGGGCTCGCGGCGAACGCCGCCGGCGTCCTGTCGGTGACCTTGGGCCACCGCGTCGGCGGCCTGGTCGGGGCCGACGTCGAGGACGCCGACGGCGTCGCCCATCCCGGGATCATCGCCACGCCGCTGCCGATCCTGGCGGCGCCGCGAGCGAAGGTCGCCGCCGTTGTCCGGGCGGCGGCCGAGGACGGCGAGCTCTTCTTCGTCTCCTTCAGCGCGCTCGCCCAGAGCTGCCGGACCTACGACGAGTACACCGGCCGGCTGGCGGCCACCGCCACCGCGGACCTCGACAGCGTGGGCGTCGCCGTGCACGGCCCGCGGAAGCGCGTCGACCGGCTCGTGGGATCCCTTCCCCTGCTGCGCTGATCGCGGCTAGCGGACCGAGACCCGGGTCGCCGTGCGGGCGGCCGCGAAGCCGTTCACCCACAGGGACTGGACCTTCGCCGTCTCGGTCGCGTCCGGTTTCGCGTTCTTGCACGCCGTGCCCGGGCCGTGGCCCGACATCAGCTCGGTGCACGGACCGCTGTAGTGGTCGGGCAGGCCGAGGTTGTGGCCGAGCTCGTGCGCGGCGATCCGGGTCGGGTCGTAGCCCTCGGCGACCTGGCTCGTGTCCAGGTAGATGTCGCCGCGGCCGTGGCCGTTCGTGTTCGTGTACGAACCGCCGCTGTGGATCTCGTGGAACTTGATCGTCGCGCTCGTGTTCCGCTTGACCAGCTTCACGTCGGTGACGGCGGCGTTCCAGTTCGCCGCGCCCTGGTCGATCTGGGCGAGGTAGTCCGGCGCACCCGACGAGCTGTAGTAGAGCGTCGTGACAGCGGCCGCCGAAGCGGGCGCGGCCGCGAGCCCGAGGCCCAGCGGGGCCGCCAGGGCCAGTGCCGCGATCCGGCCGATCACGCGTGCGTCCATCGTGTCTCCTTCGTCCGATTCAGAGAACACTTAACGGTCGTTCGAGCGATCAGGTTAGAAGTCCACCGACGGGTGCGGCCACGGCCGAAAGTAGTTCCCTCGCGGGAGGGAGCCGGGTCCCGCCGCCGCGTGAGCCGTCCGGGCCCGCCGCCGTGGTCTGCTCTCCGGCGTGGACATCCTGGTGGGCCTGCTGACCCTTCCCCTGTACGCGCTGGTGCTGTGGCCGCTCGTGGTGGCGTCGCGGCGGGTGCTCGGCGTCCGGATCGGCGCCGTGCGGGCGTTGTGCGGTGCCGCGTTCGGCTGGCTCGTCGCGGGCGGGATCGCGCAGGCGTTCCCGGTTTCCCTGCTGCGCAACGGCGGCGCGGCGCTCGGGCTGGTGATCCCGTTGGCGGGCAGCGCTTTCCTCGCGACGCTGATCTTCCTCCTCGTCGCCGAGGTGGCCCTGCCGGACGGGCTCCGGGTGCGCGCGCTGGGCGCCAAGCTCACGCGCGCCCGCCGGTACTCGCAGATCAGCCGGATCGCCGTCAAGCACGGCCTCGGCCGCTACCTCGCGGGCCGCCGCGACCCCGATCTCGCGCCGGGACGGCACGCCAAGCTCGCCCGGTCCCTGCGCCGGGCACTGGAAGAGGGCGGCGTGACGTTCGTGAAGCTCGGCCAGCTGCTCTCGACCCGCGCGGACCTGCTGCCACCGGCGTTCGTCGAGGAGCTCGCGAAGCTGCAGGACCGGGTCGCACCCGCCCGCGCCGAAGCGGTGTGGGCCCTGCTGGCCGCCGAACTCGGGGGCTCGCCCGACGACGTCTTCGCCGAGTTCGACCCCGAACCCCTGGCGGCGGCGTCGGTCGCGCAGGTCTACCGGGCGAAGCTGCGCGGCGGCGCGGACGTCGTCGTGAAGGTCCAGCGCCCCGGGGTGCGGGAGCAGGCCGAACGCGACATCGACATCGTCCGGCGCGTCGCCGCGGCCCTCGAGGAACGCGCGGACTGGGCACGCTCGCTCGGCGTCGCCGAACTGGCCGAGGGGTTCGCCGCGGCACTGGCCGAGGAACTCGACTTCACCATCGAAGCCCGCAACATCGCCGCCGTGGCCGCCACTTCCGGCTCGGACGTCGTGCTGCCGACCGTCCACAAAGCACTGTCCACCGAGCGCGTCCTCGTCATGTCCCGGCTGACCGGCCGTCCGGTGGAGACGGCACCGCCGGCGGACCGCAAGCGGCTCGCGCGGTCGTTGCTGCGCTGCCTGCTCGACCAGGTGATGATCGGCGGCGTCTTCCACGCCGACCCGCACCCGGGCAACCTCATGCTCCTGCCCGACGGCCGCCTCGGCCTGCTCGACTTCGGTTCGGTCGGCCGCCTCGACGCGAGCCTGCGCGGCGGCCTCCAGAACCTGGTGCTCGCCCTCGACCGCGGCGACCCGGCGGCCCTGCGCGACGGGCTGCTGGAGATCGTCGACCGCACCGACGACATCGACGAACAGCGCCTCGAACGCGCGCTCGGCGCCCTGGTCGCCCGCCACTTCGGCCCCGGCCGCTCCCCGGGCCTCGACCTCTTCACCGGCCTGTTCCGGGTGGTCGCGGACTTCCGGCTGAGCGTGCCCCCGCCGGTGGCCGCGGTGTTCCGCGCCCTGGCGACGGTGGAGGGCACGCTCGCCGCCCTCGACCCCGCGTTCGACGTGGTGGCGGAGTCCCGCGCGTTCGCCGTCGAGCAGGTCGGCGCCGGCTTGCGCCCGGAGTCCCTGCGCCGCACGGCGGTCAACGAAGTCATGGCCCTGCTCCCGGTGCTGCGCCGCCTCCCCCGCCGCATCGACCGCATCGGCGCGGCCCTGGAGGAGGGCAGGCTGTCGGTGAACATCCGCCTGTTTTCGGACGAGCGCGACCGCGACGTGGTGACGGGCCTGGTCCACGAGGTCCTGCTGGCCTTCGTGGGCGCGGCAACGGGCTTGATGGCGGTGTTCCTGCTGGCCGGCAACGGCGGGCCGAGGATCCTGCCGGACCTGACGCTGCACCAGGTGTTCGGCTACAACCTGCTGGTGATCAGCGCGTTGGTGGGGTTGCGGTTGCTGTTCGTGGTCTTCCGGCGCTCCGGACGTCGGTCAGCTCGCTGAACCCCGCGGCGCGTACATGATCACCGCGACCCCCGCCAGGCACAGCAGTGCGCCGATGACGTCGTAGCGGTCCGGCCGGTAGCCGTCCGCCAGTACTCCCCACGTCAGTGAGCCCGCCACGAACACGCCGCCGTACGCGGCGAGGATGCGGCCGAAGTGGGCGTCCGGCTGGAGCGTCGCCACGAAGCCGTACACGCCCAATGCCACGATTCCCCCGCCGATCCACAGCCAGCCGCGGTTTTCGCGGACGCCCTGCCAGATCAGCCACGCGCCGCCGATTTCGCAGATCGCCGCGGCGAGGAACAGGAGGATCGAGCGCAGGAGCACCCCGGGATACTAGCCGCGTGCCGTTCACGCTGAGTCATCCCGCCGCTGTGCTGCCGCTGGCGAGACGGCCGCTGGTGGCCTCCGCGCTCGTGGCCGGGTCGGTCGCGCCCGACGTCTTCTGGTTCGTGCCGCGGCTGCCCGGGATCGGGCTGACGAAGACCCACGAGTTCGCCTCGGTCCTCTGGCTCGACCCGCTCCTCGCCCTGATGATTCTGGCCGTCTTCCACGGCTTCCTGAAGCGGCCTCTGCTCGCGCTGGCTCCACGATCGCTGGCCGAACGGGTGCCCCGGCACTTCAGCTGGAAGCGGCCGGGGTGGATCGCCCTCTCCCTGGTGCTCGGCGCCGCCACGCACGTCGGGTGGGACGCCTTCACCCACGAAAGCGGCGGCTTCCCGTTCCTCCGGATCCCGCTGGTCACCGGGGTCGACGTCGGCCGGCTGATCCAGCTGGTCAGCACGATCGCCGGCGCCGGGGTGCTCGCCCGGTGGCTGCGGAACTGGTACCGCACCGCGCCCACCGCGCCGGCACCGAACGCCTCCCGGCACCGCAAGCCCGTGCTCGCGTTCCTGGCCGCCGGCGCGCTGGCCGGCGTGGCCGCCGAAGTCCTGCCGTTCCTCGCCCACCACGACCCGATGACGGGTGCGGGCGTCGCCGGCAACGCGACCTACCTCGCGGTCACCGGCGCCGGCAGCGGGTTCCTGATCGCGCTCGGTCTCCACGCCGCCTGGTATAGGGCGTTATACACAAAGCGGGCCACCCCAGAGGGTGACCCGCTCGGTGAACCGGAACTCAGACGGTGAAGCCGAGGGCGCGCAGCTGCTCGCGGCCGTCCTCGGTGATCTTCTCCGGGCCCCACGGCGGCATCCAGACCCAGTTGATGCGGAAGTCCTTGACCAGCCCACCGGACGTCAGCGCGGCCGACGTCTGGTCTTCGATCACGTCGGTCAGCGGGCAGGCCGCGGACGTCAGCGTCATGTCGATCGTCGCCGTGTTGTCCGGCTCGACGCGGATGTCGTACACCAGGCCGAGGTCGACGACGTTGATGCCGAGCTCCGGGTCGACGACGTCGCGCATGGCTTCCTCGACGTCCTCGAGCTTGGCGAGGTCGAGGTCCTGCGTCGCGGTGGTCTCGGCGTCGAGGTCGGCGGCCGTCCGTCCCTCGCGGGCGTCGGTGGCGGTGTCTTCGGTCATGCTTTCTCAGCTCCGTTGGTGGTCCGGGCGACGGCGTCCTTGAAAGCCATCCAGCCGAGGAGGGCGCACTTGACGCGGGCCGGGTACTTCGCGACACCCGCGAAGGCGACCCCGTCCTCCAGCACGTCCTCGTCCGGCTCGATCTTTCCCTTGCCCTGCATCAGTTCGACGAAGGCGTCCATGGTGGTGAACGCCTCTTCAAGCGTGTGGCCGACGACGAGATCCGTCAAGACCGACGTCGAGGCCTGGCTGATCGAGCAGCCCTGGCCGTCGTAGGAGACGTCGGCGACCTTCCCGTCGTCGAGCTTCACCCGCAGCGTCACCTCGTCGCCGCAGGTCGGGTTGACCTGGAACGACTCGGCGTCGAACGGGTCGCGCAGACCGCGCCCGTGCGGGTTCTTGTAGTGGTCCAGGATGATCTCCTGGTACATGCTCTCCAGGTTCACTGCGCCACCCCGAAGAACTTCTGCGCCTCGCGGACCCCCGCGACCAGGGCGTCGACCTCGGAGAGCGTGTTGTAGAGGTAGAACGACGCGCGCACGGTCGCCTGGGCGCCGCACGCACGGTGCAGCGGCCACGCGCAGTGGTGGCCGACGCGCACGGCGATGCCGAGGCTGTCCAGCACCTGGCCGGCGTCGTGCGGGTGCACGCCGTCGATCACGAACGACACCGTGGCGCCGCGGTCCTTCGAGTCGGTCGGCCCGATGATCCGGACCCCCGGGATCGCACCGATGCCTTCCAGGGCCGCCGCGGCGAGCTCGTGCTCGTGGGCCGCGATGCGGTCCATGCCGATGGCCGAGAGGTAGTCGACGGCCGCGCCGAGGCCGATGGCCTGCGACGTCATCGGCACGCCCGCCTCGAACCGCTGCGGCGGCGGCGCGAAGGTGGAGCCCTCCATGCGGACCATCTCGATCATCGACCCGCCGGTCAGGAACGGCGGCATGGCCGACAGCAGCTCGGTGCGCCCGTAGAGGACACCGATGCCGGACGGGCCGAGCATCTTGTGGCCGGAGAACACGGCGAAGTCGACACCCAGCGCGTGGAAGTCGACCGGGAAGTGCGGCACCGACTGGCAGGCGTCCAGCACGGTGAACGCGCCGACGGCCTTGGCCTTCTCGACCAGCAGCGAGACCGGGTTGACCGTGCCGAGCACGTTGGACTGGTGCGCGAACGCGACCACCTTGGTGCGCCCGGTGATCAGTTCGTCCACATCGGACAGGTCGAGGCGGCCGTCCGCGGTCACCTTGAACCACTTCAGCGTCGCCCCGGTGCGCTGGCACAACTGCTGCCACGGCACGAGGTTCGCGTGGTGCTCCATCTCGGTGATGACGATCTCGTCGCCCGGCCCGACCACGAAACGCGAAGCTTCGGGACCGGCCGTGGCGGCGTTGCTCATCGAGTACGCGACGAGGTTGATGCCCTCGGTCGCGTTCTTGGTGAACACCAGTTCTTCGGGGTCGGCACCGACGAACTCGGCGATCTTCGCCCGCGCGGACTCGTAGGCGTCCGTCGCTTCTTCGGACAGCTGGTGGGCGCCGCGGTGGACGGCGGCGTTCGACGTGAACACGTAGTCGCGCTCCGCGTCGAACACCTGCGCCGGGCGTTGCGACGTCGCTCCGGAGTCCAGGTACACCAAGGGTTTCCCGTCGCGAACCGTGCGCGACAGGATGGGGAAGTCGGCCCTCAGGGCCGCCACGTCGAGTGGCACAGAGCTGGCCGAGGTGGTGGTCATCGGGCCGACTCCTCTCATTCTCGGTGTGTACTGGCGAAAGTCAGAGCGCGGCGGGCTCGGGCTTGCCGACGTACTTGACGTAGCCGTTCTCCTCGAGCTCGTCCGCCAGCTCCTTGCCGCCCGACTCGACGATCTTGCCGCCGGCGAAGACGTGCACGAAGTCCGGCGTGATGTGCCGCAGGATCCGGGTGTAGTGCGTGATCAGCATGACGCCGACCTCGCTCGACGCCTTGTAGTTGTTCACGCCCTCGGACACGACGCGCAGGGCGTCGACGTCGAGGCCGGAGTCGGTCTCGTCGAGGATGGCGAACTTCGGCTTGAGCAGCGCCAGCTGCAGGATCTCGTGGCGCTTCTTCTCGCCGCCGGAGAAGCCCTCGTTGACCGAGCGCTCGGCGAACTCCTGCGAGATCTCGAGCTTGCCCATCTCCTCCTTGACCTCCTTGACCCAGTGGCGCAGCTTGGGGGCCTCGCCACGGACCGCGGTGGCCGCGGTGCGGAGGAAGTTGGACATCGAGACGCCGGGCACCTCGACCGGGTACTGCATCGCGAGGAACAGGCCCGCGCGGGCGCGCTCGTCGACGCTCATCTCGAGGACGTTCTCGCCGTCGAGCAGCACCTCGCCGGAGGTCACCTGGTACTTCGGGTGGCCGGCGATCGCGTAGGACAGGGTGGACTTGCCGGAGCCGTTGGGGCCCATGATCGCGTGCGTCTCGCCCGACTTGATGGTCAGGTTGACGCCCTTGAGGATCTCCTTGGCGCCCTCGTCGGTCGTGACCGAGGCGTGGAGGTCCTTGATTTCCAGGGTAGCCATGTCTTTTCTTTCCTGAAGTCTGTGGTGGACGGCGTCAGGCGCCAACGGCTTCGAGCTCGGCCTCGATCGCGGCTTCGAGGCGCTCGCGCACCTCGGGGACGTCGATCTTCACCAGGATCTCGTGGAAGAACCCGCGCACGACCAGTCGCCGCGCGGCCTCTTCGCCGATCCCGCGCGACTGGAGGTAGAACAACTGCTCGTCGTCGAACCTTCCCGTCGCGCTCGCGTGGCCGGCGCCTTCGATCTCGCCGGTCTCGATCTCGAGGTTCGGCACCGAGTCCGCGCGCGCGCCGGGCGTGAGCACCAGGTTGCGGTTGAGCTCGTAGGTGTCGGTGGCCTCGGCCGCGGCGCGGATCAGGACGTCGCCGATCCAGACCGTGTGCGCGTCGTCGCCCTGCAGCGCGCCCTTGTACATCACGCGCGACTTGCAGTTCGGGACCGCGTGGTCGACGAACAGCCGGTGCTCCTGGTGCTGGCCCTTGTCCGCGAAGTAGACGCCGAGCATCTCGACGTCGCCGCCCTTGTCCGCGAAGGTCGCGGTCGGCGAGATCCGGACGAGGTCGCCGCCCAGGGTGATCACGGTGTGCCGCAGCGCGGCGTCGCGGCCCAGCTTCAGGTGCTGCTCGGAGACGTGCACCGCGTCGTCGGCCCAGTCCTGGACGCTGACCACGGTGACCTTGGCGCCGTCGCCGATGACGAACTCGACGTTGTCGGCGTAGGTGCCGGAGCCGACGTGGTCGAGCACGATCACGGCTTCGGCGAACGCCTCGGCGCGGACCTGCAGGTGCCCGTAGGCGACCTGACCTTCGCCCGGGCCGTGGATCCGCAGCACCGACGGCTTCGACGCCTTCGTCTCCTTGGGCACCGTGACAACGGTGGCCTTGGTGAACGCCGAGTACGCCTGCGCGGCGATCCGGTCGCTCGGGACGCCGGCCTCGCCGAGGCGCGAGTCGTCGCGGCCGACCGACTCGATCTTCAGCTCGTCCGCCGCGTCGGCGTCCAGGGTGATCTCGCCCGTGGGCTGCGCGCTGCCGTCGTGCAGGCCGCGGAGGCGCTTCATCGGCGTGAAGCGCCAGTTCTCCTCACGGCCGCGCGGGACCTCGAAGGCCTCGACGTCGTAGGAGGTGAAGCGCTCCGCGCGGGAGGCGGCCGGAATGACCGCCCCCTCGCGAAGAGCTTCGGAAACGTTGTTCTCGGTAACCGACATGACTAGCCGACGGACCCTTCCATCTGGAGCTCGATCAGGCGGTTCAGCTCGAGCGCGTACTCCATCGGCAGCTCACGGGCGATCGGCTCCACGAAGCCGCGCACGATCATCGCCATCGCCTCGGCCTCGTCGAGACCGCGCGACATCAGGTAGAACAGCTGGTCCTCGCTGACCTTGGACACCGTGGCCTCGTGGCCCATCGACACCTCGTCGTTGCGGATGTCCACGTACGGGTACGTGTCCGACCGCGAGATGGTGTCGACGAGCAGCGCGTCGCAGACCACGCTGGAGCGCGAGTGGTGCGCCCGCTTCGCCACGCGGACCAGGCCGCGGTACGACGTCCGGCCGCCGCCGCGCGCCACCGACTTCGACACGATCGTCGAGGAGGTGTGCGGCGCGAGGTGCTCCATCTTGGCGCCCGCGTCCTGGTGCTGGCCCTCGCCCGCGAACGCGACCGAGAGGACCTCACCCTTGGCGTGCTCGCCCATGAGGAAGACCGACGGGTACTTCATCGTCACCTTGGAACCGATGTTGCCGTCGATCCATTCCATGGTCGCGCCGGCTTCGCACTTGGCGCGCTTGGTGACCAGGTTGTAGACGTTGTTCGACCAGTTCTGGATGGTCGTGTAGCGGCAGCGGGCGCCCTTCTTGACGATGATCTCCACGACCGCCGAGTGCAGCGAGTCGGACTGGTAGATCGGCGCCGTGCACCCCTCGACGTAGTGCACGTAGGCGTCTTCGTCGACGATGATCAGGGTGCGCTCGAACTGGCCCATGTTCTCGGTGTTGATCCGGAAGTAGGCCTGCAGCGGGATGTCCACGTGCACGCCCTTCGGCACGTAGATGAACGAGCCGCCGGACCAGACCGCCGTGTTCAGCGCGGAGAACTTGTTGTCGCCGGCCGGGATGACCGAGCCGAAGTACTCCTCGAACAGCTCCGGCTGCTCCCGGAGCGCCGTGTCGGTGTCCAGGAAGAGGACGCCCTGGGCCTCGAGGTCCTCGCGGATCGAGTGGTAGACGACCTCGGACTCGTACTGCGCCGCGACACCGGCGACGAGGCGCTGCTTCTCCGCCTCGGGGATGCCGAGCTTGTCGTAGGTGTTCTTGATGTCCTCGGGAAGGTCTTCCCAGCTCGCAGCCTGCTTCTCGCTGGAGCGGACGAAGTACTTGATGTTGTCGAAGTCGATCCCGGAGAGGTCGGCCCCCCAGTTGGGCATGGGCTTCTTTTCGAAGAGCTTGAGCGCCTTCAGTCGCGCTTCGCGCATCCACTCCGGCTCGGACTTCTTCCCGGAGATGTCGGTGACGACATCTTCGTTAAGCCCGCGACGGGCGCTGGCGCCCGCCTCGTCGGAGTCGGCCCAGCCGAACGCGTACTTGCCAAGGGACTCGATGGTCTCTTCCTGGCTCAGTGGCGCGGTGGTGGGAGTGCGCTGCTCGGCAGCGGCAGTCATGCGGGTTTCCCTCCATTCGGGATCCGTGCTTCGCGCCCAGTGGGCACCGTGCTTCCCGGCTCGGGATGGGCCGGGTTACCCGTCGTGACGGGCACGTGTGTGGTGCACGCGGAGTCACCGCGTGCGATGGTCGCCAGCCGCTGGACGTGGGTGCCCAGCAGCCGCGCGAACGCCTCGGTCTCGGCCTCGCACAGCTGCGGGAACTCCGCGGCGACGTGGGCGACCGGACAGTGGTGCTGGCAAAGCTGCGCTCCGACGTGGTGGCTGGTGCCGGAGACGTTCTGATCGGGTGCCGGAGCACCGACCTGACGGGTCGACGCAGCGTAGCCCTCCCTGCTCAACGCGGTGGCCAAGGCCTCCGCGCGTGCCGCCGGATCACTCGAACCGGTGATCGCCGGGCGGTGCGGGCCGACCAGCTTCTCGACGCGCTGTTCGGCGAAGGCGCGTACGGCGTCTTCGCCGGCGTGCTCGGCGAGGAAGCGGATGGCGGAGACGGCGAGGTCGTCGTAGGCGTGGCCGAACCGGGCGCGGCCGGGCTCGGTGAGCAGGAACAGCTTCGCCGGACGGCCCCGGCCCCGGGGTCCGCGGCGCGGCGCGTCCCGGGTCTCGGCTTCGCCGTCGGCGAGCAGCGCGTCCAGGTGGCGGCGGACCGCCGCCGGGCTGATCCCGAGCTGCTCGGCGACCACGACCGCGGTCATGGGACCCTGTTCCAGCAGCAGCCGGGCGACCTCTTGCCGGGTCTTGCCCTCGGCGCTGACCTGCGACGGGACGTGCGGGAGCGTGGCGCGGGGCATGTCGCCGCCCGCCTGGTCACCCGCCTCCGTCTTTTTCACAACACAAGTGTGTCTTATTTCCCCGCGGTCGGCAAAGGCGGGGTGTCCGGCAGTGACCCGACTCACTCCGGGGCGGACCGATACCCTGCACCCGTGGCAGTGGGTGAGCAGGACCAGCAGGCGGCGGTGATCGCGACCGGGAGCACGCACCCGGTGACGCTTTCGCCCGTCCGCCCCCTCGAACCGCTGCCCCTCGAGGCCGACGAGCGGCGCGGGCTGAACGTCGTGCGCCGGTTCGGCACAGTCGGGTCGCTCTTCCTCGCGCTCGGCTCGCTCGGCGCCGGTGCCGCCCCGGTGATCAACCCGGTGCAGGAGATCCCGGTGCTGCGGCTGTTCACCCGGATCCCGACGGTGTCGCTGGCCATCGCCATCTCCGGGATGGGCATCCTGGTGCTCAGCTGGCTGATGCTCGGCCGCTTCGCCCGGCCCGACCGCGCGCGGCTCGCGTCGCAGGGCCAGCTCTCCCGCACCATCGCGCTGTGGGTGCTGCCGCTGCTGGTGATCCCGCCGCTGTTCTCCCGCGACGTCTACAGCTACCTCGCGCAGAGCGAGATCGTGCACCGCGGCATGGACCCGTACGTGCTGGGTCCGGCGCAGGCCCTCGGCGTCGCCGACCCGTACACCGCGGGCGTGTCGAACATGTGGCGCGAGACGCCGGCGCCGTACGGGCCGCTGGTGCTGCGCCTCGGCGGCTGGCTGGCGCCCTTGGCGGGCAACAGCATCGCGGTCGGCGTGCTGCTGCAGCGCGTGCTCGCGCTGGCCGGTGTGGTCCTCATCGTCTGGGCGCTGCCGCGGCTGGCGCGCCGCTTCGGCGTGCAGCCCGCGACCGCGCTGTGGCTCGGCGCGCTGAACCCGCTGCTGATCTTCCACTTCGTCGCCGGCGCCCACAACGACGCGCTCGCCGTCGGCCTGATGCTCGCCGGGCTGGAGGTGGGCATCCGGAAGCTGCCGATCCGGGTGAA
This sequence comes from Amycolatopsis sp. NPDC049159, assembly GCF_040648295.1. Lineage (NCBI taxonomy): Bacteria > Bacillati > Actinomycetota > Actinomycetes > Pseudonocardiales > Pseudonocardiaceae > Amycolatopsis > Amycolatopsis sp. NPDC049159. Next base: position 232,936 of record NZ_JBEZDL010000009.1, read on the forward strand.
GGGCGACACACCCCCGCCACTGGCCCGGGGCGAACTGCTCTACATCGGGCTCGGCGTGGCCATCATCACGCTCGGGGTGGCGGTGAAGCTGCCCGCGGTGTTCGCGTTGCCGTTCTTCGCCGTGATGGTGGCGCGGCGCTGGCACGGCCGGCTCAAGGACCTGTTCCTGGCGGGCGCGCCGATGGCGGCGTGGTTCGGCGTCGTGCTGGTCGCCGTCTGCTTCGGCACCGGGCTCGGCTTCGGCTGGTTCGGGGCGACGTTCAACACCCCCGGCCTGGTCCGCTCCTGGATCTCCCCCACCGCGGAGCTGGCCAACCTGTCCGGCGTGCTGGGCATCGCGCTCGGGCTCGGCAACCACACCGACGGCCTGGTGCCGATCCTCGGCGCCCTGGGCTACCTCGTCGCCGTGGCCATCACCTTCAAGTTCCTGTGGGACAGCTTCAAGTGGCGCTACCGGCCGATCATCGGGCTGGGCGTGTCGCTGGGCGCGGTGATGATCCTGCAGATCAACCTGCAGCCCTGGTACGTCCTGTGGGCGGTGATCCCGCTGGCCGCCGCGGCCGGGACGTCCCGCTTCCGGGTGGCCGCGACGGTGCTCTCGGCGGCCCTGCCGTTCCTGCTCCCGCCGACCGGCAGCACGTTCGACGGCCGCCCGTACGTGCTGCCGTTCGCCTACGTCGCGGCGATCGTCGTCTGCGGCGGCGGGATGCTGATCGTCCGGCGGCTGGCGCCCGTGCTGCTGTCCAGGCCGTCCCCGCGGCTGCCCGCGCGGGCCGACGCCGTATCGTGACCCGACGTGAGTGCCCCCGCCGTCGAGATCACCGGGCTGGTCAAAAGCTACGGCTCCACCCGCGCGGTCGACGGTCTCGACCTGCGGATGGAGCGCGGCAGCCTGCTCGCCCTGCTCGGCCCGAACGGGGCCGGCAAGACCACCACCGTCGAGCTCTGCGAAGGCTTCCTCAAGCCTGACGCGGGCACTGTCCGGGTGCTGGGGCTCGACCCGGTCCGCGAATCGGCGGCCCTGCGCCCCCGCGTCGGGATCATGCCCCAGGGCGGCGGCGCGTACCCCGGCGTCCGCGCCGACGAGATGCTGCGCCTGGTGGCGTCCTGCGCGGCTTCGCCGCTGGACCCGGCCTGGCTCCTGGAGACCCTCGGGCTGACCTCGGTACGCCGGACGCCGTTCAAGCGCCTCTCCGGCGGCCAGCAGCAGCGGTTGTCACTCGCGTGCGCCCTGATCGGCCGCCCCGAGCTGGTGTTCCTCGACGAGCCGACGGCGGGCATGGACCCCCAGGCCCGCCGCCTGGTGTGGGACCTGCTGGCGGCCCTGCGCCGCGACGGCGTCTCGGTGCTGCTGACCACGCACCTGATGGAGGAGGCGGAGGCGCTGGCCGACACGGTGGTGATCGTCGACCACGGCAAGGTCGTCGTCTCGGGAGCGCCCCAGTCGTTGACGATGGACGAAACGGGTGCGGCGGGCCTGCGCTTCAAGGCCCGCACCCGCCTCGACACGGAGCTGCTGGCGGCGGCGCTGCCGGAGGGCTACGCGGTCCGCGAGTCGGCACCGGGCACGTACGTGGTGGCCGGTTCGATCGACCCGCAGGTGGTCTCGACGGTCACGGCGTGGTGCGCGCAGCAGGGCGTGCTGCCCGACGATCTGCAGGTGGGCAGGCGGACGCTCGAAGAGGTCTTCCTGGAGCTGACCGGACGGGAGCTGCGAGCATGACTTTCGCCCCGGGAACCTTCACCCCCGCGCCGGGCCGCGGGTCGCTGGGCCGGATGCTGCGCACGCACGCGCGGGTCGAAGCCAGTCTGACCCTGCGCCACGGCGAGCAGGTGCTGCTGACGCTGCTCATCCCGCTGGCGCTGCTGATCGGGTTGTCGCTGCTGGACATCCTGCCCGCGTCGTCGCTGGGTTCGACGTCCAAAGTGGACTGGATCACGCCCAGGATCCTGGCGCTGGCGGTGATGTCGTCGGCGTTCACGGGCCAGGCGATCGCTCTCGGCTTCGACCGGCGCTACGGGGTGCTGAAGCGGCTTTCGGCGACGGCGTTGCCCCGGTGGCTGCTGGTGGCCGGGCGCCTCGCGGCCGCTCTTCTGGTGGTGGCGCTGCAGTCGGTCATCATCGGCGTGGTGGCGGCTTTCCTGGGGTGGTCACCGTCGTTGTCGGGCCTGTTCTCGGCGGTGCTGCTGCTGGTGCTGGGAACTCTCGCGTTCGGCGCTCTCGGCGTCCTGCTGGGTGGCGCTTTGCGGGCGGAAGCCGTGCTGGCGCTGGCGAACGTGGTGTGGTTCGTGCTCCTGCTGGCGGGCGGGATCCTGCTGGCGCCTTCTTCGCTGCCTTCGGGGCTGGCTTTCGTCGTCCAGCTGCTGCCGTCGGGGGCGCTGGCGGAGGGCATGCGGGCCGCGCTGGTCGACGGGGCGTTCGCACCCGGCCCGATGGCCGTGCTGGCCGTGTGGGCCGTGCTGGCGGGCGGGCTGGCTTCGCGGACGACGAAACTCACCTGAGTCCGAACGGCGCGGGTAGAACTGACCTCACGAATCTGCCGCCGCCGCGCCAAGGTCATCCGGATACATCCGGTACCGAGGGGGCACTTCACGTGGTTTCGAAAACCCGCGTCTTCCTGATCCTGCTCCTCCTGCTCGTGGTGGCGATCGGCGTGCTCGTCCTCCTTCTCAAGCTGGACGCGGGCGCCTTCTGGATCAAGACCGCGCCGATCGCCGTCCTCGGGTTCGGCGCCGTCTTCGCGCAATCGATGGGCTTCTTCCAGAAGAAGGCCAAGAAGACCGAGTGACCTTGGTCCCTTGTGGCCACGCCGCCGTTCTGGGCGCCGGGACCTGCCGAAAGCCGCGTTTTCGCGCGCTCTACCATCGATGGGTGCCGTTCACCAGCCTCGTCGCCCGCTTGCCGTTTCCGTCCGCCGCCGTGCAGCGGGCCGTCGGGATCGCCGCGGTCCTCGCGCAGGCGCTGATCGGCGTCACCGGCTCCATCGTGCGCGTCACCGGGTCCGGGCTCGGCTGCCCGACCTGGCCACAGTGCGTCGCCGGCAGCCTCGTGCCGAAGCACGACTCCGGCATCGACGCGCTCAACCAGTGGATCGAGTTCGGCAACCGGCTGCTCACCGGCGTCGTCATCGCCGTGGCCGCGGTCGCCGTCATCACCGCGTGGCGCGTGCAGATCGACCACCCGGGCCGCAAGCGCCTGGTGAAACTGGCCTGGACGATGCCCGGCGGCGTCGTGCTGCAGGCCGTCGTCGGCGGCCTCACCGTGCTCGCGAAGCTGGAGTGGTGGACGGTGGCGATCCACTTCCTCGCCACGACCCCGCTCGTCTGGCTCGCCGTCCTGCTGCTGCGCGCGTTCCGCGAAGGCGACGAGCCCGCGCGGTCGCTGGTCCCCGCGTCCGGCCGGGGCATCCTGGTCGCGCTGGCCGTCGTGATGTGGCTGGTCCTCGCGGCGGGCACCACCGTCACCGGCGCCGGCCCGCACAGCGGCGACATCAACACCCACCGCCTCGACGCCCCGGTGGAGGCGCTCGCCCAGGTCCACGGCGGGCTCCTGGTGCTCTACCTGCTGCTGCTCGCGGTGTTCGGCCTCCAGCTGATGCGCGTCGGCGCGCCGAAGAGCCTGTGGCAGCGCTACACGGCGGTCTGGGTGGTCGCGCTGGCGCAGGGCGGGCTCGGCTCGCTGCAGTACGCGCTGGGCGTGCCGGAGGCGATGGTGTCGTTCCACGTCCTCGGCGCGATGGCGGTCATCATCGCGACGGCGACCCTGTGGACCGGCAGCCGCGACCGCGGCCCGGCGGTCTCGCTGAACCCCGCCCCGCGCGAACTCGCGGCCGCCTGACGGCAACGCGGGCTTAACTCGGCATCGGCGTGCCCGTTCACGGCCGTGGGTTACTGTTCGCGCCATGACCTCGCGCGCCGCCCCCAAGCCGCTGATCTCCCATCGCCGCGGCACGGGCGAGATGATCGTGCTCAAGACGTTCCTGCTGGTGCCCTTCGCGGCGCTGCTCATCGCGGTCCCGCTGGTCTGGGGCTGGGGCATGACCTGGGTCGACCTGATCCTCGCGGCGGTGTTCTACGTCTTCGCGACGCTGGGCGTGACGGTCGGCTACCACCGCTACTTCACGCACGGCGCGTTCAAGGCCTCGCGGCCCCTGCGGGTGGCGCTGGCCATCGCGGGCAGCATGGCGGTCCAGGGTTCGGTGATCTTCTGGGTGGCCAGCCACCGCCGCCACCACGCGTTCGCCGACCGCGAGGGCGACCCGCACTCCCCCTGGCTGTTCGGCACATCGCCGTCGGCGCTGCTGCGCGGCTTCTGGCACGCGCACATGGGCTGGATGTTCGGCCGCGAGGTGACCAACGCGGACCGCTTCGCCCCGGACCTGGTGGCGGACAACGATCTTCGCTGGGTGAACCGGTACTTCTGGCTGTGGATCACGCTGAGCCTGGCGTTGCCGGCGGTGCTCGGCGGGCTGATCACGTGGTCGTGGTGGGGCGTGGTGACGGCGTTCTTCTGGGCGGGCCTGGTGCGGATCGCGTTCCTGCACCACGTTTCGTGGTCGGTCAATTCGGTTTGCCACCTGATCGGTGAGCGCCCGTTCGCGAGTCGCGACAAGGCGGCGAACTTCTGGCCGCTGGCGGTGCTTTCGATGGGCGAGTCCTGGCACAACTCGCACCACGCGGACCCGACCTGCGCGCGCCACGGGGTGCTGCGGGGACAGGTCGACATCTCGGCGCGGGTGATCCGGACGTTCGAGCAACTGGGCTGGGCGACGGATGTGCGCTGGCCGCGAGCGGATCGGCTGGCCGCCAAGCGGGCCTGACTTCACCCACGGTAACCTTCTCTCGCGGACAGTGATCCGCACATCGAACAAGTACACAGAGGAGAGCGCGTGGTGCACGACCACGCCGGTGGCGGCGGCGAAGGCGGCGGCAACACCGGCAACTGATCTGGCCAAGAGCCAGCGCTCTTCAGGGAAGGGAATGAAGCCACGTTGGTGCGATGTGGCTTCGTTTTTCACCTTCTCGGCCACCTGAAGGCGATCCCGTACTCCTCCCGCGGCTGACATCCCCCGGCGAACGTGTGCTGCACGAACCCGTCGCCGACGTCGAGCAAGCGGGGATCACCCGCTGCCGGCCGCCGCAGTCTCTCCACCTCGAGCTGCTCCGCGAACCACCAGCACGCTTGCGGCAAGCAGGTTTCGTCGAAGTTCACCCGGATCGTCAGCCCGCCCGGCGCCACGCCGTGGTGATCGACCTTGACGCTGATCCAGCTGCGTTCCTCGTCGAGTTTCCCGTCCACCGCCTCGGAAACGAACCCGTAGGGCTCGTCCGGCCGCAGCTTCCGCCGGAAGCGCAGCCGGGCCAGCACCGGGTCGCCCGGGTCCTCGCCGGGCACCGCGATCAGGCGGCAGTTCCACAGGGCCTTCACGGGCAGCTCGGCGAGGTTCCCGGTCCACCCCGTCTCCGCGTGGACGTCGTAGCCGTCGACACCGTCCTTCCGCGCGACGACGACCCGCTCGGTGATGCGGCGCAGCGCGGTCCGCCGGTGCATCAGGACGGTGACGAGCATCCGGTCCACGAACACCGGCTGCGCGCCCTCCGACGGAGCGCGGAACCCCTCCGGGCTCCCGTCGCCGGGCACTGTTCCCGCCGCGGCCGATCGCCCGATCTCCACGTACGGCAGCCAGTCCGCGCCTTCGAGGTGTCCGAGCCGGCCCGCGACGGCGACGGCGAGCATCTCGAGCGCACCGGCCCAGGCTTTGTTCATCGGGGTGTTCGACAGCGGTTTCCGGGCCCCGAAAAGGCCACGCACTTCGGCCAGCTGGCCGAACCGTTCACCGAGTGTCGACGCCCAGCCGCCGTCCGGAACCGGCGGGAGCCGGAATGCCGCCAGCAGGACGAAATGCTCCCGCGGTTCCACCACCGAGCCCAGCTTGCCGATTTCGTCGACGACGAGGCCCCAGAGCGCGCACGCGCGCGATTCCGGCGTGGCCGACGGCAGTGAAGCGGTCGGGCCGACGAGACAGCCGAGTGCGGTCGCGGAACCGCTCGACGACGATTCGGCCGCCCGCTGGAGCGCCCCGAGCAGGTCTTCGTCCCGGCGCCGGGCCAGCGATCCCAGCGCGGCCTTTTCGGGAAGGTCCGGCAAAGATCGACAATCCGCAGAAAATTCCGGCAAGCAGAAACACCTCCGCACCACCAAAGATCATTTCCGATCGCAGCCCCCGAGCGGCACCCTGAAATCGAGGCGTACTAGTACACCATAGAGAGGGGTAGTACAGTGGGCAATGGTGAGCACGGCAAGCCTGCAGCCGGCCAAGACGATTCCCACGGCCTGCCGAAATTGATCAAAGCCGGGCTGACCGGAATCGGCGGTCTCTACGTCGTCACCGGCTCGATTGCCGTGACGACGATCGGGGCGGTCGTCGCCCTGGTGCTCGCCGCCGTGCAGCGAGCCGCCAAGTGACTACGCCAGCTGCTGCCGCACCGCCGATGCGAAGCGCGTCGCCGCGGCCGGGTCGGTCTGGCGGAAGCCCAATGACGGCTCCGTCAGCTCCAGCTCCAGCAGCAGCGGCTTCCCGTCCGCCCCGTTCACCAGGTCAACCCGGGCGTACAGCAGCTCCGCACGCAGGATGCCCAGCAACGCCGAAGCCGCGTCGAGGACGTCCTCGGCCAGGGCCACCGCCTCCGCCGGCGGTGAAGCCGGAGCCAGCTCCTCCGAGAGGTACAACCCCGAAGCGTCCAATGTGGACCCCAGCATCGCACCCTTCGAGAAGGCGTGCGAGTAGATGCCGCCCAGGTACACCAAGGCCAGTTCGCCCGAAGTGTCCACACTGGACTGATAAGGCTGGATCAGCGCCGTGTGCCCCTCGGAGTGCAGCGAAGCCACGTGTGACGAGGCGTCGGCACCGCCGGCGAACCGGGCCGCGCCGCGTGAACCCGCTCCCACCGAAGGCTTCACCACGAAATCCGACGCGGGGAACCGGGCCGTGTCATCGGGCTGGACCAGCGACGTCGGTACCACCGCCAAGCCCGCGTCGAGCAGCTCCGCCAGGTACGACTTGTCCGTGTTCCAGCGGACCACGTCCGCGGAGTTGAGCAGGGCCGGGACCGACTCGCACCAGGCGAGGAACTCCGGGCGCCGGGACGCGTAGTCCCAGGTCGCGCGCAGGATCACCGCGTCCGCTGAGGAAAAGTCGAACGACGAGTCCCACGGGGCCCACGCCACCGAAAAGCCCAGCGCCGACAAAGCGGGCACCACGGCGTCGTCGTCGCCGTCACCCGTGGGGAGCTCCGAGCAGCTGACCAGGACCGCGGTGGGGCTCACCGGCCCGCCATCTTGCGGCGGTGGGCCGGGCCGATCTTCGTCTGGTTGACCGTCTCCGCGTCCCACGTCGCCGGTGAGAGGTCCTCGACGGCCTCGACCAGCGCCTCACCCGTCGCCACCGAGGGGACCACGACGTCGCCGAGGGCACCGTCGGCGCCGACCAGCACGACGCGGGCGCCCGCCCGGCCGATGTTCTCCACCACCGCGCGGGACGGCTTGCCGTGCGCCTTCACGAACTTGCGCGCCGCGGCCAGCTGCGCGCTGGTCGGCGAAACGACTGTCTCAGATGATTCGGACACGTCCCGAACCATAACCAACCCGGCGCCGGAACGCGGAACAGCGTGGCGTCGGCCATAGTTGCACCGGGAGAACCCGACCCGAGGAGGACCCATGCCCACCGCAGTGCAGGTGACGAAGACCGGCGGCCCGGAAGTGCTCGAAGCGGCCGAAGTGGACGTCCGGGCCCCGCAGGCCGGCGAGCTGCTGGTCGACGTCGCCGCGGCCGGGGTGAACTACATCGACACCTACCAGCGCCAGGGCATCTACCCGATGGAGCTGCCGTTCGTCCTCGGGCTCGAGGGCGCCGGCACGGTCGTGGAGGCGGGCGCCGACACCGGCTTCGCGGCCGGTGACCGCGTCGCGTGGCAGGGCTCGATCGGCAGCTACGCGGCCCGCAAGATCGTGCCGGCTTCGGTGGCCGTGCGGGTGCCCGAGGGCGTCTCCCTCGAGACCGCCGCCGCGACGATGCTGCAGGGCATCACCGCGCACTACCTGGTCGCCTCGACCTTCGAGGTCAAGGCGGGCCACGACGTGCTGGTGCACGCGGCCGCCGGCGGCGTCGGGCTGCTCCTGGTCCAGCTGGCGAAGGCGCGCGGCGCCCGCGTCATCGGCACGGTGTCGACCGAGGAGAAGGAGAAGCTCGCCCGCGAGGCCGGCGCCGACGAGGTGATCCGCTACGACCGCGACGACTTCGCCAAGCTCACCCGCGAGCTGACCGGCGGCGAGGGCGTCGACGTCGTCTACGACGGCGTGGGCAAGGACACCGTCGACGGCAGCCTCGCCAGCCTCAAGGTGCGCGGCCTGCTCGCGCTGTTCGGCGCCTCGAGCGGCCCGGTCCCGCCGCTCGACCCGCAGCGCCTCAACTCCGGCGGCTCGCTGTACCTGACCCGCCCGACGTCCGTGCACTACACGCGCACGCGCGAGGAGCTCGACTGGCGCTCGAAGGAGCTGTTCGACGCCATCCAGGCGGGCGACCTGACCATCCGCATCGGCGGGAAGTACCCCCTGGCCGACGCGCGCAAGGCCCACGAGGACCTCCAGGGCCGCCGCACCACCGGCAAGCTCCTGCTCATCCCCTGACCCGTACCTTTCACGTGAAAGTGCCGCCCCGAGGTGGGCACTTTCACGTGAAAGTGCAGCCGGTCAGCCCTGGGTGCCGGGCACCGTGACGGCGTCGGTGACGAACACCAGCGTCTCGTTCGGCTTGATGCCCCGGCCGCCCTCGCCGTACGCGAGGTCCGGCGGGATGATCAAGAGGCGGCGGCCGCCCTGCTTGATGCCCGCCAGGCCCTGGTCCCAGCCCGGGATGACCTCGCCCGCGCCCAGGTTCAGGTCGAACGTCTCGCCGCGGTCGTAGGAGTTGTCCAGCACCTTCTTGTCCGACCACGTCACCAGCAGGTAGTTCATCTTCAGCTGCTGGCCCGTCTTGGCCGGGTTGCCGGTGCCCTCGGACAGGTCCTTCGTGATCAGCTTCTTCGGCGGGTCACAGTCGGCCGGGATGGTGATTTCGGGCTTCTCGCCGAACTTCCCCGTCGTCTTGATGTCGTCCGCCGTGCACTCGCGGCCCTTGCTCTGGGTCGCCGGGGCGGCGGCGTCCGACGTCGGCGCCGCGGTGGGGGGCGCCGAGGCCGGCTCGGTCTTGGCGTCCTGGCCGCACGCGGCCAGCGACAGCGCCGCCGCGGCGACGACCACGATCTTCCCGATCTTCTGCATGCGAGGCACCCTAGCCAAGCACGGAGAGTGCCGGTACCTCGTCACCGGTCCGGACCACGCCGAGCCGCCGGGTCGCGCGCGTCAGGGCCACGTACAGGTCGTTGAGCCCGCGCGGTGAGCCCGCGACGACCTCGTCCGGCGCCACCAGCACCACCGAGTCGAACTCGAGGCCCTTGGACCGCTCGACCGTCAGCACGCTCAGCCGTTCGTCCGACGCCCCGAGCAGCGCCGAGACCGCGTCGAGCCGGGCCGCGGGCACCAGCACCGCCACCGTCCCGCCGTCCACTTCGGACAGTTCGCGGGCCACCAGCTCCGGCAACGACGACTCCAGCGACGCCGGGCGCTCAGACCACGGCGCGACCCCGGTCTCCCGCACCGAAGACGGCGCCGACAACGACGGGTCGACCTCGCGCAGCACCCGCGCGGCCACCGCCATGATCTCCGCGGGCGTGCGGTAGTTCACGGTCAGCTCCTCCAGCCGCCACCGGTCCGCGACGTACGGCGAGAGCACCTCGCCCCACGACCGCGCCCCGCCCGCCGCGCCGGTCTGGGCGACGTCGCCGACCAGCGTCATCGAGCGGTTGGGCGAGCGGCGCATGAGCAGCCGCCAGTCCATCGCCGAGAGCTCCTGGGCCTCGTCGACGATCACGTGCCCGAACGTCCAGGTCCGGTCCTGCGCCGCCCGCTGGGCCGCGGTCAGCTCGCTGCGCGCGACCTGGCGCTCGGCGAACAGCTCGGCGTCGAGGACGTCGGAGACGCGCAGCAGCTCCTCGTCGATGATCTCCTCGTCCTGCTCGAGGATGTCGAGCACGCCCTCGGCGTACGCGCGGTCCTCGCGCTCACGGCGTTTGCGCTCGACGCGGGCCTCGGTGTCGTCGACGCCGATCAGCTCGGCCAGCTCGTCGAGCAGCGGCACGTCGGCGGGGGTCCAGCGCGCGTCGCGGCCGCTCTCCAGCAGCGCGCGATCGTCGGGAGAGAGCAGCTTCCGCGCCGCGCTCGAAAGCCGTTCGCGGTCGGCGAACAGGTCGTCGAGCACCCCTTCCGGGGTCAGCACCGGCCACAGCGAGTCCAACGCCGCCGCGACGTTCTCGTCCGCCGCCAGCTCGGCCCGGATGTCGGCCACGTCCTGCCCGTCGAGGAGGTCGTCCCCCAGTTTCCGCGCGGCCTGGCGGGTCAGCGCGTCGAGGACGTCGGAGACGAACAGGCGCCGCGCCGGGTTGTGCGGGCGCCGCGAGCGGCGGGCGCGGGTCCGGGCGTCGGTGCACGTCTTGCGGTCCAGCCGCAGCACGTCGTGCTCGTACTCGATCTCCAGCACCGGCTCGGGCACGCGCTGGCGGTCCCGGACGGCGTTGGCGAGCACGTCGGCCAGCACCAGCCGGCCCTTGACCTCGGCGGCTTCGCGGGATTCGACGCCGTCGGCGTCCAGGCCCGGGTAGAGCTGCCCGATGGTGGCCAGTAGCACGCCGGTCTCGCCGAGCGAGGGCAGCACCTGGCCGATGTAGCGCAGGAACGTGCTGTTCGGCCCGACGACCAGCACGCCGCGGGTCGTGAGCTGCTGGCGGTGCGTGTAGAGGAGGTAGGCCGCGCGGTGCAGGGCGACGGCGGTCTTGCCGGTGCCCGGCCCGCCCTGCACGACCATGACGCCGCCCAGCGGGGCGCGGATGATCCGGTCCTGCTCGGCCTGGATGGTCGCGACGATGTCGCTCATCTCACCCGTGCGCCGCTGCTCCAGCGCCGCCAGCAGCGCGGCCTCGCCGGCCAGCCCGAGGTCCTGGCCCTGGTCGGCGGCGGTGAGGTCGAGTACCTCGTCGTCGAAGCCGGTGACCTTGCGGGTCAGCGACCGCAGGTGCCGCCGCCGGCGCACCCCTTCGGGTGACGCCGCGGTGGCGAGGTAGAACGGCCGCGCGACCGGCGCCCGCCAGTCGACGAGCAGCGGCTTGTAGTCGTCGTCTTCGTCGAACAGCCCGAGCCGGCCGATGTAGGTGGTTTCCTCGGCGCTGTCGGGGACGAAGTCGAGCCGGCCGAAGGCCAGCCCCTGTTCGACGGAGCCGAGCTGGGCCAGCCGGTCGGTGTACAGCGTCGTGGCGACGTCGCGCTCGGTGCGGGCCTGCGGGGTCCCGCCGGTCTGGCGCAGCGTCTCGTCGAGGCGGCGCTGGGCTTCGGCGCGTTCGGCGTCGAGCTTCGCGTAAAGGGTGGTGACGTACGCCTGCTCGCGGGCGAGCTCGGCGGAGAAGTCGTCCGAAGACAAAGATCCTGCTTTCGCCTCAAGGAAAAGAGCCGGTCAAGTCTAACGACCCCGGCCCCGCGATCATTCCGGCCCGAGGCCGCAGCGGGGGAAGACCTCGCTGCCGGGCGCGAGCACGGCCGGCAGCACCTTCTCCCCCGGCGCGCACGACACGCTCGCGGCGGGCAGCTCCCCGCTCTCCACGATCCGGCCGGTCCCGGTGCGGCGCAGCACGACGGCGCCTTGGCTGGTCAGCGCACGGCAGTTCGACGACGTGTACCGGACCCCGCCCGGGACCGGGGTGGCGGTGACCGGGGTGTAGCCGCCGAGCGACTCCGGGGCCAGCCAGACGACCGGGCCGAACGTCACCGGCCCGGCGCCCGCGACGGCGGTGCGCTGCCCGGGCGCGAGCAGCGGGACCTCGGCGCGCGTCGAGCCGGCCGCCACCGGGATCCGGTACGCGAACTGGGTACTGGTGTTTTCGACCACGGTGCCGGCGCCCTGCTCGGCCACGCGGAGGCCGCCGCCACCGGGAGCGGCGTCGGGCGCCCCCGGGATCGCGGTGATCCGGGACGGGATGGCGCAGGCGGTGCCGAGCAGCTGGTTCGTGTCGAGCGGCACCTTGCCCCGGCCGAGCAGGACCAGCAGGCCCAGGACGACGACCGCGGCCACCGCGATCCCGGCCCGTCTCAGAACGGCAGGCCGAGGGTGGGCAGGCCGATCGCCGAGTCGACGGCCAGCGCGACGAACACGATCATCAGGTACGTGTTCGAGCGGTGGAACAGCGCCATCGGCTTGGTCTCTTCACCACGCCGCACCGCCGCCTGCAGGCTGTGCGCGTAGAAGAGGAACCAGCCGCCGGCGAGGATCGCGAAGGTGCCGTACAGCCACGACGTCACCGGGAGCAGCAGCAGCGTCCACGCCACCATCACCCACGAGTAGATGACGATCTGGCGGGCGACGTGCTGGGCGGTGGCGACCACCGGCAGCATCGGGACGCCGGCGCGCTCGTAGTCGTCGCGGTACTTCATGCCCAGCGCCCAGGTGTGCGGCGGCGTCCAGAAGAAGATGACGCCGAACATCACGAACGCCGGCCACTGCACGGTGCCGGTGACCGCGGCCCAGCCGATGACGACCGGCATGCAGCCCGCCGCACCGCCCCAGACCACGTTCTGCGACGTGCGCCGCTTCAGGCCGAGCGTGTAGACGAAGATGTAGAAGAGGATCGTCGCGACCGCGAGGATCGCCGACAGCAGGTTGACCGTGAGGTAGAGCACCACGGCCGACGCGACGCCCATGACCAGGCCGAAGACCAGCGCACCGCGGCGGGGCACCGAGTCCTTGACCAGCGGGCGGCGCTTCGTGCGGTTCATCACCTTGTCGATGTCCGCGTCGATCACGCAGTTGAGCGCGTTCGCGCTGCCCGCGGCCATCGTCCCGCCGACCAGCGTGGCCAGCACCAGCCACGGCGAGGGGATCTGACGGCCGGCGAGGAACATCGCCGGGATGGTGGTCACCAGGAGGAGCTCGATGACCCGCGGCTTCGCCAGCGCGGCGTAGGCGCCGACGACCCGGCGGATGCTTCGCCGGTCACCGTGCGGTCGCTCACCGGTCGGGTGCACGGCGCTGGTGTCTTCACTGCGTCCGTGCGCAGCGTTCACCAACGACATTTCACTCCCTGCGTCAGGTTCGGGCGGGTCCGTGCCGAAGGCCGTGGTGGAACGCCGGTCTGAACCCTCGACCGATGTTAGACGTGGTGAATCCCGTGGGTGATCGCGGGTCCTCGACGGGCCTAAGCACTAGGCTGACCGCGACGGGCCGCGATTGCCCCTGCGCAGGGTCGCGAGCAGGAATATCGTCCCTTCGGGATCGATTGAGATAGATGACCCCGCGCACGGGTAACCGGAACGAGGAAGACCAGCCGCAACCATCATGACCGGGAGTTGGAGTTCAGTGTCCGAAACTGCCCCTACCAGCGAGAACAACCCACTCCTCCGGCGTAACGTCCCCGCCGACTGGACCGACACCGACACCCGCGCCGTGGACACCGTCCGGGTGCTCGCCGCGGACGCGGTCGAGAACTGTGGCAGTGGCCACCCCGGCACCGCGATGAGCCTGGCGCCGCTGGCCTACACGCTCTTCCAGCGCACGCTGCGTCACGACCCGAACGACCAGAACTGGCCGGGCCGCGACCGGTTCGTGCTTTCGGCGGGCCACTCGAGCCTGACGCTCTACATCCAGCTGTTCCTCGCCGGCTACGGCCTCGAGCTCGAGGACCTCAAGCAGCTGCGCAAGTGGGGCTCCAAGACCCCGGGGCACCCGGAGTACCGGCACACCGACGGCGTCGAGACCACCACCGGGCCGCTCGGCCAGGGCCTGGCCAACGCCGTGGGCATGGCGATGGCCGCCCGCCGCGAGCGCGGCCTGCTGGACCCGGACGCCGCGCCCGGCGAGAGCATCTTCGACCACTACATCTACGCCATCGCGTCCGATGGTGACATCGAAGAGGGCGTCACCGCCGAGGCCTCGTCCATCGCGGGCCGCCAGGAACTGGGCAACCTCATCGTCTTCTGGGACGACAACAAGATCTCGATCGAGGACGACACCAACATCGCGCTGTCCGAGGACACCGTCGCGCGCTACGAGGCCTACGGGTGGCACACCCAGGTCGTCGAGGGCGGCGAGGACGTCGTGGCGATCGAGGAGGCCATCAAGGCCGCCAAGGCCGAGACCGGCCGCCCGTCGTTCATCGCGCTGCGGACCGTCATCGGCTACCCGGCCCCGAAGAAGATGGGCACCGGCAAGGCGCACGGCGCCGCGCTGGGCGCCGAAGAGGTCGCCGCGGTCAAGGAGATCCTCGGCTTCGACCCGGAGCAGTCCTTCCAGGTCGACGACGACGTGCTCAAGCACACCCGCCAGGCGCTCGAGCGCGGCAAGACCGCGCACGCCGAGTGGACGCAGAAGTTCGAGGCGTGGGGCCAGGCCAACCCGGAGCGCAAGAAGCTGGCGGACCGCATGTCCACCCGCACGCTGCCGGAGGGCTTCGCCGACAACCTGCCGAAGTGGGAGCCGGACGCCAAGGGCATCGCGACCCGCAAGGCCTCCGGTGAGGTGCTCAACGCCCTCGCCGACCCGCTGCCGGAGCTGTGGGGCGGCTCGGCCGACCTGGCCGAGAGCAACAACACCACGATGAAGGGCGCCGACTCGTTCGGTCCCGAGAAGGCCGCCACCGACATGTGGCAGGCCAACCCGTACGGCCGGACGCTGCACTTCGGCATCCGCGAGCACGCCATGGGCTCGATCCTCAACGGGATCGCGCTGCACGGCGGCACCCGCCCGTACGGCGCGACGTTCCTCATCTTCTCCGACTACATGCGCCCGCCGGTCCGGCTGGCCGCGCTGATGAAGGCGCCGGTCACCTACGTCTGGACGCACGACTCGATCGGCCTCGGCGAAGACGGGCCGACGCACCAGCCGATCGAGCAGCTCTCCGCGCTGCGCGCGATCCCGGGCCTCAACGTCGTCCGCCCGGCGGACGCCAACGAGACCGCGTACGCGTGGAAGGCCGTGCTGGAGGACGTCCACCACCCGTCCGGCCTGGCGCTCACCCGCCAGAACGTGCCGGTGCTCGAAGGCACCAGCGCCGAGGGCGTCGCCAAGGGCGGGTACGTCCTGGCCGACTCCGAAGACGCTACTGCCACGCCGGACGTGATCCTGATCGCCACCGGTTCCGAGGTCCAGCTCGCCGTCGAGGCGAAGAAGACCCTCGAGGCCGACGGCGTCAAGGCGCGCGTCGTCTCGATGCCGTGCGTCGAGTGGTTCGACGCGCAGGACGCGGCCTACCGCGAATCCGTCATCCCGGCCGGTGTGAAGGCCCGCGTGTCCGTCGAGGCGGGCATCGCCCAGTCGTGGCACCGCTTCACCGGTGACGCCGGGGTGAACGTTTCGATCGAGCACTTCGGCGCCTCCGCCGATGCCGCCACACTGTTCCGTGAGTTCGGTTTCACCACGGAAGCAGTCGTCGACGCGGCCCGCCGCTCGATCGCCAACACCAAGAATTCCTGAAGGGGATGACAGTAATGAGCAACGACAAGCTCGCGCAGCTGTCCGAGGCCGGTGTATCGATCTGGCTCGACGACCTCTCGCGTGAACGCCTCAACACCGGCAACCTCGCGGACCTGATCCGCGACAAGCACGTCGTCGGTGTCACGACCAACCCGACGATCTTCGCCAACGCGATGTCGAAGGGTGACGCCTACGACGAGCGCACGAAGGAGCTCGCCGCCCAGGGCGCCGACGTCGAGGCGACCATCCGGGACCTGACGACGACCGACGTGCGCAACGCCGCCGACCTGTTCCGCGACGTCTACACCGCCACGAACGGCGTCGACGGCCGTGTTTCGATCGAGGTCGACCCGCGCCTGGCCAAGGACACCGACAAGACGGTGGCCGAGGCGAAGGACCTGTGGAAGACCGTCGACCGGCCGAACGTGCTGATCAAGATCCCGGCCACCGAAGAGGGCCTGCCGGCGATCACCGCGACGCTGGCCGAGGGCATCAGCGTCAACGTCACGCTGATCTTCTCCGTCGAGCGCTACAAGAAGGTCATCGAGGCCTACTTCGCCGGTCTCGAGCAGGCGAAGGCCAACGGCCACGACCTGCGCGGCATCCACTCGGTCGCGTCGTTCTTCGTCTCCCGCGTGGACACCGAGATCGACAAGCGCCTGGACGCCATCGGCACCGACGAGGCCAAGGCCCTGCGCGGCAAGGCGGCCGTCGCCAACGCGCGGCTCGCCTACGCGGCCTTCGAGGAGCTCTTCGCGACCGACCGCTGGAAGGCCCTCGCGGCCGACGGCGCCCACGCGCAGCGCCCGCTGTGGGCCTCGACCGGCGTGAAGAACCCGGACTACTCGCCGACGCTCTACGTCGACGACCTGGTCGTCAAGGGCACCGTCAACACCATGCCGGAGAAGACCCTGGACGCGGTCGCGGAGCATGCTGACCTCAAGGGCGACCGGGTCACCGGGCACGGCAAGGACGCGCAGCAGGTCTTCGACCAGCTCGAGGCGGTCGGCATCGACATCACCGACGTCTTCCTGGTGCTGGAGAACGAGGGCGTCGAGAAGTTCGAGAAGTCGTGGACCGAGCTTCTGGACACCGTGAACGGGCAGCTCGAGAAGGCGAAGGGCTGAAGCACGACATGACGACAGGTGAGAAGACCGGCGTCGAGATCGTGGACGCCGCACTGGCGGAGCGCGCCGCCCCGCTGGCCGACCGGCTGGTCGCCGACCAGGCCGCGTCGAAGCTGGCGGCGAAGGACGCGACGCTCTGGGGGCCGGAGGCCGAACCCGAGGCGTCGATCCGGCTGTCGTGGACGACGCTGCACAAGTCGTCGCGGCCGCTGATCGGCGAGATCGAGGCGCTGCGGACCGAGCTGCGCAGTGAGGGCGTCGACCGCGTCGTGCTGGCCGGCATGGGCGGCTCGTCGCTCGCGCCGGAAGTGATCACCGCGACCGACGGCGTCCCGCTGACCGTCCTCGACACGACCGACCCAGGCCAGGTCGCCGACGCGCTCGCCGGCGACCTCGACCGCACGGTCATCGTGGTGTCGTCGAAGTCGGGCGGCACCGTCGAAACCGACAGCCACCGGCGGATCTTCGCGAAGGCGTTCGCCGACGCGGGGATCGACGCGGCGCGGCGGATCGTGGTCGTCACCGACCCGGGCTCGCCGTTCCAGGAACTGTCCGAAAAGGAGGGCTACCGCAAGGTCTTCCTCGCCGACCCGCACGTCGGCGGCCGCTACTCGGCGCTGACCGCGTTCGGGCTCGTCCCGGCCGGCCTGGCCGGCGCGGACGTCGCCCGGCTGCTCGACCAGGCCGCTTCGGTGGCCGAAGAGCTCGCCGCGGACTCGGCCGACAACCCGGCGGTCAAACTGGCCGCCGCCTGGGCCGCGGCGCACGAAGCGGGCGCGGAGAAGGTCGTGCTGGCCGACTCCGGCTCCGGCATCAAGGGCTTCCCGGACTGGGCCGAGCAGCTGATCGCGGAGTCCACCGGCAAGCAGGGCACCGGGCTGCTGCCCGTCGCGGTCGAAAGCCCGGCCGCGCCCGGCTTCGACGACGCGAAGGCGGACGCCACGGCGGTCGCGGTCGGGAGCCCGCAGGGAGCGGCGAAGATCGCCGTCACCGGCTCGCTCGGCGCGCAGTTCCTGCTGTGGGAGTTCGCCACGGCACTGGCCGGCCGGCTGCTCGGGATCAACCCGTTCGACCAGCCCGACGTCGAAACCGCGAAGAAGGCGGCCCGTGCGCTGCTGGACGACCCGGAGAAGCTGAAGGGCGGCGAAACGGCGTCCACTGTGGACGGACCGGTCGAGATCTTCGGCAGCGACGGGGTTTCCACCGAAGGCAGCCTCACCGACGTGCTGCGCGCGTTCTTCGCTTCGGCGCCGGACGCGGGCTACCTCGCCGTGCAGGCCTACCTCGACCGCCTCGACGACGCCTCGACCGAGCTGCTGCGCGGCGAGATCGCCAAGGCCACCGGGAAGCAGACGACGTTCGGCTGGGGACCGCGGTTCCTGCACTCCACCGGGCAGTACCACAAGGGCGGGCACCAGAACGGCGTGTTCCTGCAGCTCACCGGCGTCGTCGAGCAGGACCTCGACGTGCCGGACCGGCCCTACACGCTGGGTCAGCTGCAGCACGCGCAGGCACTGGGCGACGGGCAGGTGCTCGCCGAGCACGGCCGCCCGGTGCTGCGCCTGCACCTGACCGACCGGGCCGCCGGGCTCGCGGCGGTCGTCCGCGCGGTACAGGAGGTCGGCGCATGACCTGGAGCAACCCCCTTCGCGATGAGCGGGACAAGCGGCTCCCGCGCATCGCCGGGCCGTCCAGCCTGGTGATCTTCGGGGTCACCGGCGACCTGGCCCGCAAGAAGCTGATGCCCGCCATCTACGACCTGGCCAACCGCGGGCTGCTGCCCGCCGGCTTCTCGCTCGTCGGGTTCGCCCGGCGCGACTGGGAGCACCAGGACTTCGGCGAGCTCGTGCACGACTCGGTCAAAGAGCACGCGCGGACGCCGTTCAAGGAGTCGGTGTGGAACCGGCTCGCCGAAGGCATCCGGTTCGTGCAGGGCACCTTCGACGACGACGACGCCTTCGACCGGCTCGCGCAGACGGTCAAGGACCTCGACAAGGAACGCGGCACGGGCGGCAACACCGCGTTCTACCTGTCGATCCCGCCCGGCGCCTTCCCGGTGGTGACCAAGCAGCTGGCCCGCTCCGGGCTGGCGAACGCCGACGAGAAGACGTGGCGGCGCGTGGTCATCGAGAAGCCCTTCGGGCACGACCTGAAGAGCGCCGAAGAGCTGAACGCGATCGTCAACGACGTCTTCCCCGAGGAGTCGGTGTTCCGCATCGACCACTACCTCGGCAAGGAGACGGTGCAGAACATCCTGGCGCTGCGCTTCGCCAACCAGCTGTTCGAGCCGATCTGGAACGCCAACTACGTCGACCACGTGCAGATCACCATGGCCGAGGACATCGGCCTCGGCGGCCGCGCGGGGTACTACGACGGCATCGGCGCCGCCCGGGACGTCATCCAGAACCACCTGCTGCAGCTGCTGGCCTTCACCGCGATGGAGGAGCCGCTGTCGTTCGACCCGCGGGCCCTGCGCGCGGAGAAGATCAAGGTGCTCTCGGGCACCAAGCCGCTCGGGCCGCTGAACAAGACCACCGCGCGCGGCCAGTACGCGGGCGGCTGGCAGGGCGGCACGAAGGTGCCCGGCCTGCTGCAGGAAGAGGGCTTCGCGAAGGACTCGAAGACCGAGACCTACGCCGCGGTGACCCTCGAGGTGCAGAGCCGCCGCTGGGCCGGGGTGCCGTTCTACCTGCGCACCGGCAAGCGGCTCGGCCGCCGCGTCACCGAGATCGCCATCGTGTTCAAGCGGGCGCCGCACCTGCCGTTCGACTCGACGTCGACCGAGGAGCTGGGGCAGAACGCCCTGGTCATCCGGGTCCAGCCGGACGAGGGCATCACGCTGCGGTTCGGCTCGAAGGTGCCGGGGACCACGATGGAGGTCCGCGACGTCACGATGGACTTCGGTTACGGGCACGCGTTCACCGAGTCCTCCCCCGAGGCCTACGAGCGCCTGATCCTCGACGTCCTGCTGGGCGAGCCGTCGCTGTTCCCGGTGAACGAAGAGGTCGAGCTGTCCTGGAAGATCCTGGACCCGATCCTCGAGCACTGGGCCAAGGAAGGGTCGCCGGAGCAGTACCCGCCGGGTACCTGGGGCCCGCCGTCCGCCGACGAAATGCTGGAGCGCACCGGCCGGAAATGGAGGCGCCCGTGATCATCGACCTGCCGTCCACCACGACTTCGGCGTTGAACAAGAAGCTGGTGGAGATCCGCGAACAGGGCGGGCAAGTCGCGCTCGGGCGGGTGCTGACGCTGGTCATCGTGGCCGACGACGACGCCAGGCTCGAAGAGGCCATCGAGGCGGCCAACGGCGCGAGCCGCGAACACCCGTCGCGGGTGATCGTGGTGGCCAAGGGCGCCCGCACGGCGGCTCCGCGCATCGACGGCCAGATCCGCGTCGGCGGTGACGCCGGCGCGAGCGAGGTCATCGTGCTGCGGCTCTACGGGCCGCTGGCCGCGCAGGGCCAGAGCGCGGTGGTGCCGCTGCTGCTGCCGGACGCGCCGATCGTCTGCTGGTGGCCGGGTGCCGGTCCGAAGGACCCGGCGAACGACCCGCTGGGCCAGCTGGCGCAGCGCCGGATCACCGACTCCGCCGCGGAGAAGAGCCCGGTCCGGGCCCTGCTGACGCGCGCGAAGGCGTACACCGCGGGCGACACCGATCTGGCGTGGACCCGGCTGACCCGCTGGCGGGCGCAGCTGGTGTCGGCGCTGGACCTGCCGCCGTTCGAGAAGATCACCGGCGCGACGGTGACCGGCGAGGCCGACTCGCCGTCCACCGAGCTGCTCGCCGGCTGGCTGGCGGAATACCTGAAGGCGCCGGTGAAGCGGGTGAAGAGCGCGGGCGCCGCCGGGATCATCTCGGTGACGCTGGACCGCCGGTCCGGCCCGGTGGAGCTGCACCGCCCGGACGGCCGCGTCGGCACGCTGACCCAGCCGGGCCAGCCGACCCGCCGCATCGCGCTGCAGCGCCGCAACAACCAGGACTGCCTGATCGAGGAGCTCCGCCGGCTCGACCCGGACGAGATCTACGAGGCCGCCCTGCACGGCCTCGGCAAGATCGCGCCGGGCACGAACGGCAAGACGGGGGCCCCGCCGAAGGCCGACGTCACCTCGCCCGCCGCCGCGGCGGCCGGTGCCAAGAAATGAGCAAGACGGAAGTAGTCGTCTACGCGAACCAGGACATCCTGGCGGCCGCCGCGGCCGCCAGGCTGGTCACGCGGCTGGTCGACGTCCAGGCGGCCAAGGGCACGGCGTCGCTCGTGCTGACCGGCGGCGGCACGGGCATCGCGGTGCTCTCGGAGCTGCAGGCTTCCTCGGCCCGCGACGCGATCGACTGGTCCCGCCTGGACATCTACTGGGGTGACGAGCGGTTCGTCCCGGCGGATTCGGACGAGCGGAACGAGAAGCAGGCCCGCGAGGCCCTGCTGGACCACGTCCCGCTGGACCCGAAGCGCGTCCACGCGATCGCCCCGTCGGACGGCGAGTTCGGCGACGACCCGGACGCGGCGGCGGCGTCCTACGCGTCGGTGCTGGCGGACAACGCGGGCCCGGAGGACCACGGCGACGTCCCGACGTTCGACATCATGCTCCTGGGCCTCGGCGGCGAGGGCCACACGGCATCGGTGTTCCCGGAGTCGCCGGCGGTGTACGAGACCGAGCGTTCGGTGGTGGCGGTGCGCAACTGCCCGAAGCCGCCGCCCACGCGGGTTTCGCTGACCCTGCCGGCCATCCGCCGGGCCCGCGACGTGTGGCTGCTGACGGCGGGCGAGGCGAAGGCGGACGCGGTGGCGCTGGCGCTGTCGGGGGCCGGCGAGGTCCAGCTGCCGGTGGCGGGGGCCCGCGGCCACCGGCGCACGCTGTGGCTGCTGGACCGCGCCGCGGCGGGCAAGCTGACGAAGGTTTACCAACCGCCCACGGCTTAGCTTCCGGTGGTTCGTGAAGGCCACCTTGAGGAACTTCAGGTTCCTCAAGGCGGCCTTCACCGCTTTCGGCCCACGGAACCCAGGCCGCGGCGGTCGGCGCCTGCTCGGCGGCGGTCCGAGCCGTCTGGAAGACCGCGGCGGACTTCGCGTTCCTCAAGGTGGCCTTCACCGCTTTCCGGGCTCTTCCGTGCCCCAGCCGCGCGCCAGGCAGCCGAAGATCTCCTCCGCCGCCGCGCGCGGGTCCTCGTGGGCCGTGATCAAGTCGCGGGACGCCAGAGCGAACCTCGCCAGCGCCGCCGCCCGTACGTCGCCCGGTGGGGCGCCCGACTCCTCCGCGATCGCCCGTGCCAGTGCCGTCTCGTGGCGCATCCACATGCGCCTGCCGTACTCGCGCAGGGCCGGGGTGCTCTCGATCAGGCGCAGGAACTCCTCGTCCGGGCCGCCGTCGGAGACGTCGCGGAGGATGTGCGAGTGCAGGGCTTCCACGATCGGGCTGCCCGGCGGGCGGTCGTGGACCGCGGCGACCAGGGCCGCCTCGATGTCGTCGTCCTGGTCGAACAGCAGAGCTTCCTTGCTGGGGAAGTACTTGAACAACGTCGTCACCGAGACGTCGGCGGCGTCCGCGACCTCCTTCACCCCGACCTCGTCGTAGCCGCGTTCGAGGAACAGCTTCAGCGCGGCGTCGGCCAGGGCCTGCCGCGTCTGCGCCTTCTTGCGCTCGCGGCGCCCGATCACTTCGGTCATGCACCCCAGCCTACGTGATGGTGAACTCAGTTCAAAAGTTGAGTCGTTGCACTTTTTGAGTCACTGTGCTTTTCTGGGTTCAGGCCACCGGATGAGCCCGGGGCCCCGAACTCCCAGGGGGAAGTCATGAACTCCATCGCGATCGTCGGCGCCGGCCTCGGCGGCCTGGCCTGTGCCCGCGTCCTGCAGCAGCACGGCGTCGACGTCACCGTCTTCGAACAAGAAGCCTCCGCCGAGGCCCGCCCCCAGGGCGGCACGCTCGACATGCACGGCGACACCGGCCAGGTCGCCCTCCGCACCGCCGGCCTGTACGACCGGTTCCGCGAACTGGCCCGGCCCGAGGGCCAGCAGATGCGCGCCCTCGACCCGCACACCGCCGAAGTCGTCATCGACGAAACCCCCGACGACGACTTCCGCCCCGAAATCGACCGCGGCCAGCTCCGCGGCATCCTCCTGGACTCGCTCGCGCCCGGCACCGTCCAGTGGGGGCGGCCGATCACCGGCGTCACCGGCGCCCGGCTGGCCTTCGGCGACGGCGAGACCCGCGACTTCGACCTCGTCGTCGGCGCGGACGGTGCGTGGTCCCGCGTCCGCCAGACCCTGACCGGCGTCCGGCCGGTGTACAGCGGGGTCACGTTCGTCGAGTTCGACCACGGCGGCGCCTCGGACTTCGCGGCCATGGCCGGCCAGGGCACCATGATGACCAAGGCCGGCGGGCGCGCCCTCTTCGCGCAGCGCACGAGCAACGGTGACGTCCGCTGCTACGCCGTGTTCTACGCCCCCGAGGACTGGCACACCGGCCTCGACTTCGCCGACACCGCCGCGGTGCGCACGCACCTGCTCGAGCGCTACGCCGGCTGGCACCCCGGCGTGCTGCGGTTCCTCGCCGACGCCGACGGCGGGTTCACCCACCGGCCGCTGCACGTCCTGCCGGTCCCCCACGCGTGGACCCACACGCCGGGCCTCACCCTGCTCGGCGACGCGGCCCACCTGATGCCGCCGCTGGGGGTCGGCGCGAACCTCGCGCTCCTCGACGGCACCGAGCTCGCCACCGCGCTGGCGACGGCGCCGAGCGTCGACGAGGCGGTCATGGCGTACGAGGCCGGGATGCTGCCGCGGTCGATCGAAACCGCGAAGGCGTGCGCGAGCGGCCTCGACGACCTGCTCAGCGACGACCTCCACTCGATGGCCGCCTGAAGAACTACCGCCGGACGCCCACACGTGGGTAACATGATTCCCACGATGTGGTCGTCCGGGTGCACACAGGGAAGCAGAACTCCCACTCCGAGTAGCACCCTTCCGCGACTATCCCCCATTTGGACCAAGCCGTTGCGAAATCCGGACGCCGGAGCACCGACGGCGGGTGAAACTTACCGTCTTCGTACGTGACCTCGTTAGCATCCGCACATTTGTCCGTTGCTGCGCGTCCCGATCGGGCCCTGAGCACCTCTCACCATCAAGTCCACAAGACGAATGGGGTCGCCAGCGATGAGTACAGAGGGACTCTCGATTCCAGGCATCTCGATCGCGAGCTCGGGGCCGTCGGCCGCCGAGCGGGTGCGGAAGCGGGGGCTGAGCGTGTTCGGCTCGGTCCCCCGGCCCGCCGTGGTCACGTTCGCCATCGAGGCGGCCGCCGTCATCCTGGCGGTGCTCGACGTCTGGCTGGTGATCCCCGAGAAGGCCCAGCCCTATTCGATCTGGCTCTCCGGCGCGGCCTGCCTCGCGGTGGTGTTCCGGCGGAAGTTCCCGTTCCTCGCCGTGCTCGTCGCCGTCCCCGGCTTCCTGGCCGGGTGGGCGCAGCTGGCGTCGATGATCACGCTCGGCATGCTCGCCACCCGCCGCCAGCTGCACTGGCAGGTCTGGGTCGGCGCCGCGCTGGTGTGGATCTGCCGGTTCGTGCAGTGGCCGCTGGAGGACTTCGCCGAGCTCAGCTGGCGCGAGCACATCCTCGACGGCATCTACGGCGTGCTCGTCGCGGGCATGCCGATCGCGATCGGCCTCCTCATCGGGGCGCGGGCCGAGGTCGCGAACAAGCTCGCCGAGCTGGCCACGAGCCGCGACCGCGAGCGCCGCTTCCACGCCGACGCCGTCCGCGCCGAAGAGCGCGCCCGGCTGGCCCGCGAGATGCACGACGTCGTGTCCCACCAGATCACGCTGATCGCGATGCAGGCCGGCGCGCTGCAGGCCCAGACCACCGACGACCGGGCGCAGGAGACCGCGCAGGTCATCCGGACGCTGTCGAAGCGGACGCTGGAGGAGCTGCGGTCCCTGCTGAGCGTGCTGCGCGCGGGCGCCGACGACGACGGCCCCCGTCCGGGGATCAACGACCTCGACCGGCTGATCCGGACGTCGGAGGTCCCGGTGCACCTGTCCGTGGAGCACCTGCCGGAAGCCCTGCCGAACCAGGTCTCGGCGGCGGCCTACCGGACCGTCCAGGAGTGCTTGACGAACGTCCACAAGCACGCCCCGGGCGCGACGGCGACCATCCGCATCCAAGGAGAGCACGGCGCGCTCAAGATCGAGGTCCGCAACGAGCGGGCGAGCCGCCCCGGCGAATCACTCCCCTCGGGCGGCCACGGCCTGACCGGGCTCGCCGAGCGGGCCCGCCTGCTGGGCGGGAGCTTCGAGACGTCGAAGTCGAAGGACGGCGGCTTCCGGGTGCGGGCCCGGTACCCGCTGGACCGCTGACACCGCGCTGAGCAGCCCCCGATTTCCAGGCTAGCCGTGGGGGCCGACAGTTCCGGTCGCGTGCGAATCGGCGCCCGGAACTGTCGGTGCTCCCCGGTAGCGTGGAAATCGGGGGCTGCTCAGGTGCGGGCGCGCGAAAAACCACCCCGAGGAGTCCCGGGGTGGTCTTGAGCCCGAACCGCTTAGAGGATTTCCCGGCGCTTGCGGAGGCGCTCGAGCGCCTCCGCCAGGATGGCCTCGCCGTCGGAGTCGCTGCGGCGCTCCTTGACGTAGGCCAGGTGCGTCTTGTAGGGCTCGGTCCGTGGGGCGGCCGGTGGGTTCTTTTCGTCCTGCCCGCCCGGAAGCCCGCAGCGCGGGCAGTCCCACTCGTCCGGGATCTCCGCGTCGAGCGCGAACGACGGCCGGGCCTCGTGACCGTTGGCGCACCAATAACCTACCCGGCGCCGTGGCGCCGATTCACCCCGTTCCGATTCGCCCGTAGGACCGGCACCCACCCTGGTGCCCCGAATCGCGTTACCGCCAACCATGAATCCTCACACCTAGGAATCGGCGGCGCGCCCCCCTATAGGCACGCCGAATCGCGCGTTCCGCCGTCGGATCCGGTCGCGATCGCGGCGGCGAGACGCCGGACGCGTCACACCTTGAGCAGCAGACCCAAGCCCACGATGCTGATCAGCCAGACCGCGCCCAGCAGCAGGGTGATCCGGTCGAGGTTCTTCTCGGCCACGCTCGACCCGGCCAGGCTCGACTGCATCCCGCCGCCGAACAGCGACGACAGGCCACCGCCCCGGCCGCGGTGCAGCAGCACAGCGACCACCAGCAGGACGCTGGAGACGATCAACAGGATTTGCAGGAACAGCTTCATGTCATCCTCTGGGCTCTAGGAGAATGCAGGGGTACGGCATGGTCGTTTCCGACCTCCACCGTACCCCTGGACTCGTCCACTGCTGTGTGACGGACCGGATACACAGGTTACCCGGTCGTGGCCTCGATCAGGGCAGCGGCCCGCCCGCGGCGAGTGCGCAGAGTTTCGTGAACTCCTCACCGTCGAGGCTCGCTCCGCCGACCAGGGCACCGTCGATGTTCTCGCAGCCCACCAGCTCGCTGATGTTGCCCGACTTCACCGATCCCCCGTAGAGCACCCGGACGGACGAAGCGACGTCGTCGCCGTACTTCTCCTGGAGGGTCCCCCGGATGGCTTTGCAGACCTCTTCGGCGTCGGCCGACGACGCGACCTTGCCGGTGCCGATCGCCCAGACCGGCTCGTACGCGACGACCACGCCGGAGACCTGCTCGGCCTTGAGGCCCTTCAGGCCTTCGATCAGCTGCGTCGTGGTGTGGTGGATGTGCTCGCCGGCCTCGCGGACCTCGAGCTTCTCCCCGATGCAGAGGATCGGCGTGATGCCGTGCTTGAGCGCGGCCTTGACCTTCTTGTTGACCAGCTCGTCGGTCTCGGCGTGGTATTCGCGCCGCTCCGAGTGCCCGACCGCGACGAACTTGCAGCCCAGCTTCGCCAGCATCAGGCCCGAGATGTCACCGGTGTAGGCACCCGAGTCCTGCGGCGCGATGTCCTGCGCGCCGTAGGTCAGCGAGAGCTTGTCGCCGTCGACCAGGGTCTGCACGCTGCGGATGTCGGTGAACGGCGGCAGCACCGCCACGTCGACCTTCGCGTAGTACTTCTCCGGCAGCGCGAAGGCGATCTTCTGGACGAGCGCGATCGCCTCGAGGTGGTTCTGGTTCATCTTCCAGTTGCCGGCGATGAACGGCTTGCGTGCCACTAGTTCTTCTCCTCCAGGGCCACGACGCCCGGCAGTTCCTTGCCCTCGAGGTACTCCAGCGAGGCACCGCCGCCGGTGGAGATGTGCGAGAAGCCGTCTTCGGGCAGGCCCAGCTGCCGCACCGCGGCGGCCGAGTCACCGCCGCCGACCACGGTGAACGCGTCGCTCTTCACGAGGGCTTCCGCGACGGCACGGGTGCCGCCCGAGAACGCCTCGAACTCGAACACGCCCATCGGGCCGTTCCAGAACACGGTCTTGGCGTCGGCCAGCTTGCCGGCGAACAGCTCCCGGCTCGCCGGGCCGATGTCGAGGCCCTGGCGGTCGGCCGGGATGGCGGTGGCCGCGACGACCTCGTGCTCGGCGTCGGCCGAGAACTCCGTCGCGGCGAGCACGTCGACCGGCAGGACCAGTTCGACGCCGCGCTTTTCGGCCTCGGCGAGGAAGCCCTTCACCTGGTCGAGCTGGTCGGCCTGCAGCAGCGACTGGCCGACCTCGTGGCCCTGGGCCTTGAGGAAGGTGTACGCCATGCCGCCGCCGATGAGCAGCCGGTCGACCTTGGTCAGCAGGTTCGCGATGACGCCGAGCTTGTCGGACACCTTCGCGCCGCCGAGCACGACCACGTAGGGCCGCTGCACGTCGTCGGTCAGCTTCTTCAGCACGTCCAGCTCGGCCAGCACGAGGCCGCCCGCGTACGCCGGGAGCACCGAGGCGACCTCGTAGACCGAGGCCTGCTTGCGGTGCACGACGCCGAAGCCGTCGGAGACGAACGCGCCACCGGGCACGAGCGCGCCCAGCTCGGCGGCCAGCTCGGAGCGGTCCACGGCGTCCTTGCTGGTCTCGCGCGCGTCGAAGCGCACGTTCTCCAGCAGGACGACGCCGCCGTCGGCCAGGGCGCCGGTCAGCGCCTTGGCCGACTCGCCGACCAGGTCACCGGCCAGTGCGACCTCGGCGCCGAGCAGCTCGGAAAGCCGCTGGGCGACGGGCGCGAGGGTGTACTTCGCGTCCGGCTCGCCCTTGGGGCGGCCAAGGTGTGCGGTGACGACGACCTTCGCGCCCGCGTCGGCGAGCTTCTTGATCGTCGGCAGCGCGGCGCGGACCCGGCCGTCGTCGGTGATGCGGGACCCGTCGAGCGGGACGTTCAGGTCGGACCGCACGAGTACGTACCGGCCCTGAACGCCCTCGCCCAGCAGGTCGTCGAGGTTCTTGACGGTCATCCGGCTCAGAGCTTCGAGCCGACGAGCTTGATCAGGTCCGCGAGGCGGTTGGAGTAGCCCCACTCGTTGTCGTACCAGCCGACGACCTTGACCTGGTTGCCGATGACCTTGGTCAGCGGCGAGTCGTAGATGCAGGACGCCGGGTCGGTGACGATGTCCGAGGACACGATCGGGTCGACCGAGTAGCGCAGGATGCCGGCGAGGGGGCCCTCGGCGGCGGCCTTGTAGGCGGCGTTGATCTCCTCGACGGTGGCGGCCTTCTTCAGGGTCACCGTGAGGTCGGTCGCCGAGCCTGTCGGCACCGGGACGCGCAGCGCGTAGCCGTCCAGCTTGCCGAGCAGCTCCGGCAGCACGAGGCCGATCGCCTTGGCGGCACCGGTCGAGGCCGGGACGACGTTCAGGGCGGCGGCGCGGGCGCGGCGGAGGTCCTTGTGCGGGCCGTCCTGCAGGTTCTGGTCCTGCGTGTACGCGTGGATCGTGGTCATCAGGCCCTGCTCGATGCCGAAGGCGTCGTTGAGGACCTTGGCCAGCGGGCCGAGGCAGTTGGTGGTGCACGAGGCGTTGGAGATGATGTTCTGCGAGCCGTCGTACTTCTCGTCGTTGACGCCGAGGACGACGGTCAGGTCCTCGCCCTTGGCGGGCGCGGAGATGATGACCTTCTTGGCACCACCGGCGATGTGCGCCTTGGCGGCGTCGGCGTTGGTGAAGAAGCCGGTCGACTCGACCACGACGTCCACGCCCAGGTCGCCCCAAGGCAGGTTGGCCGGGTCGCGCTCGGCGAGGGCCTTGATGGTCTTGCCGTCCACGACGATGCCCTCGTCGCTGACGCTGACCTCACCCGGGAACCGGCCCAGGATGGAGTCGTACTTCAGCAGGTGGGCCATGGTGGCGACGTCGCCGAGGTCGTTGAAGGCGACGACCTCGATGTCGTGGCCGCTGGCCTGCACGGCGCGGAAGAAGTTGCGGCCGATGCGGCCGAAGCCGTTGACACCTACGCGAACGGTCACTGCTGCCACTCCTCTGAGGATCGGCCGGGAGTCCCGGCCGTGACTTGCGGGCTCGCGGCAACCCTAGCGTGCGGGCATGCGCGTCCCTGACTGCCCTGACGAGACTTCCACCACTTGGCGAACGGGTCAAGAATCGATTAAGAAGGCTGGTGATTTTGCTGGACTCCGGCGGGGCGGACCACGGCGGACCGGTGAGGGTGGGCGGTCCGGGGCGCGGGACCGGTTCCGGCTGGGAGTGCGGGGTACGGCTCCGGTCGGACGAGGGCTGGCGGTGAGGTGGTTTTGGGGGCTGTAACGATTCAGCTCGTGGTGGGTCTCGAGGGGTGTTTTCGAGCCGGGTGAGGCGGGCTCGGCGGGGTGTGTGAGGTCGGCGGCTCGACCGATCCAGCGACGGCTACCGGGGCGGGTGCACCCGGCTGGGCGGCTTTCGCCGCGACGGGTGGGACCCGCTTGTCTTCGTGAGGGGGGCATTCGCGGCGGTTGGCCAGGCGCCCGCGGTGATGAGGGGCGGGGCCCCGGCAGATTGCGCGGCAGCCCACCAGAGCGCATGGGCGGGTAGCCGATTGCGAGGGCACCCGGGGCAGCACCGCGGAGGGCGGGCTCGGCCGGCTGCGAGGCAACCCGCGAGGGGCACCACGGATGGCGGGCGCCGGCCGAGCGGCGAGCGCCGGCACCAGGCCCAACAGCCGCACGAGGTGGCGGCAACAGGAGCCGACCAAGCCGCTAGCGCAGGCACCAGCCCCAGCGGGCGCACGGGGTGGTGGCGGGCCCCGGGTGGCGAGCGCGGGCACCAGCCCCTGCGGGCGCACGGCATGGTGGCCAGCAGGAGCCGACCAGGCCGCAAGCGCAGGCACCAACCCCAACAGCCGCTCGGCGTGGTGGCCAGCCGGAGCCGACCAAGCGGCGAGCGCGGGCACCAGCCCCAACGGCCGCTCGGCGTGGTGGCCAACGGGAGCCGACCAAGCCGCAAGCGCAGGCACCAACCCCAACAGCCGCTCGGCGTGGTGGCCAGCCGGAGCCGACCAAGCGGCGAGCGCGGGCACCAGCCCCAACGGCCGC
>NZ_JBEZDL010000009.1:263177-351349 GCF_040648295.1 Amycolatopsis sp. NPDC049159
GCACGAGGTGGCGGCAACAGGAGCCGATCAAGTCGCGAGCGCGGGCACCAACCCCAACAGCCGCACGGCGTGGTGGCCAGCCGGAGCCGACCAAGCCGCAAGCGCAGGCACCAACCCCAACAGCCGCTCGGCGTGGTGGCCAGCCGGAGCCGACCAAAGCCGCAAGCGCGGGCACCAACCCCGACAGCCGCACGAGGTGGCGGCCAGCGGAAGTCGACCGAGCCGCGGGCACCAGTCCCAGCAGGCGCACGGGGTGGTGGCGAGCGCGGGCGCGAGCCCGCCGCGCTATGCCGACAGCTCCCGTTCCAGCGGTGTCCGGAACCGGGGCACCGTCCGCACCTCGCCGAACCATCCCTCACAGCGCGCCGCCTCCGCCTCGACCGCCGCCGTCACTTCTCCTCCCACGTCCTCCAGCAACCGGTACGCGATCTCCCCCGACGGGCGCTGGGCCCATCCGCCCACGACCCGGCCCGAAGACCAGATCGTCGGGCCGATGTTGCCGCTGCGGTCGAACAGTGCCGCTCGGTGCGGGCCCAGGAACCAGTCCCGCTCCTGCCAGCCCATCGGCGTCGGGTCCAGGGCCGGCAAGAACGCCACCCACGGTGGCGGCGAAGGCACCGGCTCCAGGTCGTCCGGCAGCGCGATCCCCGTGGCTCCCTCGATGTCCACCTCCACCGGCGACAACCCGGCCAGTGCCTTCTTCGTCTGCCCCGCCGTCCAGCCCGTCCACCACCTCAGGTCGGTGATCGGGGCCGGGCCGTACGCCTGCAGCCAGCGGCGGGCCAGCTCGGTGCGCGCCGCCTCCGCGTCCCACGCGCGCAGCCCGGGCGCCCAGGAATCCATCGGGTGCCAGACGTACTGCGTGCTGATCCAGCTCCCCCGCGGCCGCCCGCGCACGATGCGGCCGGCCGCTGCCAGCAGGAACAACACGCGGCTCGTCACGTTGCCGATCGCTTCGTACGGCTTGCCCGCCGCCATCAGCAGCTGCTGGCGCAGCCGGGGCTCGTCCTCGCTCAGCTGCTGCGCCGTCGCCGAGCCACGCGCGCGCAGTGCCTCCTCCACCGAAGCCTCGACCGAAGCCAGCCACTTCCCCGGCTCCGGCACGTTTTCCGGGTGGCCCTGCTGCCCGAGGTGCTGCTCCAACAATTTCCGCTGCTTGACCTCGATGTCCGCGGTGCACGCGGCCTGCACGAGCGCCGCCGTCTCGAGGTCCGTCACGAACACCGTGCGGCGC
Organism: Amycolatopsis sp. NPDC049159; assembly: GCF_040648295.1. Lineage (NCBI taxonomy): Bacteria > Bacillati > Actinomycetota > Actinomycetes > Pseudonocardiales > Pseudonocardiaceae > Amycolatopsis > Amycolatopsis sp. NPDC049159. The sequence goes on from NZ_JBEZDL010000009.1 coordinate 264,412, forward strand.
ATGCCGAGCAGCCGCAACAGCGTCCGGTCGGTGTACAACGCCTGCTCCACCAGGGAAATCGCCGGGGACGCGAGCCGCGCGCACGCCGACAGGTGGACGGTCGCCGGGTCGGTCGCGTGCAGGGCGACGATCCCCGTCACCGCCTCCGCCACCGTGGGGGCGGGCGTGGCGAGGTGGTGGCGGGTCCCCAGGCGGGCCCGGCGCTGTTCGGTGCTGATCTTCGGAGGCACCCGCTCTTCCTACCAGCGCGCACCGACAAAAACGTCTGGTCACCCCTACGACCAGGGGGATAGCCTCGCGCCATGGTCTCCGGTGCGCACTTGGCGGCGTTCGCCGCGCTGACGTTCCTCATGGTCGTGGTCCCCGGGCCGAGCGTGCTGTTCACCATCAGCCGCGCGCTCACCGTGGGGCGCCGCGACGCGCTGCTGACCGTCCTGGGCAACTCCGTGGGCGTGTACACGCAGGTCGTCGCCGTCGCGTTCGGGCTCGGCGCGCTCGTGACGACGTCCGCCGCGGTCTTCACCGGGATCAAGATCGCCGGTGCGGTCTACCTCGTCTACCTGGGGATCCAGGCCGTCCGGCACCGCCGCAAGCTGTCCGACGCGATGGCCGCGAAGGTGCGCGCCACCCCCGGGCGCGTCCTCACCGTCCTGCGCGACGGCTTCGTCGTCGGCTTCGCGAACCCTAAGTCGATCGTTTTCCTGGCGGCGCTGCTCCCCCAGTTCGTCGACCCCGCGGCCGGGTCCGTGCCCGCGCAGATGCTGGTCCTCGGGCTCTGCCTGCCGGCGATCGCGCTGGCCACCGACAGCGCGTGGGCGCTGGTCGCCGGCACCGCGCGCGCCTGGTTCGCCCGCTCGCCGCGGCGGCTGGAGGCCGTCGGCGGCACCGGTGGCCTCGTCATGATCGGCCTCGGCACCGGGCTGGCGTTCACCGGCCGGGGTGACTGAGCACCAGGTCCAGCAACCCCGGGAAAGCCGCGTCGAATTCGGGACGCCGCAAGCGGTTCAGCCGCCGCGGCCCGTCGTCGCGCTGCTCGATCAGGCCCGCCGCGCGCAGCACCGCGAAGTGGTGGCTGCGGGTCGCCTTCGCCACCGGCAGGTCGAACGTGCCGCACGCCTTCGTCCACTCCGGCACGGCCGCCAGCTCGCGCAGGATGCTGCGGCGCACCGGATCGGCGACCGCGGCCAGCGCCTCCTGCAGCGAAACCTCCGCCGGGGGCGCGTGCGAGAGCCCCCGGGCCCGGGCCGTGCTCACCGGATCGCCTCCGCCAGGCCCGGCCACCACTCCCGCGGCAGGCCGTCGAGCGGGACGACGACCTGGTCCGCCCCCGCGGCCCGGAACTCCCGCAGCCGCGCCACCACGGCGTCGAAGTCGCCCCACACGGTGACGCCGTCGACCAGCCGGTCCGACAGCTCCGCGACGTCGGTGTCGGAGAACCCCATCCGCCGGAGGTTGGCCGCGTAGCCCGGCATCCCGGCCAGGAACTTCAGCGACCCACCCCGGACGGTCTCGCGGACGGCGGCGACGTCGGTCTCCGCCACCACGTTCAGCAGCACCGACAGCTGCGGGCCCGCGCCGAGGATCTCCCGCGCCGAAGCGACGTAGTCCGTCGTCACCAGGTACGGGTACGCGCCGGAAGCGCGGTCTCGCGCCAGGCCGAGCATCCGCGGCCCGAGCGCCGAAAGGATCCGCGCGGACGGCGGCACGACGTCCTCGATCTCGTCGAGGTAGTCGTTCAGCGCCGCCAGCGGACGCGCCCCGTGCGCCCCGCCGAGGCCGACGACGAACCGGCCGGCGGGCAGGTCCGCGTACGCCGAGGCCACCGCGGCGGCCGGGACGCGGTCGACCGACAGGATCCCGCTCGCCACCTGGACCCGCGAAGTCCCGCGGACGACCTCGGCGATGCGCGGCAGGTTGTTGCCCTGCCCGCCGGCCAGCCACAGCGTGGCGTAGCCCAGTTCCTCCAGCTCGGCCGCGGTCGCCACGGCGGCGTCGGTGTCCAGTGCGGTGTGGGTGGCCCCCAGCGGCCCCAGCTTCGTCATGCGCGGGGGAACCACCGGGCGCCGCGGGATGTTCCCGTCACGCGCTCTGTTCGTCGTCGGCGGAATCCTCGGCGGCCTCGGCCGGCCGCGTGAACATCCGCGTCGCCGAGAGCCGCGCGACGCCGTCCGGGTCGCCCAGGTCGTCCAGGGAAGTCCGGACCGTCGAGTCCACCGACAGGTACTTCCGGCCCGCGCGCAGGTCGGCGTCGTTGCGCAGCCGCACGATCAGCGGGAACTCTGACAGCGCGCCCGCGTCGAACAGGCCCGTCGTGTAGATCAGCTGGACGCCCAGCGCTTCGGCCACCGCTCGCTGCAGTTCCAGGAGGTACCCGGCGGACGCGCGGCCGATCGGGTTGTCCAGGAACAGCACGCCCGAGTGGCGGTTGCGGGCCTTGCCGCGGTTGTTCGCGCGCAACGCCGCCAGGGTGCAGTACAGGATGATCGCCGCGGTCAGCTGCTGGCCGCCGGAGAAGACGTCTCGGATCTCCGAGACGCGCTGGCGTTCGGTCCGCAGCACCGAGTCCGGCTTGAGCATGTCGACGCGGAAGCCCTTGGGCGCCGCGGCCCGGACCCCGCGCAGCACCAGGGAAAGCCCGTCGCGCTTGACGTCGCGGCCGTCCGCGGTCTTGCCGACGGCGGCCTCGTCGACGACCTCGCCGAGCTTCTCGGTGAGTGCGTTGTCCTCCAGTTCGGTGAACCGGATGCGCAGGAACTCCTGCCCGGACCAGTCGCCGAGGCCGTCGGGCAGCCGCGAAACGCGCTGGGCCGAGCGCAGCGTGCGGAGCGCGCCGTCGACCATGCCCTGCAGGCGCGTGATGATGCCGCCGCGGTGCCGGTCGATCTGCGCGAGGTCGTCGGTGAGCGACCGCAGCCGCGGCCGCAGCGCCTCGGCCCACTCGGCCGCGTGCGCCGGGAGCTGGTCGCGCTTGACCGAGATGACCTGCTGGCGCACCGGCGTGCTCAGCTTCTCGAACCGCTTCTCCGTCGCGTACTGCGCGAGCTGGTCGGCGGCCGCGCGCACCCGCCGGTCGCCCGCGTCGGCGGCTTCCTGGGCGTCGGTGAACGTGGCGTTCAGCCGGGTGTGCTGGGCGCGCGCGGTCTCGACGTCGCCGTCGTAAGCGGCCGCGTCGGTGTCGGTGACCAGGTGCGCCATCGACTCCGCGAGCAGCGAGAAGCCGGACGCCGAATTCTTCGCCGATTCCAGCGTCGCTTCCGCCGCGGCCCGGCGTTCCTGCAGCTCTTCCCACTTGCGGGCCGCCGCGGACGCCTCCAGCCCGGCCGCGTCGATCAGCTCCAGGCCGTGCTCGATGTCGCGGGGCTTCTCCCCCGTGGCGCCGGTCTGCGCCGGCAGCGAGTCCAGCTCCGCGCGCCGCGTCGAGACGAGCCCGATGGCTTCGGTGCGCTCGTCCTCGCACCCGTCGACGACGCGGCGGGCGCGTGCCAGTGCGGCCGCGCGGGCCGAGGCGTCGGAGCCGTCGGGCGTCTCCAGCAGTTCCGCCGCGCGTGCCCGGACGGCCGCGTCGAGCGACTCGACCGCCGAGCCCGCGGCCGCTTCCGCGGATTCGGCCTGCTCCAGCTCGGCCCGCAGGTCGCTGCCGACCTCGACCTTCGCGTACGACTCGGACGCCGACAGGTAGGTCCGGCGCAGCGCGTCGACCGGCTCGGACGGCACCGGGCCGTCCGCCGCTTCGGCCGCGCCCGGCACCTCGGCCAGCTCCGCCCGCGCGGTGGTCGCGGTGCGGCGGTGCCCGTCGGCGGTGCGCTGCTCCTCCCCCGCCTGCTCGCGCAGCCGCGCGGCCTTGCCCGCCGCGTCGGAGGCCTGGAGGTCGGCGCGCTCGGCGATCTCGGTCGCGCGCTCGACGTCTTCGGTCCACTCCGCGATGCGGGCGCTGCGGGCGCCCAGCTCGCCCAGCCGCCGGGCCCGTTCCTCCGCCTCGGCCGCAGCCGCCCGCAGCTCGGGGACGCGTTCCCGCAGCGACGCCGCTTTTTCGCTCAGCCGCGCGAATTCCGCGTCCGCCTGCTCCAGCGCGGTGCGCGCGGTCTCCCGGGCGGACCGGGCCGCCTGCGCCTGCTCGGCCAGCGTCGCGACGGCGCCGGGCGGGTAGTCCTCGCGCCAGGTGGTGAGCTTCCAGGTCAGCGCGCCGTCCGCGGACAGCTTGGCGGACAGCGCTTCCAGCCGCCGCTGCCGTTCGGTGTGCCGGCGCGCCACGGCTTCGCGCTCGGCGTCGGCGGCTTCTTCGTCGTACATCGCGGGGTTCGGCGGCACGAGGAACTCGACGCCGGACGCGGCGGGCGCGGCGGCTTGCACCGCGTCCGTGGTGCCGACGGCGATCGTCGCGGACGGCAGCAGCCGCCGCTTCGTGAGCACCTCGCGAGCGCGGTCCACGTGCGCGGCGTCGTTGAGCAGGACACCCGAAACCAGCTGCGGCAGGGTCTCCAGCACCTCGGCGCGGCGCCCGGCGTCCAGTTTGGACAGGTAGCGCCAGCCGGACCACGCCGTGATCCTCGCTTCTTCCAAGGCGTCGAGGGCGGCCTGGACGTCTTCCGGCGGCGGCAGCAGCCCGCCCGACCCCAGCGCGGACAGCGCGCGCTCGTCGGCGGACTCCTCCATCCGCAGCGCGGTCTGCTCCTTCTCGACGGCCGCGCTCGCCTCGCGCAGCCGCTCCAGCAGCACCGGCAGGTCGCTTTCGAGGGCGACGTCGTCCGCGCCGAGCAGCTCGACCAGTCGGCCCTCGGCAGCCAGAGCGTCCGTGCGGCGGTGCGCCCGGTCGAGGTCCTCGGTGGCCCGCTCGAAGCGGTCCTGGGTGGTGCCCGCGAGCTGGTGGGCCTCGTTGACGGCCCGTTGCGCCGCCTGGAGGTCGGCCGCGACGCGGTCGAGTTCCTGTTCGCGCCGGGTCAGGTCCGCAGTGGCCTGCTCGGCCGCCGACCGAGCGGTCCGCGAAGCCTCGGCGACGTCGGCGCCCGAGGGCAGCAGCCCGGCGCGGACGGCGTTCTGGACCTCTTCGCGCAGCTCCGTGATCCGCGTGGTCAGCCCGCGTGCCTCGGCCCGGCGGGCGGCCGCGAGGTTGGCGGCTTCGTCGCGTTCGGTCTGGGCCTTCTCGGCTTCGGCGCGCAACGCGCCCGCGTGCGCCTCGGCCTTGTCCGCCTGGCGCTGGGCGTCCTGCGCCAGCGCGTGCAACCCGCGCGCGAGCGCCGAAGCGGCGTCGTTGCGCGCCCGCAGCGCCGGGCGCGCCTTCTCTTCCCGGTTGCCGACGAGCTCGCGCAGGTCCTTCGCCTTGCGGGCCGCGTTCAGCTGGTTGAGCACGGTCGCGGTCTCGCGCCAGGCCTCCGCCTCGGTCTTCGCCGCGGCCAGCTCGGCGTCGGCGCGCTTGCGGACCTCCTGGGCCTCGTCCAGGCGCAGCACGGCGACCAGGCGGCGCAGTTCCGTGACAGCCGCGGCGAGCCGCCGGTGGTCGCCCTCGGCGAGCTTCTCCGCGGACTTGACCTCGGTGACGTGGTCTTCGAGCCCGGACAGCCGCGCGTTCTCGAGTTCGTTGCGCGCGACGACGCGCCCGGCCAGCTCGGCCATGTCCGCCTTCGCCGAAGCGGCGATCTTCCGCGACTCCGCGGCGACGCCCTCTTCGGCGGCCAGCGGCCCCAGCAGCTCCAGGGCGCCCGCCACGAAGTCCCGCTCGGACAGCAGATCCCCGCGTTGCGCCAGGTTGTGCGAGTAGGTGGCGACGACCTCGGCGAGGTCCTTCGGCTCGTCCTCGGAAACGACCGCGCGCAACAGGAACTCGACGAACGCGTCGTCGGTGCCGAAGGCGAACGCGTCCGCCGCTTCGCCTTCGCCGGCGTTCATCGCGCGCTGGTAGCGGAACAGTTCGGTGTCGAGGCCGAGGCCGTCCAGGCGGCCGGTCCACTCGTGGTGGCGGCGGGTCCAGGACAGTTCCAGCTCGGGCTCGGCCAGCTGCGCGGCGGTGAGCTTGTCGTGGAAGCCGGACATGGTGAGCAGCCGGCCCTCCTGCGTCATCGGCAGCGAGTCCAGGCCCAGCGCCGGCGTCGGGCGGAAGCAGTACCAGGAGTCGACGAGGTTCTCGGAGTCGGCGGACACGACGTGCCCGCGCCATTCGGAGACCTTGCCGGTGATGATCCGGTGCCCGCTCTCGACGTGCAGCCACTCCAGCACGACGTGCGAAACGTCCTTGGCGGCGACGAACTTCTCGAGCACCTTCGTGCTCGTGGTGCCGACGACCTGGCGGCGCCCGGGCAGCATCACCGAAAAGATCAGCTTGATGAGGACGGACTTGCCGCCGCCGTTCTCCAGGAACAGCACGCTCGCCGGCGACGGGCGGCGCAGCTCGGCCGGCCCGGTCGCGTGGATGCCCGCGCTGAACAGCGCGTCCTGCTGCGGCGCGGTGATCTTGGCGCCGACGCCGCTGAAGTCGAGCACGACGTCCTGGTAGCGGGCACCCGCCGGGCCCACCGAATGCAGGCGGACCCGCGAAAGCTCGTACATCGATTCCCCTCTACAGCGTGTCCGAAGACGCCGCGCGCAGCGTGCCCCCGGCGTTCGCGACCGCGACGACGTCGAGCGCGAGCAAGTCGTCGAAGGCGGCGTCCGCGGCGAGCTCGCGGACCTGGATCTGGTAGCGCGGCGTGGTCCGGTAGGTGCCGCCCTGCTCGTCGCTCACCGGGACCAGGAAGCCCTGGTCGGCGAGGAAGCGCAGGGCGCGGCTGACCATGCCGCGGGTGGTGTCGGCGGCCAGGCGCCCGTCCTTGGTGGCGGCCGCGGCCGGGCGGCGGGCGTAGGCGCGCCACGCCTGTTCCAGCTCGGGCGCGTCGGCCAGCGGGTCGTTGTTGGCCTCGGCCGCCGCGGCGCGTTCGTCGAGCATGCGGGCGGCTTCGCGGACCATCGCGTCGACCTGCTCGACGCTCACGCGGCCGATGTAGGTGTCGTTGGCGAGGTCGTCGGGCCGCGGGTAGCCCAGCGCCGCGGTGGCGAGGTGGATCAGGCCGTGCAGCACCTTCTCGGTCTCGCGGCGCTCGCGGATCTTGGCCTGGCGGGCGTAGGAGTCCATCTTGATCTCGAAGACGGACTCGTCGGTGGCCGCGAGGACCGCGCCCGCCTGCTGGTTGACCTCCAGCACCATCAGGCCGAGCCCGGCGGCGACGGCGTGGGTGAGCGCCTTGAACGCGTTGTCCTCGCCGTAGCGGCGCACGAGGTCGCCGTAGACGACGTCACGCGCGGGCAGCTGCTTCGGCCGCATGCCGAAGGCGACCAGCCGGGCCGCGGCTTCGGCGTCCACGCTGCTGTGGGACAGCGCCATTACGCGACTTCCTCTTCTTCGTCGGCCCGCTCTACGGCGGCGGTGGACAGGAGCAGGTCGGCGCCGCCGAAGTCCGGGTCGTCGAGCAGGGTGCCGTCGTCGACGGCGAGCAGCACCGTGCGGTCCCCCTGGCGGCGGGCCGCGCCGACCCCGGGACTGTATGCGTGCACGGCGCGCAGCGCGACCAGGGCGGCGAGCCCGGGCTGGCGGCCGCGGCGGGCCTCTTCGAGCAGCCCGGACAGCCGGCGCGGCACTTCGGGCAGGTCGAGGAGCTCGTCGGCGGCGCGCCAGACGTCGTCGCCGAACTTGTCGGTGAGGTCGGCGGGCATGAGCTCGGGCTCGGGGACCTCGCCGATCAGCTGGTCGCGCTCGGGCGCGGGCCGCAGCAGCAGCGAGACCAGCGACGACAGCGACGGTACGACCGGCGGGGTGATCCCGGCGACGGCGTGGAAGAAGTGCTCGGCGGGGGCGACGGCGTCGGCCAGCGGCAGGCCGAGGGTGGGCACCAGGAGCTGGCCGAAGAGGTCGAGGGTGGCGCGCTGCGGCGGCCCGGAGAACTGCTGGCGGTCCTGTTCGGCGCGGAACACCGCGCCCGCGTCGGCGAGGCGGGACTGCAGGCGCGTGTGGCGGCGGATGCAGTCGCCGACGATGTCGACGAGCTCGGCGGCGCGGCGCTTGCGGTCGAGGTCCTCGGTCTCGTCGCGGGCGGTGGTGATGTTCTTGAGGATGGCGTTCTCGGCGCGGAACCGGGCTTCGATGTGGCTCAGCGCGCTGTCGAGCAGCTCCGGGACCTCGCGCTCCCAGTCGACCGACCGGACGTCGCGGCGGGTCGCGTCGAGCTTCGCGCGCAGGGTCTCGCCGTACTGGACGGTCCGGTAGCGGGCCTGCTCGGCGGCCAGCTTCGCGTCGGCCAGCCGGCCGCGGTTGATGAGGTTCTCGAGCTTGACCTCGGCGGCGATCTGCGCGGACTCGACGTCGGTGTCGAGGGCGCCGACGAGGACGTTGATGGCCTCGTCGGTGGCGCGCAGGTAGACCTCGCCGTCGCGGGCGGCCAGCTCGACGAGCAGCTTGAAGTCGAACTGGCGGCGCTGGTAGCCGCCCGGGCCCATCGAGCCGTAGACGCGCCGGAAGCCGCGCTCGGTGGTGCCGACGTTGATCAGGTTGTCGAGCACCCACTTGGCCACCCGGACGTGCTCTTCGGGCATCCGCGACGGCGCCTGCTGCGCGATGAAGGGCAGCAGCCGGTCGATGACCTCGTCGTGGCCGGCGCCGGTGTCGAAGTCCATCGCGATGGTGACCTGGTCGATCGTGTGCAGCGCGATCTCCGCCATCTGGTAGATCGTGGCGTCGGCCCAGTCGAGCTTCGCCTTGCGCGCGTCCAGGTCGTGCAGCGGCGCGGTGCAGGCCAGCGCTTTGAGCCGACGGGTCAGCCCCTCGTCGGCCAGTCCCATCGCCGCCCGGTCGTCGTCTCGCACAGCAGGCCAGGCTAGTCGGCCACCCTCTGCGCACGCGCGGGTGACGGGCTAACGTCGCTCACATGCGTGAGATGAGCCGTGATGAGTGGTGGAAGTTCGCCTCCGAAGGCACCCGGACGGGCAAGCTCGCCGTGGTCCGCGCCAACGGCGCCCCGATCGTCGCACCGATCTGGTTCCTGCTGAACGAGGGCCCGGACGGCGACGAGCTGATCTTCAACACCGGCACCGAGACCCTCAAGGGCAAGGCCATCACCCGGGACGGGCGGATCTCCCTCGTCGTCGACGACCAGCAGCCGCCGTACTCGTACGTGCAGTTCACCGCCGAGGCGCGGCTGACCCACGACCACGCCGAGACGCTCGACTGGGCGACCCGCCTCGGCGCCCGGTACATGGGCGCCGAGCGGGCCGAGGAGTACGGAAAGCGCAACGCCGTTCCCGAAGAGGCCCTGGTCCGGGCGAAGATCACCAAGGTGATCGCGCGGGCCGAGATCGCCGGGTGAACGCCGTTCGCTGGTAATCTGCTCCCGGGGGTGGGGGCATGCCTTCAGGGGACAGACGCGACGCCGTCAGGGCGATGGTGCGGGCCGGGCAGCGGGAGCTGGTCGCCGAGCTCGAACGCCTGGACGGCGGTGCGCGCTTCAGCCGGTCGGACGGGGCGCGGCTGCTGGAGAACGGCGCGGTGTTCGAGCGGGCCTGCGTCGTCGCGGCCGACCGCGGCGAGACCCTCGGGCTGACCGTCGTGCTCCACCCGCGCAACCCGTACGTCCCGGCGTTCCACGCGCGGTTCCGGTACTGCGAGTACGCGGGCTCGTGGTGGTTCGGCGGCGCGGTCGACCTCATGCCCTGCTACGGCTTCGCCGAGGACGCGGCGCACTTCCACCGGACGCTCAAGAACTACTGCGACACGCTCGACCCGGCTTTCCACGCGCAGGCGAAACGCACCTGCGACGACCTCTTCCGGCTGCCCCACCACGACGAGCCCCGCGGGATCGGCGGCATCGCGTTCGACCACCTGCGGCCCCCGGGCCCGGACGGCTGGCGCCGCGCGGCCGCGTTCACCGCGGCGGGCATCGCCACCCTCGTCCCGGCCTACCTCCCGATCGTGCGGCGCCGCAAGGACCGCCCGCACGGCGACCGCGAACGCCAGTGGCAGCTGCACCGCCGCGGCCGCTACGTGGAGTCCGCCCTGGTCCACGACGCGACGGCGGCGGACGCCGAGGCCGTTCTGATGACGCTGCCCCCGCTGGCGCGGTGGGAGACGGGCTGCACGCCGGAACCCGGCAGCGCGGAGGCGGAGCTGGCGGCGTTCCTGGTGCCGCGGGACTGGGCGGCCGAGACCGCGGTCGCCGCGAGCTGACCCGGCCCGGACGTCATGAACGACTCTTTCATGACGCCGGACGCGGTGAACGACCCTTTCATGACGTCCGGTCCCGATGCGGGGGAAAGCGCCCCGGTGAGCGGGAAACCCTTGTTCACCATGGGTGAGCGCCCGCCTCGAGTATTGACACGGCCCGCTCGGAGGGTGTGAGATCTGTCCCATAGATAGGAAACTTTCCTAACTATTTACCGCCGGTGGTCCGCCGAACCACTCCGCCCCGGTCACCCCCTGTCCCCCGACCCACGCAGGAGGCTCCCAGTGGCACCCCGTCCCCCGTGGCGCGTGGTACTGGCCGGTACCGCAGCCGCGGCGCTCGGCCTCACCGCGCTCAGCCCGGTAAGCGCTTTCGCCGCGGACACCGGCTACGAGTCCGAATCCGCCGTGATCTCCCAGGGCGCCGTCGAGTCGAACCACGCCGGGTACTCCGGCACCGGGTTCGTCAACTTCGACAACGTCACAGGCAGTTACGTCGAATACTCCGTGAACGCCGCCCAGGCGGGCACGCACACCCTGACCTTCCGCTACGCCAACGGAACCGCCGACAACCGGCCGGTGAAGCTCACCGTCGACGGCGGCGACAAGGGCACCGTCGACTTCCCCGGCACCGGCGCGTGGACGACGTGGCAGACCGTCACCGCGAACGTGCAGCTGACCGCCGGCGTCAACAAGATCCGCACCACCGCGACCACCGCCAACGGCGGCCCGAACGCGGACAAGCTCACCGACACCTTCACCGCGCCGGCCGACAGCGAACCGCCGACGCCGCCGTCGAACCTCAAGGCGAGCGACATCCTCCCCACCGCCGCGACATTCTCCTGGACCGCCGCGACCGACAACGTCGGCGTCGTGCGCTACGAGATCAACCGCGGTGGCAACATCCTCAAGACCGTCGACGGGAACACGACGTCGGCGACGGTGACCAACCTGACCCCGAACACCGCCTACGACATCTCGGCCGGCGCGTTCGACGCGGCGGGCAACCCATCGCAGCAGAGCAACGTGGTCACCTTCACCACGCCGCCGAGCGACGACACCACCCCGCCGACCGTGCCGGGCAACCTGCGCTCCACCGGCGTCACCGCGAACAGCGTTTCCCTGGCGTGGAACGCTTCCACCGACAACGGCGGCACGGTCGCCGGGTACGACGTCTTCCAGGGCGCCACGAAGGTCGCGACCACGACGTCGCTCGGCACGACCGTGACGAACCTGAACCCGAGCACCTCCTACACGTTCACGGTCAAGGCGCGCGACCCCGACGGCAACAGCTCCGCGGCGAGCAACGCGGTCACCGCCAAGACGTCCGCTCCGGGCGGCGCAGGGGGCATCCCGGAGTACGACAAGGACATCGCGAAGGTCGACCTCGGCTGGTCGGTGGGCTTCCTGCCGAACGGCAACGCGCTGGTGACCGAGCGGGACCGCTTCGAGCTCCTGCTGGTGACGCCGTCCGGCCAGAAGACCACGCTGGGCAAGGTGCCGGGCGCGGTCGGCACCAACGGCGAAGGCGGCCTGCTCGGCCTGGCGGTCTCGCCGAACTGGGCGAGCGACCACGCGATCTACCTGTACCACACGGCATCCGGGGACAACCGGATCGTGAAGATGACCTACGACGGCACCACGCTGTCCTCGACGTCGACGCCGGTGCTGACCGGGATCGCGAAGAACCGCTACCACAACGGCGGCCGGATCAAGTTCGGCCCGGACGGCAAGCTGTACGCCACCGTCGGCGACGCGAAGAACAGCGACAACGCGCAGAACAAGAGCTCGCTCAACGGGAAGATCCTCCGGCTCAACCCGGACGGCTCCGCGCCGGGTGACAACCCGTTCTACGCCACCGGCGGCAACGCCCGGTACGTCTGGAGCTACGGCCACCGCAACCCGCAGGGCCTGGCCTGGGACTCCCGCGGCCAGCTGTGGGCGGCGGAGTTCGGCGAGAGCAGCCAGGACGAGCTCAACCTGATCCAGAAGGGCGGCAACTTCGGCTGGCCGAGCTGCGAAGGCACGCAGGGCAGTTGCAGCGGCTTCATCGCCCCGAAGAAGACGTGGCCGACTTCGCAGGCCGGGCCGAGCGGGCTGGAGATCGTCAACGACTGGATCTACATCGCCGGCGTCACCGGTGAGCAGATGTTCGCGACGCAGATCAACGCGGCGGGCACGGGCATCGGCACGGTGTCCACGCTGTTCTCCGGCCGCTGGGGCCGCCTCCGCTCGGTCACGAAGACCCCGGACGGCGGGCTGTGGCTGACCTCGACGAACAACGACAAGAACGGCGGCACGCCGTCGGTGCTGGACAACGTCATCGTGCGGCTGAAGTTCCCGGGCGGCACCACCCCGGGCGCCTTCAAGCTGACGAGCTCCGCGTTCGCCGACAACGCCACCATCCCGGGCAAGTACACCTGCGCCGGGGACGGGACGGCGGGCCAGGACCCGTCGCCGCCGCTGACGTGGGGTGCCGCCGAGGGCGCCAAGGGCTACGCGGTCGTCTTCGCCGACACCGCGAACAGCGGGAACAAGCTGCACTGGGCGATCTGGGACGTGCCGGCGTCGGCCCGGTCGCTGCCGGAGGGGCTCGGGGCGGGCTACACCGTCCCGGACCAGGGTGGCGCGAAGCAGAAGGCGATGGGCAGCGGGGCGAACGCGCAGAAGTACTTCGGCCCCTGCCCGGGCGGCTCCAGCCACCCGTACGCGTTCACGCTCTACGCCCTGAACACCGCGACGGTCCCCGGCCTGACGTCGTCCTCGACGATGGCCCAGATCGAGGCGGCGATCAAGGGCGCGTCGACGGCGAACGTGGCGCTGCGCGGCAAGTCCAGCGCGGCCGCCTAGAAGCCGCGGCAGGGGTGACCGGAGCGGCGCCGGTCACCCCTGCCGCGCTCACCCCTGTTCGGCGAGGCTGCGCAGGTGGGCGTCGACGTCGAAGCCGTGTTCCTCCAGCCGCCGCCGGGCGAGCAGGAGCTCGTCCGAGGTGAAGAGCTCCGAATATTCGGTGCGGAGCATGGTCGCCTCGGAGCTGCGGCCGAGCTGGTTCTTCTCCCAGAGCACGGTGAACCCGCCGGCGGTGCCGGCGCCGCGCAGCAGCAGGCGGGCCGCTTCGACGCCGCCGTGCTCGATCACCATCCGCTCGAACTGGGCGGGCCGGTAGCCGTAGTCCTTGGCCAGGACCCGGCAGCCGTCGAGCAGGTCCTCGGTGAACCGCGCGGCGAGGCGGGGATCGGCCGGGACGGGAGTGGCGGGTTCGGGCATCGGGCACCTCTCGACGGGACGGCTTCCCTGATTAATCGCGAACGGCGCCCGTTTCGCTACGCCGTTCGGGAAGGCAATCTGGAAACACCACTCTCCGTGGCGAGAATAACGGACAAAAGGCGTAAACGAGAACTGTCGGTGTCCCCTGCCCTGATGACCGGCATGCGAACCGTGGTTCACGGCGAGGGTTCAGTCCACTATGGACAGATCTACGTCCACAGCGCCGGCGGGGAGCCGTTCGAAGGCGATCTCTCGGCGTGCTTCGCCGGCCAGCACAACGGGCTGTGCGGGGCCGCCGTGGCGGGAACGTTGTTCCTGCTCACCGGGCTGCACACCGGCGAGGTCGGGTTCACCGCCGAGGTGCACGAGAGCGAGCCGCCCGACGACGAGCCTGCGGGCCGGAACCGCAGCAGGCAGCCCTCCCTCCCGGGCCCGCCGCCGGCGTCCAAGCCGGTCCCGCCCTGAACCGGGTCACCAGCCGAACAAACCACCCATGATGCGGGCGCAGCGCACCGTCATCGCCGTCGCGTCCTCGTCCGGGCGATCGATCCACCAGCTGATCAGGGAGTCGACCACGCCGGTCCAGACCTGGGCGATGGCTTCGATGTCCGCCGGGTCGGCCAGGCCGCGTGAGGTCATCAGCTCGGTCGCGCCCACGAGCGCGAAGGCGTCCAGGCGGCGCCGGTAGTCCGCCGCCGCGGTGGCGATGTCGCCCGTCGCCGGGACCGTCGCGTCGCGCAGCAGGCGCCACGCGTAGCGGTCGTGGTCGAACGTCGTGAAGATCGCGGCCAGCACCTTCAGCGGCATCTTCTCGGGCTCGCCGCCGCCCGCCATGGTCGTCGCGACGCCCTCGGTGAGCCGGTCGCCGGCGCGGTGCAGGCAGGCGAGGTAGAGGCCGTCCTTCGAGCCGAAGTACTGGTACAGCAACGGCTTCGTGACCCCGACGCGGCGCGCGATCTCGACCATCGACGCGCCCGCGTACCCGGCCCGGCCGAACTCCTCCGTGCCGGCCACGACGAGCTGGGCCTCGCGCTCTTCGCGCGGCATGCCCTTGGTCCCGACCGCCCTTGACTCCGTCACGCCCGAGAGCCTACCGTGCGTAAAGTGACCCTTGGGTAAGTTACCGCATGGTCAGCTACTAGGAGGCGACGTGGCCGAGTTCCTGGCGCACCTGCGCGACCCCGTGTTGTTCGCGACCCCGGTGTTCCTGCTGTTCGTGGCGATCGAGGTCGTCGCGGTGCACGTGCTGGGGCACGACGACAACGTGGTCGGCTACAGCGTCGCCGACACCCGCACGAGCATGCTGATGGGCACCGTCGCGGTCGGCGTCAACGCGCTGTTCCGGCTCGTGATGCTCTTCGTCTTCGCGGCGCTTTTCGAGCTGGCGCCGGTGCGGCTGGACCCGCGCGACTGGTGGACGTGGGTGCTCATGCTGCTCGGCCAGGAGCTGGTCTTCTACGCCTACCACCGCGCCAGCCACCGCGTGCGGCTGCTGTGGGCCGGGCACCAGGTGCACCACTCCAGCGAGCACTACAACTTCTCGACGGCGCTGCGCCAGAAGTGGACCCCGTACTTCCAGCTGCCGTTCTGGTCGGTGCTGGCGCTGTGCGGGATCCCGCCGTGGATGATCCTGACCGGCCTCTCGATCGACCTCGTCTACCAGTTCTTCGTGCACACCGAGAAGGTCGGCAAGCTGCCTCGCTGGTTCGAGTACGTCTTCAACACGCCGTCGCACCACCGCGTCCACCACGGCAGCGACGCCGAATACCTCGACGCCAACTACGGCGGCATCCTGATCATCTGGGATCGGCTCTTCGGCAGCTTCGTGCCCGAAGGGAAGCGGCCGACGTACGGGCTGACGACGAACATCGGCACGTACCACCTGCTCAAGGTCGGCTTCCACGAGTACGGCTCGATCCTGCGCGACCTGCGCGCCGCCCGGACCTGGCGCGAGCGCGCGGGGTACGTGTTCGGGCCGCCCGGGTGGCAGCCCGAACACGTACCCGTCTGAGGCCTACGCCGTGTGCCGCAGCGCGAGGCTGTTCAGCGGTGGCCGCTGCGGCGAGGTCACGTCGGTCAGGACGAGTTCGCGCTCGACCCCGCTGTCCGACGAGCCCCGCTGGAACTGGGCGAGGATCGCCGCGGGCGGGACCGCGGTGACCAGGCGGTCGTAGCGCTGCAAGCGGTCGAACAGCGTCTGCATGATCTGCCCGGACATCCGGCCCAGCGCCTGCGTGCTCTGGTGCCGGTGGACGCGGTGGCCGAGGTCGACCTGGGCGAGCGCGTCGAGGCCACGCAGCTCCAGCAGGTCGATGAGGTGCCCGATCTCGACGCCGTAGTTTACGACGAACGGGATGCTCTCCAGCACCTCGCGGCGGCCGGCGTACTCGCCCGCGAGGGGCTGCACGAAGCCGGCCAGCTCCGGCCAGAACATGTTGAGCAGCGGCCGCGCGACGAGCTCGGTGACGCGGCCGCCACCGTCGGCTTCGGCACCGAGCGGGCGGTGGTAGAAGCCCTTGACGTAGGCGACCGACGGGTCGGTGAGCAGCGGGCCGAGCAGCCCGGTGACGTAGTCGGTGGTGAAGTCGTGCAGATCGCCGTCGACGAAGACGACGAGGTCGCCGGTGGTCGCCGCGACCCCCTTCCAGAGCGCCTCGCCCTTGCCCGGCAGGCCGCCGAGCCCGGGGAAGACGGCGTCCTGCGCGACGACGTCGGCCCCCGCGGCGGCGGCGACTTCGGCGGTGGCGTCGGTCGAATGGCTGTCGACGACGAGGATCTCGTCGACCAGCGTGCCCGCGAGCTCGGCGCGGATGGCGCCGACGATCGCGCCGACGGTGGCTTCTTCGTTCCGCGCCGGGATGACGACGGAGACGGTGGTGCCGCGTTTCGCCGCGACCAGCTCCGCGAACGTCCGGTCCCCGGCCTTGCTGCTGCGGCGGTCGAGCCAGGTGCCGACCTCAGGCGACACCTGCAGGCGTGCGTTGCGCATGCTTTCCCCTTCCCTCGGTCGCTTCCGAGGTTCGGGGCGCCGCGTTTCGGGCACCGCTCCCCGGCGCTACCGCGGTGTTACGAGATCGCGGTTCTCGTTAACCGCGTACGCTGCCGCCGTTCGCAAAGGGGAGGACCATGACCGAAGAATCCATCGGGCACGACCCGGAACGGCGCTACCGGCTCGACGCGCTCTTGGGGATCGTCCAGGCGGAACTGGCCGCGGCCGGGTTGCCGGTCGGTCCCGGCGAGCGCCCGGTCGGCGTGGCCGGCGCCCTGGTGTCGGTCGACGTGCCGGACCTGCGCGGCGTGCTGGTCGAGTGGCGGGAGCACACCGTGCTCGCGGACCTGGGCCAGCAGGCCTGGGGCGACGACCCGCACCGCGAAGGGGCCGAAGCCGCCGCGTTCTCGCGGCTGTTCCGCGAGATCGACACGGCGATGAGCGAGGCGATGCGGAAGATCCTGACCGCGGCCGGCCTCGAGGTCGGCAGCAGCGGCAACGACTACGCGCCCGGCGAACTGCTGGTGACCCGCCGCCTGACCCCGTCGGTCTGGCAGGCCCGCCGCGACGCGCAGAACAGCGCCCGCCACGAGTCGATGCGGCAGGCCTGGAACGCGCGGCACGCCGCCGGCCGCCACCCCACCGACGGCAGCTGACCCGCGCCCCGATGGGGCGTTCGGTGCATCCGACGCACCTAACGCCACATTGGGGCGCTCGAAGCCCGGGTCAGGCGTCTTCTTCTTCGAGCATCTCCGGGGTGACCGCGGACTCGGTGTCCGGGATGCTCAGGTCCTTCGCCCGCTTGTCCGCCATCGCCAGCAGGCGGCGGATGCGGCCGGCGACCGCGTCCTTCGTCATCTGCGGCTCCGACAGCTGGCCCAGCTCCTCCAGCGACGCCTGCCGGTTCGACAGGCGCAGCCGGCCCGCCGCCAGCAGGTGGTCCGGGGCCGTCTCGCCGAGGATCTCCAGCGCGCGCTCCACGCGGGCCGCCGCCGCCACGGCCGCGCGGGCCGAACGGCGCAGGTTCGCGTCGTCGAAGTTGGCCAGGCGGTTCGCCGTCGCGCGGACCTCGCGGCGCATCCGGCGCTCTTCCCACTGCAGGACGCTCGTGTGCGCGCCCAGGCGGGTCAGCAGCGCGCCGATCGCGTCGCCGTCGCGGACGACCACCCGGTCCGCGCCGCGGACCTCGCGCGACTTCGCCTGGATGCCCATCCGGCGCGCCGCGCCCACCAGGGCCAGCGCCGCCTCCGGACCCGGGCACGTCACCTCGAGCGAGGACGAGCGGCCCGGTTCGGTCAGCGAACCGTGCGCGAGGAACGCGCCCCGCCACGCCGCTTCCGCGTCCGCCACTCCCCCGGACACCACGGCCGCGGGCAGCCCGCGCACCGGGCGGCCCCGCTGGTCGATCAGCCCGGTCTGGCGGGCCAGTCCCTCGCCGTCCTTCACCACGCGCACGACGTACCGCGTGCCCTTGCGCAGCCCCCCGCTGGCGGTGATCACGTGGACGTCCGAATGGTGCCCGTACAGCTCGTGGATCTCCTTGCGCAGCCGTCGCGCCACCGAACCGGTGTCCAGCTCCGCCTCCACGACCACCCGGCCGGCCACGATGTGCAGCCCGCCGGCGAAGCGAAGCAGCGACGCGACCTCCGCCCGGCGCGGCCCGATCTTCGTGATCTCCAGCCGGCTCAGTTCGTCCTTCACCGCGGCGGTCATCGCCATTACTGCCCCTCCCTGCCTTTCGCTCCTCCCCCGTGCTCCCCGCCCCTGCCGAGACCGAGAGCCTCCCGCATGCACCGCGCGAGCGCATCAGGATCATGCCGTCCCGCCACTTCCGGGTCGGCCACCGCCCCCAGGTGGGCCCGCGCGCCCAGCCGGGCCGCCGCGCGCCGGAGATTCGCCGGGTCGGGCACGGAATCGCGGTCCGCGATCACCGCGTCGACCCGCAGCAGGGGCGCGTGCTCGGAGAGTACGTCCAGGTGCCGCTCGGGAGAGAATCCCGCGGTTTCCCCCGGCTGGGGGACAAGGTTGAGGACGATCGCCTTCGTGGCGGTCGTGCGCACCAGCGCGTCGTGCAGCCCCGGCACGAGCAGGTGCGGTAAAACGCTCGTGAACCACGAGCCCGGCCCGAGGAAGACGACGTCGGCGGCGAGCACCGCTTCGACCGCTTCCTCGCACGCCACCGGCGGCCGCGCGGAGGTGCCCGGCGTGCGCAGGCTGACCCGCCGCACCTGCCCCGGGGTCGAAGCCACCGCGACCTGGCCGCGGATCCGGCGCAGCGCCGACGGGTCTTCGCTGTCGAGGCCGCTGACCTCGCCCTCGATCTCCAGCGGCTCGGGCGACATCGGCAGCACCCGGCCCGAGACGCCCATCAGGCGCCGGGCTTCGTCGAGCGCGGCGACCGGGTCGCCGAGCACCTCGAACAGCCCGGCGAGCAGCAGGTTCCCCACCGCGTGCCCGGCCAGTGCGCCGTCGCCGCCGAAGCGGTGCTGGAAGACCTCCGCCCACAGCGTTCCGCCGTCCTCCGCGGCGAAGGCCGCGAAGGCCTGCCGGAGGTCGCCCGGCGGCAGCAGCCCGAGTTCGCGCCGCAGCCGGCCGGACGATCCGCCGTCGTCGGCCACGGTCACGATCGCGGTGACGTCGGGGGTCACCCGGCGCACCGCGGACAGCGTGGCGTGCAGCCCGTGGCCGCCCCCGAGGGCGACCGCGCGCACGTTATTCACGACCAAGGTCGCGGTGCACCACCTTCACGGCCATTCCGTCCTCTTTGGACAGACGCTGGGCGAGCTCCACGGACAGCGCCACGCTGCGGTGCTTGCCGCCGGTGCAGCCGACGGCCAGCGTCAGGTACCGCTTGCCCTCGCGCTTGTAGCCGGCGCCGATCAGCCGCAGCAGCTGGTGGTAGCGGTCGAGGAACTCCTCGGCGCCCTCCTGCGAGAGGACGTAGTTGCGGACCTCGCCGTCGAGGCCCGTGTGCTCGCGCAGCTCCGGGATCCAGAACGGGTTCGGCAGGAACCGGACGTCCATCACCAGGTCGGCGTCCATCGGCAGGCCGTACTTGTAGCCGAAGGACAGCACGGTGACCCGGGTCTGGGTGCTCGCCTCGGAGCCGAACGCGTCCTCGATCTTGGCGCGCAGGTCGTGCACCGACAGCGAGGACGTGTCGAGCACCAGGTCGGCTTCCTCGCGCAGCGGCTCCAGCAGCGTCCGCTCCGCCGTGATGCCGTCGGCGAGCCGGCCGTCACCCTGCATCGGGTGGCCGCGGCGGACGGCCTCGAACCGCCGCACCAGCACGGCGTCGGTCGCCTCCAGGAACAGCACGCGCGGCTTGTAGCCCCGGGCGTCCAGGTCCTTGATGACCGAGGCGAGGTCGTCGGTGAACGCGCGCGAGCGCACGTCCATGACGACGGCCACCTTCGTGATCGCGCCGCGCGCCTGCGCGCCCAGCTCGACCATGGTGGCGATCAGTTCCGGGGGCAGGTTGTCGACGACGAACCAGCCCAGGTCCTCCAGGCACTTGGCCGCGGTGCTGCGGCCCGCCCCGGACAACCCGGACACGACCGCGACCTCCATGCCGGACCCGCGGATCTCCTCTTGCGCACTCACTGTGTTTCCCTACTCCCCTGCTTTCGTGCCGTTGCTCGCGCCGGACTCCCCGGCCAGCGCGGCGACCACGGCCTCCGCGGTGCGCCTGCCGAAGCCGGGCACCGCCTCGATCTCTTCGATCCTGGCCTGCTTGAGCTTCTTCACCGAGCCGAAGTGCTTGATCAGCGCGGTCCGGCGAGCCTGCCCCAACCCCGGCACACTGTCCAATTCGGACGTCTGCAGGCGCTTGGAGCGCTTCTCGCGGTGGTAGGCGATGGCGAACCGGTGGGCCTCGTCGCGCAGCCGCTGCAGCAGGTACAGCCCCTCCGACGTGCGCGGCAGGATCACCGGGTCCGGGTCCGCCGGCAGCCACACCTCTTCGAGCCGCTTCGCCAGCCCCACCACGGCGATGTCGGTGATCCCCAGCTCGGCCAGCACGTCGGCGGCCGCGGTCGCCTGCGGGCCCGCGCCGTCGACGACCAGCAGGTTCGGCGGGTAGGCGAACTTCTTCGGCCGCCCGGTCTCCGGGTCGAGGCCGGGCTTGCTCGTCTCCTCCGCCGTTTCCTTGAGGTAGCGGTAGAAGCGGCGGCGCACGACCTCGGCGATCGAAGCGACGTCACCCTCTTCGGCCGCCTCGCGCAGCGCGAAGCGGCGGTACTCGGACTTGCGCGCCAGCCCGTCCTCGAACACGACCAGCGACGCCACGACGTCGCTGCCCTGGATGTGGCTGATGTCGATGCACTCGATGCGCAGCGGCGCGGTGTCGAGCGCCAGGAACTCCTGCAGCTCGGTCAACGCCGCCGAGCGGGCCGTCAGGTCGCCCGCGCGGCGCAGCTTGTGCTGGGTGAACGCCTCCCCCGCGTTGCGCTGCACGGTCTCCGCCAGCGCCTTCTTGTCGCCGCGCTGCGGCACCCGCAGCTGGACCCGCGAGCCGCGCAGCCCGCTCAGCCACTCCGCGACCGCCTCGGCGTCCGCGGGCAGCTCCGGGACCAGCACCTCGCGCGGGACCACCGGCCCGGCGTCGACGTCGTCGCGGGCGTCCAGCTCGGCTTCGTCGCCGTAGAACTGGGTGAGGAAGTGGTCGACCAGCGCCGGGACGTCCATCTCCTCGGCCTTGTCGATCACCCAGCCGCGCTGGCCGCGGACCCGGCCGCCGCGCACGTGGAAGACCTGGACCGCGGCTTCGAGGTCGTCGTGGGCGAACGCGACGACGTCGGCGTCCGTGCCGTCGCCGAGCACCACGGCCTGCTTCTCCATGGCCCGGCGCAGCGCGCCCAGGTCGTCGCGCAGGCGGGCGGCGCGCTCGAACTCCAGCTCCTCGGACGCGGCGGCCATCTCGGTTTCGAGCCGCTTGATCATGACGTCGGTCTTGCCGGCCAGGAAGTCGCAGAAGTCCTCGACGATGTCGCGGTGCTCGCCGGCCGAGACGCGCCCGACGCACGGCGCCGAGCACTTGTCGATGTAACCGAGCAGGCACGGGCGGCCGATCTGGCCGTGGCGCCGGAACACCCCGGCCGAGCAGGTGCGGGCCGGGAACACGCGCAACAGCAAGTCGAGCGTTTCGCGGATGGCCCACGCGTGCGCGTACGGGCCGAAGTACCGGACGCCCTTCTTGCGCGCGCCGCGGTAGACGTGCAGGCGGGGGAACTCCTCGCTCAGCGTCACCGCGAGCATCGGGTAGCTCTTGTCGTCGCGGTAGCGGACGTTGAACCGGGGGTCGAACTCCTTGATCCAGTTGTACTCGAGCTGGAGCGCCTCGACCTCGGTGGTGACCACGGTCCACTCGACGCTCGCGGCCGTGGTGACCATCTGGCGCGTGCGCGGGTGCAGGCCGGAGAGATCGGCGAAGTAGGAGTTCAGCCTGCTGCGGAGGCTTTTCGCCTTGCCGACGTAGATGACCCGCCTGGTCGCGTCGCGGAATTTGTACACGCCAGGGGCATCCGGGATGCTCCCCGGCGAGGGACGGTAGGTGGTCGGGTCAGCCACGGGTCAAGACTATGGGGCGGCACCGACAGTTTTCGCACGCCCCCGGCGGCCCCGTCGGAAGTAGGGTGTTCGTCCGCTTCCGACCTTCGTCGGTGTCCCCCCGGGTGACGCGGTGGTTACTTTCCGACCAGCCTGTTCCGGGCTCTTCCGAAAGGATCACCACCGTGAGCTCTCTCCGTGTTCTGGGCGCCGCTTCGGCGGCCGCCGTCGCGCTGACCCTCGCGGGTGGCGCCGTCGCCACCGCCGGCGTCCAGCCGAACATCGTCGGCGGCACGACCGCCCCCACCGTCTCGTGGGGCGCCCAGGTGTACGTCAACACCCCGGGCCGCGACTTCGAGGGCTTCAACTGCTCCGGCACGGTCATCGCCGCGCGCTGGGTGATGACCGCCGTGCACTGCCTCGACCAGGACGGCTCGGGCATGCACGTCAAGGTCGGCAGCAACACGCTGTTCTCGGGCACGCAGATCGCCGTCGACGGGAAGTACGAGTCCCCGAACGGCGACATCGCGCTGCTGCACCTGGCGTCGGCGACGAGCGCGGCGCCGATCAAGCTGGGCAGCGCGGACCCGTCCACGGGCAGCACCAACCAGCTCTACGGCTGGGGCCGCACCACCCCGACCGGCCCGCCGGCCTCGGCCCTCAAGACGGCGAACGTCCAGGTGACCGGCCGTTCGACGGACGCCTACGGCGGCCGCGCGATCCAGAGCGTCGGCATCAACGGCTCGGCGTGGAAGGGCGACTCGGGCGGCCCCGAGGTGTCGGGCGGCGTGCAGGTCGGCGTCGCGTCGACG
The DNA here is from genome assembly GCF_040648295.1 of Amycolatopsis sp. NPDC049159. Classification (NCBI taxonomy): domain Bacteria; kingdom Bacillati; phylum Actinomycetota; class Actinomycetes; order Pseudonocardiales; family Pseudonocardiaceae; genus Amycolatopsis; species Amycolatopsis sp. NPDC049159. Next base: position 287,204 of record NZ_JBEZDL010000009.1, read on the forward strand.
GTCCAGAACCAGAGCGGCACCAACACGCGCGGCACGAACAACTACGCCAGCGTGGCTTCGAGCCGCTCCTGGATCCGGACGACCGCGGGCGTGTGAGTTCCCGGGGCGGCGCGGTCTCGCGCCGCCCCGGTTTCGTCGGTGGCGTGTGGGATGCTCGCGGGCATGCGGATCGCCACGTGGAACGTGAACTCCATCGTCCCCCGCCTGCCGCGCGTGCTGGAGTTCCTGGAGCGGACGGCACCGGACGTGCTGTGCCTGCAAGAACTGAAGAACACGACGGAGAAGTTCCCCGCCGCCGAGGTCGAGGCGCTGGGGTACGAGGTCGCCGCGTACGGGCTGGGGCGCTGGAACGGCGTCGGGATCGTGTCGCGCGTGGGGTTGTCGGACGTCGTGCGCGGGCTGCCCGGTGAACCTTCGTTCGACGGCGCCGCGGAGGCGCGGGCCGTCGGCGCCACGTGCGGTGGGGTGCGGGTGTGGTCGGTGTACGTGCCCAACGGGCGGGAGCCGGACAACCCGCACTACGCGTACAAGCTGGAGTGGCTGGAGGCGTTGCGGTCTCTCGTTTCTTCGGAGCTTTCTTCCGAGCCCTTCGCGGTTCTGGGTGACTTCAATGTCGCGCCGACGGATGCGGACGTGTGGGACATCGCGGTGTTCGCCGAGTCGACGCACGTGACACCGCCGGAGCGCGAGGCCTTGGCGCGGCTGCGGAAGCTGGGGTTGTCGGACGTGTTCCCGCGGCCGTTGAAGTACGACCACCCGTTCACGTACTGGGACTACCGGGCGGGGAACTTCCCGAACAACAAGGGCATGCGGATCGACCTGGTGTACGGGAACGCGGCGTTCACCGACGCGGTGACGGATTCCTACGTGGACCGGGACATGCGGAAGGGGAAGGGGCCGTCCGACCACGCGCCGATCGTGGTCGACCTGGACCTCTGAGCCGGGCGTAACAGGCGAGGCCGCGCCGCCGACTTGGGGCTCATGCGCTTCGCGGTGTTCCTTTCGGCCTTCGCTCTGCTGACCTCGGCCGGGTGCGGCGCCGTCGTCGCCGGCCAGGCCGTGCCCGCCCCGGCGGCGCCGTCATCGGCCGCGCCGGTCAGCGGTCCGAAGCCGGCGGGGTTCCGCAAGGTCGTGGCCTACGCTTCGCGGATCGGCGGCACGGGAACCGGCGCGCCGCTCTCGCAGGCGGCCCGGCAAAGCTGGGACGCGGCCCAGCAGACCGCCGCCGTGCAGGCGATCGACTGCACGCCCGGCAGGCCCGACCCGCTGGCGGGCCACGACGATCGTTCCCTGCCGCTGGTCACCTGCGGGCAGACCGACGACACGGCCTACGTCCTCGAGCCCGAGTTCCTCCCCGGGAGCGAAGTGGCCGACGCGACGGCCGGCTACGACCAGCAGCGCGGGCAATGGGTCGTGAACCTCACGTTCAAGTCGGCGGGCACGAAGACCTGGGCCGACTTCACGAGCAAGAACCTCAACCAGCAGGTCGCGTTCGTCGTGGACAGCCAGGTGCTGTCGGCGCCGAACATCCAGGTCGCGATCCTCGACGGCACCACCCAGATCACCGGCAAGTTCACCGAGCAGCGCGCTCGCGAACTGGCCCGTCAGATCAGGGGCGGCTAGCCGCCGGTGGCCGCGCGGTGCAGCTTCCGCAACGCACGGACCGCCTCCACCGCACGGTCACGATCGACCGCCTGCACCGCCATCACCGCGTGGTACTCGTCGTCCGGCAGCTCCAACCGCGCCCACGACGCGCCATCCGGGAAGCTCACCGACAGCACCTCGCTCCACGCGAACCGCCGGGTCATCACCACGTTGCGGACCTCGATGCCCTCCTCGTCCGCGCGGACCCTCGCGATCGCGAACAGCATCACCCCGCACGCCAGCAGGATGCCGATGCCGATCATCGCCGCCTGGTCGGAGCGCTGGAAGTGGACGCCCGTGTCGCCGTTGCGCAGCAACACCGCCACCACCACGAACACCGCCAGCAGGGCCATCGCCAGGACGCTGCACATGATCAGTGCGCGGCGGGGGCGGATCACGAGGAGAGTCTTCACGGTCACACGAAACCCCGCTCGGTCCACGGCTGGCGCAGGCTCTTCAGCACGTGCGCCGTGTCCAAGGCGGCCACCGTCGCCTCGTAGCCCTTGTCCTCCTTGGCGCCCGGCCGGCCCGAGCGGTCCACCGCCTGCTCGTGCGTGTCGCACGTCAGGACGCCGTTGCCGACCGCCGTGCTCTCGTCCAGGGCCACGCGGGTCAGGCCTGCCGTCACCGCGTCGCACACGTACTCGAAGTGGGGGGTGCCGCCGCGGATGACCACGCCCAGTGCGACCACCGCGTCGTGGTTGCGGGCCAGTGCCTGCGCCACCACCGGGAGCTCGACCGCGCCCGCGACGTGGACCACCGTCGGGTCCTCCTCCAGCTCCGCCTCGCGCGCCGCGAACAGGGCGCGCTCCAGCAGGACGTCGGTGATGTCCGCGTTCCAGCGGGTCGCCACGATGCCGAGCTTGAGGGACTTGCAGCCGGTCAGGTCCGGCGAAACGTCGGGACGGCCGTCGCCGCTCACTGTGGTCCTCCATCCGCGTGCTCGGTGCCCGCGCCGACCTGGTCGTAGTGCTCCAGCTGGGCCAGGTCGTGCCCCATCCGGTCGCGCTTGGTCCGCAGGTAGCGCAGGTTCTCCGGGTTCGGCGAGATCGGCAGCGGCACGCGCCCGGTGACGCGCAGGCCGTACCCCTCGAGGCCGATCCGCTTGGCCGGGTTGTTCGACAGCAGCCGCATGGTGCGGACGCCGAGGTCGCACAGGATCTGCGCGCCGGTGCCGTAGTCGCGGGCGTCGGCCGGGACGCCGAGGGCGAGGTTCGCGTCCACCGTGTCCGCGCCGTCGTCCTGCAGCTGGTAGGCCTGCAGCTTGTGCAGCAGCCCGATGCCGCGGCCCTCGTGGCCGCGGATGTAGAGCACGACGCCGCGGCCTTCGGCGGCCACCGCTTCCAGTGCCGCTTCCAGCTGCGGGCCGCAGTCGCAGCGCAGCGAGCCGAAGACGTCGCCGGTCAGGCACTCGGAGTGCACGCGCACCAGGATGTCCTGGCCGTCGCCGATCTCGCCGTAGACGAACGCGACGTGCTCGATGCCGTCCAGGAGCGAGTCGTAGCCGACCGCGCGGAACGTGCCCGCGGACAGCGGGATGCGCGCCTCGGCGACGCGCTCGACCTGCTTCTCGGTGCGCCGGCGGTAGGCGATCAGGTCGGCGATCGTGATGATCGCCAGGTCGTGGTCGGCCGCGAACACCTCGAGCTCGTCGCGGCGCGCCATGTCGCCTTCGTCCTTCTGCGACACGATCTCGCAGAGGACGCCCGCCGGCGCGAGCCCGGCCAGCCGGGCCAGGTCGACCGACGCCTCGGTGTGCCCGGGGCGGCGCAGCACGCCGCCTTCCTTGGCGCGCAGCGGGACGACGTGGCCGGGGCGGCGGAAGTCCTTCGCCGTCGACGCCGGGTCGGCCAGCAGGCGGATCGTGTGCGCGCGGTCGGCGGCCGAGATGCCGGTGGTGATGCCGTCGGCGGCGTCGACCGTGACGCTGTACGCGGTGCCCCGCGCGTCCTGGTTGGTGTGGTACATCGGCGGCAGGTCCAGCCGGTCCGCTTCGGACTCGGTCAGCGCCACGCAGACGTACCCCGAGGTGTAGCGGACCATGAAGGCCAGCAGCTCCGGCGTCGCCTTTTCGGCGGCGAAGATGAGGTCGCCCTCGTTTTCGCGGTCTTCGTCGTCGACCACGACGACCGCGCGGCCCGCCGCGATGTCCGCGATGGCCCGCTCGATGGCGTCGGCGTCGAACACCGCGCCGGTGCCGCACGGGGTCCAGCCCGCCTCGGGCTCTGCCGCACTCGTCTCACTCATGACCGCTCCTCCGTGCCGCCGTCCCGATTGTGCACCTGGTCGCGGATGTGCGCCTCGGCCAGCTTCTCCACGTACTTCGCGACCACGTCGACTTCGAGGTTGACCAGGTCGCCCGCTTCGCGCCCGCCGAGCGTGGTCGCCTCGAGGGTGGTCGGGATCAGGGCCACCGCGAACTGGTCGGCGCTGATCGCCGCGACCGTCAGCGAGATGCCGTCGACCGCGATCGAGCCCTTCTCGACCACGTACCGGGACAGGTGCCCCGGCAGCGCGAACGTCGTGACGCCGTTGCCGTCACGGCCCAGGAAGACCCCGGTCCCGTCGACGTGGCCCTGCATGATGTGCCCGCCGAGCCGCCCGCCCGCCGGGGTCGCGCGCTCCAGGTTGACCCGGTCGCCGACCGCGACCTTGGCCAGGCTCGAGCGCTGCAGCGTCTCGTTGACGACGTCGACGGTGAACTCGCCGTCCCCCACCTCGACGACGGTCAGGCACACGCCGCTGACCGCGATGGAGTCGCCGTGCGCGGCGTCGCTGGTCACCAGCGGGCCGCGGACCCGCAGCCGCGCCGCGTTGGTCAGCTGCTCGACCGAGGTGACCTCGCCGATCTCCTCGACAATGCCGGTGAACACGTCCTGCCTCCTTGTGCGCCGCTGCTCCCCATCCAACACCCGCCGCGGCCCGGTGGCTTCTCCGGTGCCGCCCGGGTGGGTCAGCCCGCCCGGCCCCGGGCCGCCTGCTCGCGCAGCGCGGCGACCGCTTTGCCCGGGTCGCCGGCGCCGTAGACGGCGGACCCGGCGACGAAGCAGTCGACGCCCGCCTCCGCGGCCTGCTCGATCGTGTCCGCGTTGATGCCGCCGTCGATCTCGACGACCAGCTTCAGGTGCCCGGTGTCGACCAGCCGCCGCGCGGTGCGGACCTTCTCCAGGACGTCGGCGATGAACGACTGCCCGCCGAAGCCCGGCTCGACCGACATCACGAGCAGCGTGTCGTAGTGCTTGAGCGCATCGAGCCACGGTTCGAGCGCGGTACCCGGCTTGAGCGACAGGCCGGCCTTCGCCCCGGCGGCACGCAGGTTCTTCGCGAGCGCGATCGGGTCCTTCGCGGCTTCGGCGTGCACGGTGACGTTGTAGGCGCCGGCCTCGGCGTAGCCGATCGCCCAGCGGTCCGGGTCGTCGATCATCAGGTGGCAGTCGATCGGCACGTCGGTGCTCTTCAGCAGCGCTTTCACGACGGGGAGGCCGAGGGTCAGGTTGGGCACGAAGTGCGCGTCCATCACGTCGACGTGGACCCAGTCGGCACGGGTCTCCCCGCCGCTCGCGACGGCGGCGATCTCCTCGCCGAGCCGGGCGAAGTCCGCGGACAGGATGCTGGGGGCGATCAGGGGTCGGTCTGCCACGTCCCGAGTGTAGGAGGCCGCTGCTAACGGTCGCTAACCGGTTGTGACCAGGATCTGGCTCCGCGGAGGGAGGTGTGCGCCACTCCGGCCGCCCTAGGCTCGCCGCATGTCCGGATTCTTCCCGTCCCTCGCGCGGATCGGCAGCTACCGAAGCCTGCCGTTCGCCGTCGCGGGCGCCCTCCTCATGGTGCCGGTGTCCCCCTTCGCCTTCGCCGCGGCGGTGTCCGTCGAAACCGATTCACGAGTACGGGCCCTGCTCGCCCTGATCGCCATCGCGGTGCTCACGGGGCTGCTGGGCCTGCTGGGGCCGGTGCGGCGCCTCGGCATCGGGCTGGCGAACGTCCTGCTCGGCACCGCCGTCCCCGCCCCGGCCGGGCGTCCCGACGCCGGTTCGCGGCTGCGCTCGGGCCTGTGGCTCGCCCTGCACACGCTGCTGAGCGGCGTGCTGCTCACCGTGCTCGCGTTCTTCGCGCTGGGGTTGCTCGTGCCCGCGGTCTGGCTGGCCGGCGGCCAGGACCGGATCAGCCTGTTCTGGGACGACGTCCCGCTCGGCGCCTGGTCGGTCCCCTTCGGCGTCGTGCTGCTCGCCGGCGCGATCGTGCTGGTCGCGGGCGCCACCCGCGCCTTCCGGGCCGGTGCCGAGGCGCTGCTCGGGCCGTCGGACACCGAGCGCGCGGTGCTCGCCGAACGCCAGGCCGCCGTGCTCGCCCAGCGCAACCGGCTGGCCCGCGAGCTGCACGACTCGATCGGGCACACGCTCACGACGTCGACGATCCAGGCGGCCGCCGCGGCCGGGCTGGTCGAGACCGACCCGGCGCAGGCGCGGCGCGCACTCGGCACGATCGAAGAAGCTTCCCGCAGCGCGCTGGAGGACCTCGACCACGTGCTGGGCCTGCTCCGCGACGAGCCCGCGGCGAAGGAGCCGCAGCGCACGCTGGCCGAGGTCGACGTCCTCGCCGTGCGCGCCCGCGAAGCCGGGCTCGACGTCCGGCTGGCGGTCGCCGGGCCGGTCACCGCGCTGCCGGCCGCGGTGTCGCGGGAGGGCTACCGGATCGTCCAGGAGGGCCTGACGAACGCCCTGCGCCACGCCGGTCCGGGCGCGGTCGACGTCCGGGTCGAGGCCGGGCCGGAGCAGCTCGCCATCGCCGTGGTGAACGCGCTGGCCGTCGATCGGCCGCGGACCGGGCGGCGCGGGCTGACCGGGCTGGCCGAGCGCGTCGAAGCCCTGCGCGGCGAGCTGGCCGCGGGCCCGGACGGCGAGCGGTGGCGGCTGCGCGCGACCATCCCGCTGCGGGCCGGCGCATGACGCCGACGGTGCTGCTCGCCGACGACGAACCGCTGGTCCGCACCGGGTTGCGGGCGCTGCTGGAGCAGCAGGGCCTGCCCGTGGTCGGCGAAGCGGCCGACGGCGCCGAAGTGCTGCCCGCGGTGCGCCGGAGCCGCCCGGACGTCGTGCTGATGGACGTCCGGATGCCCGGCACCGACGGCATCGAAGCCACCCGGCAGGTGCTCGCCGCGCTCGACGACCCGCCGAAGATCCTCGTCGTCACGACGTTCGACAACGACGACTACGTCCACGAAGCGCTGCTGGCCGGGGCCAGCGGGTTCCTGCTGAAGCGGGCGCGCAAGGAGGAGATCGCGCACGCCGTCCGGACCGTCGCCGCCGGGGACTCGCTGCTGTTCCCCGAGGCGATCCGGCGGCTGGTGACCGCGCGGGCGCCGGGCGGGAAGCACGCGCGGGCGGCGAAAACGCTCACCCGGCGCGAAGCCGAGGTGCTCCGGCTGATCGCCGGCGGACTGTCCAACCAGGACATCGCGGCGGCGCTGGTGATCAGCCTGGAGACCGTGAAGACCCACGTGGGCAACATCTTCGGCAAGCTCGGCGCCGGCAACCGCAGCCAAGCGGTGGTCATAGCGTACGAATCGGGCGTCGTGCGGCCGGGACACCTCGCCGGTCAATAACCGACGTGCTCCCGGTCACCCGCGGGAAGTCAGGAGTTCGGCCAGCGGACACCCGGGCGTCACCCCCAGTCCCTGCGCACCACACATGCAGAAGGACTAATAGCACGTGTCCGGAATCCGGGCGCTTACCTCCCGAAGTCCCCCAATGAGGAGAAACATGGCTTCGCTGTTCGCCGGCCGCCGCCGGTGGCTGGTCGCGGGCGCACTCGGCGCCGCGCTGGTCGCCGCCGCCCCCGTCGCCCTGGCCACCAACGGCTCCGACAACGCCGACGCGCGCTCGTCCGCCGGCACCGGTGACCGCACGAACGACGTCCGTTCGGCGATCCAGGGCGGGCACGCCCGCAACGTGATCCTGTTCATCGGCGACGGCATGGGTCAGTCGGAGATCACCGCCGCCCGCAACTACGAGCGCGGCGCCGCCGGCCGGCTCGCGATGGACGAGCTGCCGCTCACCGGCGACTACACGACGTACGCCGTGGAGCAGAACAACCCGGCCAAGCCGAACTACGTGACCGACTCGGCCGCGTCCGGCACCGGCTGGGCCACCGGCACCAAGACCTACAACGGCGCGATCTCCGTCGACGCGTACGGCAACGACGTCCCGACGATCCTCGAGATCGCCAAGCGCAACGGCCTGCGCACCGGCGACGTCACCACCGCCGAGGTCCAGGACGCGACCCCGGCCGTGCTCGGCTCGCACGTCGTCAACCGCGACTGCAAGGGCCCGGTCGAGACGACCGCGAAGTGCGCGAAGAACGCCAAGGAGAACGGCGGCCTCGGCTCGATCTCCGAGCAGCTGGTGCAGACCCGCCCCGACGTCCTGCTGGGCGGCGGCGCGAAGTACTTCAACCAGCCGGTGACGGCCGGGAAGTTCAAGGGCAAGACCGTGCTGGAGCAGGCCAAGGCGGCCGGCTACAACGTCGTGAACACCGCGGCCGACCTGGCGAAGGCGGCGAAGGGCAAGCCGGTCCTCGGCCTGTTCGCCGAGGGCAACATGCCGGTCAACTGGACCGGCCCGGCGGCCGTCCACGGCGGCACCGCGCCTACCCGCTGCGCCACGAACGCGAACCTGCCCAAGACCCAGCCGAAGCTGGCCGACCAGACCCGCAAGGCGCTCGAGCTGCTCGACGACCGCCGTGCGGACAAGGGCTTCTTCCTCCAGGTCGAGGGCGCGAGCATCGACAAGCAGGACCACGCGGCCGACCCGTGCGGCCAGATCGGCGAGACGGTCGACTTCGACGCGGCGATCGCGGCGGGCACGGCGTTCGCCCGCAGCCACCCCGACACCCTGGTGCTGGTGACCGCCGACCACGGCCACAGCAGCCAGATCGTCGAGCCGACGGCCACCCCGGGCCTGACCGCGACGCTCGTCACCAACGAGGGCGCGAACATGACGCTGGCCTACGGCACCGCGGAGACCGGCGGCTCGCAGTCGCACACCGGTACCCAGGTGCGCATCGCGGGTCTCGGCCCGCAGGCGGCCAACATCGTCGGGCTGACCAACCAGACCGACCTCTTCGGGACCCTGAAGCGGGCCCTGAAGCTGCGCTGAGCGTGGTGGGGCAGGCCCCCGGTCCGTTCCGGCGGCCTGCCCCATGCCCCCTGGCGTCCCGGCTCCCTAGCGTGGGGAACACCGAGACACCAGGGGGTTTTCTCATGCGGAAGTCTTTGCGGATCATCACGGCCGGCACGCTCGCCGCCCTGCTCGCGGCCACGACGGCGGCACCGGCGCTCGCGGCCGGGTCACCGGTGGCCGGGTCACCGGTGACCGGCTCGCCGGTGCAGGCGAGCTTGGACGTCCTGACCGGCCAGGACGGCGTCCCGGGCGCGGCGGCGGTGGTCCAGGACGGCGCCCGGACGCGGGTCACGCGCAGCGGCACCGGCGACGTCACCACCGGGAAACCGTTCCCGCGCAACGGTTCCTTCCGCGCGGGCAGCGTCACGAAGACGTTCGTGGCGACGGTCGTGCTGCAGCTCGTGGGCGAGGGCCGGGTGAAGCTGGACGCGCCGGTTTCGCAGTACCTGCCCGGGTTGCTGCCGGACCACCGGATCACCGTGCGGCAGCTGCTCCAGCACACGAGCGGGCTCTACAACTACACCGACGACCTCGACCTGTCGGACCCGGAGGCGCTGCGCCACCGCGGCGCCGAGCCGGCCGAGCTGGTGGCGATGGCCCTGAAGCACCCGGCGCTGTTCCCGCCGGGCACCGGGTGGTCGTACTCGAACACGAACTACATCGTTGCGGGGATGCTCGTCGAGCGCGTCACGGGGCAGCCGCTGGAGACCTCGATCGCGCACCGCATCACCCGGCCGCTCGGCTTGCGCGAGACGTACCTGCCCCGCCGCGGCGACGAGAAGCTGCCATCGCCGCACCCGGTCGGCTACGCGTCGATCGCCGGTCGGCTGGTGGACTTCAGCGACTTCGACGCGACGATCGCGGGCGCGGCGGGTGGCCTGGTGAGCACCCCGGCCGACCTGGACCGGTTCTACGGTGCCTTGCTGGGCGGGCGGTTGCTGCGCCCGGCCGAGCTGACGGAGATGCGCCGCACGGTCCCGGCCGAGCTGGGGGTCCCGGGCGCGCGGTACGGGCTGGGGCTGGGGAGCATTCCGGTGTCGTGCGGGCAGTTCTGGGGGCACGAAGGCGGGATCATCGGCTTCACGAACCTGGCGGGCGTGGGTCCGGGCGGACGCCGGGCAACGGTGGTGCTGAACGAGAACCCGACCCCGGCGGAGACGAGCGGCCACCTCCTGGCGGCGATGGACGCGGCGGTGTGCTCGTAGCCCGGCGGGCCGGAACTGTCGGTGGTGACCGGTAGCGTGGAAAGTGGGGGGCGCCCCCGCGGCTGCGCTCCCGTGTCCGGCACCGGCGCGGCGAGAACCCGGCCGCCGCCCAGCCCGGCGCCGCCTCGCCGGAACCCGTGCGGCACTCAAGGCAACAGGTCGAGCGCCTCGGTCCAAGGCCGCCGGACGTCCAGCCGGTGCAGCGTCGCCCCGGCTTCCGACAGGGTGTCGAGGTGGCGCTGCCACGCCGGGTGGTGGACCCGGGTCTCCTGGATCTGGTACGCCACCACGATCGTGGTCCCCGGCGCGCCCAGCACGTCGCCCAGCACCGTCAGGGCCTGGTTGTCCGCGATGCCCAGCGCCAGCTTCGCCACCGAGTTGGCCGACGCCGGGGCGAACAGGAACACCTCCGGGTCCGGGTGCGGCCGCGGCTCGCCCGGGAGGCGGGAGACGCTGCGGATCGGCAGGTCGGAGCATGCCGCGACCTCGTCGAGTGCGCCCGCGGACTCCAGCCAGCTCATCGCGGTCGGCGTCAACGTAATTGCCGTCCGCCAGCCGCGCTCCGCGGCGGGGCGGGCCAGCTCGGCGGCGAACCGGACGTCCAGTCCGCCGCACGAGCCGGCCACCAGGCCGAGGGTTCTCACGGTTTGCGCAGCACGCCGCAGAACATCGCGTCCGTGCCGTGGCGGTGCGGCCACAGCTGGACGTACGGGCCGTCGCCGAGCTCCGGGACGCCCGGGAACAACCCGCGCGCGTCCAGCACCTCGGCCTTCAGCCGGCGCGCCGTCTCCGTCAGCACGCCTTCGGTCTCGGCGAGGTGCGGCGAGCAGACGACGTACGTCAGCGCGCCGCCGGGCCGCAGCAGGGCGTAGGCCGCGTTGATCAGCTCGCCCTGCAGCTTCGTCAGGTCGGCGACGTCGGACGGCTGACGCCGCCAGCGTGCTTCCGGCCGCCGCCGCAGGGCGCCGAGGCCGCTGCACGGCGCGTCGACGAGGATCCGGTCGTAGCCCGGCTCCAGGCCGCTCTCGCGCCCGTCGGCGACGTGCACCTTCACCGGCAGCCCGCTCGTGGCCTTCTCGACGAGCTTCGCGCGGTGCGGCGCGATCTCGACAGCGTCCACGGTGGCCCCGCTCAGCGCCGCCAGCGCGCCGAGCAGCGCGGCCTTGCCGCCGGGGCCCGCGCACAGGTCGAGCCAGCGCTCGTCGGTGCCTTCGACGGGCACCTTCGTCGCGGCGATCGCGCAGAGCTGGCTGCCCTCGTCCTGGACCGCCGCGAGCCGCTCGCGGACCGGCTCCATGCCGGCCGGGTCGCCGGCGCCCGCGGGCAGGTGGACGCCGTAGGGCGAGTACGGCGCCGGGTCGCCGCCGGTGATCGCGGCCAGCTCGTCGGCGCTGATCTCGCCGGGACGGGCGACGAGGTGCACCTCGGGCCGCGCGTCGTCGGCTTCGAGCGCGGCCTTGAGGCCGGCGCCCTTGTCGCCCAGCGCTTCGGCGAACGAGCGGGCGATCCAGCGCGGGTGCGCGGTCCGCAGCGCGTAGGCCCCGATCGGGTCGGCCGCGTCGTCCGGCGCGAGCTCGTCGAGCCACGCCGCTTCGTCCTTTTCGGACACCTTGCGCATGACGGCGTTCGCGAAACCCGTTGCCCACGAACCCCCTTCCGCGCGCACGAGATCCACAGTGGACGTCACGGCGGCGTGCTCGGGGATGCGCGTGCGCAGCAGCTGGTAGACGCCGAGGCGCAGCGCGTCGAGCACCGCGGGGTCGGTCTGCGAGAGCGGCCGCTCCGCGCACGACTCGATGACGGCGTCGAGCAGCCCCTGGGCGCGCGAAGCGCCGTACGCGAGTTCGGTGGCCAGCGCCGCGTCGCGGCCGGTGATCCGCCGCTCGCGCAGCAGGTCCGGCAGGACGAGGTTGGCGTAGGCGTCCTTGGTCCGCACGGCCGCGAGGACGTCGAACGCGGCCTGCCGGGCCGGGTCCACCGACGGCGGGCGGCGCGGGCCTTCCTTGCGCGGCGCCGGGCGGCCCCGCTGCGGCCGTGACGGACGTCGTTCCCTGTTGTCGTTCACCGGAGGCGCTCTCCCTGGTCGATCCTCGTACCGCGCGCCCAGTCGGTGGCCGCCATCCGTTTCTTGCCGGGTGCCTGGACGTCGCCGAGCCGCAGCGGCTTCGTCGCCGTCCCGACCAGCACCCGTTTGCGCTCGACGACGATCTCGCCCGGCGGCGGGCCGGGCTCGTCGAGCACCGTGACCGGGCCGAGCTTGAAGCGCTCGCCGCGGAACTCCGCCCACGCGCCCGGGTCCGGCGTGACCGACCGGATCTGCCGGTCGACCGCCGAGGCCGGGTCGGCGAAGGACACGCGCGCGTCCTCGACCGTCACCTTCGGCGCGTAGCTGAGGCCCTCGGCGGGCTGCTCGCGCGCGACCAGGCTGCCGTCGGCGAGACCGTCCATGGTGGACAGCAGCAGCTTCGCCCCGGACTCCGCGAGCCGCCCGAGCAGGCCGCCCGCCGTGTCGGTGGCGCCGATGGCCTCGGTGACGACGCCGTAGACCGGGCCCGCGTCCAGCTCCTTGACGATCCGGAACGTCGAGGCCCCGGTGATCTCGTCGCCGGCCCGGATCGCGGCCTGGACCGGCGCGGCGCCGCGCCACGCGGGCAGCAGCGAGAAGTGCAGGTTCACCCAGCCGAGCCGCGGGATGTCGAGGGCGGCCTGCGGCAGCAACGCCCCGTAGGCGACGACCGGGCAGGCGTCCGGCGCGAGCTCGGTGAGCCGCGCGAGGAAGGCGGGATCACCGGCGCGGGCGGGCGTGAGGACCTCGATGCCGTGCTCGTCGGCGAGCGCGCCGACGGGCGACCGCACGACCCGGCGGCCGCGGCCGGCCTGCGCATCGGGACGGGTGACGACCGCGACGACCTCGTGCCGCCCGGAGTCGAGCAGCGCGCGCAGCGCGGGGACCGCCGGTTCGGGAGTGCCGGCGAAGACGAGCTTCATCGGCCCACCCCCGGCGGGAGCGGGGTTTCAGGTGGCTGGAACATCGGGGCCGAGTCTAGAAGGCCCCGATGTTCCCGGCGCGCTCGCGCCCTACCAGTGCGCGGGCCACACCACCTGTGCCGCGCCGATGCCGCGCCGGACCGGTTCCGCCGCGGCCAGCCAGCGGCCGTCGCGCAGGTGCTCCACTCCCGTGGCCGCGCCGATCTCCGCCGGGGCCGTCGAGAAGCCCTGGCCGCGAGCGCGCAGCGCCGCCGTCTCGGGCTGGTCCAGGAACGCCTGCTCGACCTGGGCGGCCGCCGAGTTGCGCTGCGATGCCCGCGGGGCCGCGATCGCGTCCTCCAGGGACAACCCCCGGTCCAGGCGGCCGAGGATCACCTGCAGGACCGTCGTGATGATCGACGCGCCACCCGGGGAGCCCGTCGCGAAGAGCGGGCGGCCGTGGTCGAGGACGATCGTCGGGGCCATCGACGAGCGCGGGCGCTTGCCCGGGCCCGGCAGGTTCGGGTCGGGGACGCCCGGCGTCACCGGCGTGAACGAGAAGTCGGTCAGCTCGTTGTTGAGCAGGAACCCGCGGCCCGGCACGACGATGCCGCTGCCGCCCTCCTGCTCGATCGTCAGCGTGTACGCGACGACGTTGCCCCACTTGTCGGCGACCGTCAGGTGGGTGGTGTTCTCGCCCTCGTACGGCGTCGGCGCGGCGGCGGCACCCGCGGCGCACGGCGCCGGGTGGCGCGGGTCGGCCGGGGCGACCGGGCTGGTGGCCGCCTTGTCCTTCGAGATCAGGCAGGCCCGCGTGTCGGCGAAACGCTGGCTGAGCAGTTCGCGCGCCGGGACGTCGACGAACGCCGGGTCGCCGATCCAGCGGTTGCGGTCGGCGAAGGCGAACCGGGTCGACTCCAGGAAGTACTGCAGGTAGTCGGCCTTGCTCGCGTGCTTCAGGTCGAAGTTCTCGAGGATGTTGAGCGCCTCGGCGACGGTCAGCCCGCCGGACGACGGCGCCGGCATGCCGTAGACGTCGAGTCCGTGGTAGCCGGTCTGCGTCGGGCGGCGCTCGATCGCTTCGTAGGCGGCCAGGTCGCCGGTGGTGAGCTTGCCGGGCCGGACGTTCAGCGTCGAGGCCGGGTCGACCGGCGGCTTCTGCACGGTCTTCGCGATGTCCGCGCCGATCGGGCCGCGGTACAGCGCGCCGACGCCCTGGCGTTCGAGCTGCGCGTACGTCGCCGCGAGGTCGGGGTTGCGGAAGACCGTCCCGGGGGCCGGCGGGGCGCCGTCCGGCAGGTACAGCGAGCGCGTCGACGGGAACGCCGAGAACCGCGCCGCGTTGTTCGCGATCTGCGTCTGGAACGTCGAGTCGACGACGAAGCCGTTCCGCGCGAGGTTCTCGGCGGGCTTCAGCGACCTCGCCAGCGAGCGCGTCCCCCACTTGCGCAGCGCTTCGGACCAGGTCGCCGGCGTGCCCGGCACCCCGACGCTGAGCCCGCTGGTGACGGCGTCGTTGAACGGCAGCGGCTGACCGTTCTCGACGAACAGGTTCGCGTCCGCGGTCTTCGGCGCCGTCTCGCGGCCGTCCAAAGTGTGCACGCGGTGCGTCTTGGCGTCGTAGTAGACGAAGAAGCCGCCCCCGCCGACGCCGGCGGAGAACGGGTCGGTGACCCCGAGCGCGGCGGCGACCGCGACGGCCGCGTCGACGGCGTTGCCGCCGTCGCGCAGGACCTGGGTGCCGATCGCGGTGGCGTCGGCGTCGATGCTGGCCACGGCCCCGCCGAAGCCGACGGCGACCGGCGACTTGGGGGTGGGCGTGGCCGCGGTGGCGGGCCCGCTCGCGACGGTGGTGACGAGCGCGGCGGCAGCGGCGATGACGAGGGTTCGGCGGCATCTGAGCGCGGGCATGCGGGCGAGTCTGCCCCCTGGCTCCCCTGCCTACAAGACGCCAACGGGGCCGATACACCCGTTTCGTCAGCTTTTCACACAGTTCAGGGGTTCCGGAAATTAAATCACATGGAGCAGTGACGTTGCCGTCCTCGCTGTAACAGAATCGTGCGGCGCGGCCTGCACACCGCGCACAGCGAGGGCAACCGGAAGGAACAACTCACCATGACTGCACCACGACGGTGGCGCCGCCTGCTCGGCGCCGCACTCGCGGTCTCGACCTCCCTGCTGGTCGCGACCGCCACCGGCGCCGAGGCTTCGCCGCCGCTCCCCCGGCAAGACGCCACCGGCAACCACGAGATGGGCGCGGCGATCCGCGCCCACGACGGGGTCGCCCCGGCCGGCCTGGCCCCGGCGTCGGTGGACGCGAGCGTCCCCGGCATCGATGTAAGCGCTTACCAGGGGAACGTCAACTGGGCGTCGTACTGGAGCGCGGGCAAGAAGTTCGCCTACGTCAAGGCGACCGAGGGCACCGGCTACACGAACGCGTACTTCAGCCAGCAGTACACGGGTTCCTACAACGTCGGCATGATCCGCGGCGCGTACCACTACGGCCGCCCGGACACCTCGGGCGGCGCGGCGCAGGCCGACTACTTCGTCGCCCACGGCGGCGGCTGGTCGAAGGACGGCAAGACGCTGCCCGGCACGCTCGACATCGAGTGGGGCCCGAACAACGCCTGCTACGGCAAGACCCCCGCGCAGATGGTCGCGTGGATCAAGGCGTTCAGCGACGAGTACCACGCGAAGACGACCCGCTGGCCGGTGATCTACACGGCGACGAGCTGGTGGAGCCAGTGCACCGGCAACACCGGCGACTTCAGCTCGACGAACCCGCTGTGGGTGGCTCGGTACGCGTCTTCGGCGGGCACGCTGCCGTACAACTGGGGCTTCTACACGTTCTGGCAGTACAGCTCCTCGCCGATCGACCAGGACAGCTTCAGCGCGGACATTTCGCGCCTGAAGGTGCTGGCGACCGGCTGATCCCGACTTACCGGGGTTACGCGGGTGGCGCGGTCGCGGAAGACTCGGCCGCGTCACCCACGCCGTGGAGGGAACCCCGTGCGCCTGACCGCCCTGCTCCCCCTGCTCGCCGCCGTCCCGCTCTTCGCGTTCCCGGCCGTCGCCACCGCCGCGCCCGGCTGCTTCGACGCCGGTGTTCCGCTGACCGTCGAGGAACAGCGGCTGACCGCTTCCCTGCCCGCGGGTGGTCCCGCCGCCGGACCCGAACTCGTGCGGCTGGCCGGGCTCGACCCGCTCGTCGCCGAGGTGAAGCACGACCTCTGTGCGGCGCGCACCCCGCGTCGGGCCGAGCGCCTGGTCACGCGGGCCGGCGACCGGCTGTGGCGGACGGCCGTCGACCGGGCGCAGGGCCGCCGTCCCGGCCTGGGCACCCTCGACCGCTTCGACGACCGGCCGCTGTACTGGGCACGGTTGCAGCTGAGCAGCGCGATCCGGCAATGGCGGCCGGCGTTCGGGGTGCCGGACCGGGCGGCCTTGCTCACGGCGTTCGACCGCGGCTCCCGAGGCCTCGACGACGTCCGCTTCCCGCTCGGCACAACGCGGCGGGTCATGGTGAGCGGGTTCGACCCGTTCCAGCTGGACGGGCGGGGCCTCTCGATTTCGAACCCCGCCGGCGCGTCGGCGCTGCAGCTCGACGGCCGCGTCCTCGACACCCCTTCGGGCCCCGCGGTGGTCCAAGCCGTGAGTTTCCCGGTGGTGTGGGGCTACTTCGACCAGGGCATCGTCGAAGCGGCCTACGGCTCGGCGCTGCGAGACCGCGCGCGGCGCCCGGACGTGGTCCTGACGATCAGCCAGGGCCGCCCGGGCCGCTTCGACGTCGAACGCTGGGCGGGCGCCTGGCGCGGCGGCTTCCCGGACAACGACAACGCTTCGGTGACGGGCGGCGTCCCGCCGGCCGCGGGCTGGCCGCAACCGGACGTCCAGTTCATCGAGACGACGCTGCCGTACGCGCGGATGCTCGCGGTGCCGGGTGCGTACCCGGTGAACTTCAACCAGGCGTTCTGCGTGTGGCCGGACTCTTCGCACCCGGGCGAAGGGACGCCGGTGTGCCGTTCGGACGCCCCGGCCCCCGGCGAAATCGCGGCTTCGGGCGGCGGCGGGAACTACCTGTCCAACGAATCGATGTTCCGAGCCAATCGGGTCCGGCTGGGACTGGGCCTGACGTCGGTGGCGGGCGGGCACCTGCACACGCCGGTACTGGGCCAGCCGGCCGATCCGGCAGCGCTGACCGACCCGGCGTTCGAGTCCCGCCGGCAGGCGATCGCGGCCCAGGTGATCGCGCTGACGACCGCGGCGGCGAGCGGCCCGGACGCGGGAATCCGGCTGCAGCCGGCAGCGGAATCCCCGCGAGCGGCGCTGGAATCCTTGCCGGGCACGGTGGTGGGCCGCCGGACCGGACTGGCGACCGGCTGACGGCCGGGCCGGGAACGCGCCACGTGCGCGTTCCCGGCTCCGGTCAGAGCCCGAAAACACCCTTCACCCAGCCGGCCACGGTCTCCTCGCGCAGGGCCGCGCGGCGCTCGCTGCGCAGCGATGACCCCGGCCGGGTCAAGGCCGCCTCCATTGCTTCGGCGGTCGCCGTCAGGTCGAACGGGTCGATCCCGACGGCGAAGCGGCCGAGGCCCTCGATCACGCCGGCGTTCTCCGACAGCAGCAGTGTCGCGTCGTCCGGCAGTAGGTACGCGGCCTCCTTGGCGAAGAGGTTGAGGCCGTCGTAGGTCGAGTTGACCACCGCCGCGTCGCTCATGCTCAGGCCGGCCAGGACGCAGTGGCGGGAGTCGTCGTCCGCGGCCGGGCGGATCAGTGAAACCGCCTCCCGGCCGCCGGTCGCGAACCGGGCGTTGATCCGGTGCACGATCTCCTCCGTTTCCTCCGCGTGGGCGCGGTGGCGGCCGGCGGCGCGGCTCGGCGTCGTCACGACCGCGGCGAACCAGCACTCCGCCGCGAGCTCCGGACGGCGTTCGAGCAGCAGCTCGTAGGCGCGGAACCCGCGGGGCAGGTTCTTCCACAGGTCCAGCCGGTCGGCGCGCAGCATGATCCGGCGCCCGTGCGACCACCGCGCCAGCCGGGTGCGCCACCGCTTCATCGCGGCTTCGCCGGTCATGCGGTCGATCGTGGCGGTGTCGAGGGGGAACGGCGTCGCGACGAGCTCCGTCCGGTGCCCGCCGAGGCGCACGCTCCGCCCGTCGACGACGGCGCCCGGCACGTACCGGGCGCAGCAGCGCAGGAACGCGTCGGCCCACCGGGTCGCGTGGAAGCCCACGACGTCGCAGCGCAGCAGGCTGGTCAGGAGCCGGACGCGGATGCGGCGCGGGATGAGCGCGAAGTAGTCCGGCTCGCACCAGGGTGTGCCGAGGAAGTAGGTGAGCTTGCCGCGGACGGGCTGCTCCGCGGTGAAGAACTCCGGGACCAGCATCAGGTGCGGGTCGTTCAGCAGGACGAGCGTGTCCTCGCCGCCCGCGGCCAGCTCGGCGAGCCGCTTGGCGTAGGTGCGGTTGACCTCCTCGTAGCCCGCCCAGGCGGCCCACAGGGCGTCGTCGAACACCGGCTGGGCCGAGGTGTCGTGCATGTAGTGCAGCAGGCCGAGCAGGAGCCGGATGGAGATTTCGTCGTAGTGCTTGCGCCGCAGGTCTTCCCCGGGCTCGATCGGGTGCAGGAAGACGTCCTCGCCGATCCGCACGGTGTCCGGCGCGTCCGGCCGGTCGGGCGGCGCGGTGAAGATCCAATGCCCGCCGTGCTGTTCGAGCAGCGCGACGAGCATCGGCGCGAGACCGCCGGGCGAGCGGGGCGCGAGCACCCCGTCGTCCCAGCGCGGGCAACTGTTGCTGCAGGTCAGAATCCTCATGAAGGTCGCCTCCTGGCGCGCGTGCAGGTGAGGGCCAGACCGGCGGCGGCGAAGACGCCGAGCCCCGCGGCCAGGCCGCGGTAACCGCCGATCGCCGAGACGACGCCGGCCAGGGGTGCGGCCACCACGGCCGCCAGCCCCATCGCCGCCTCGCCGATTCCTTCGAGGTGGGTGCGCAGTCCGGGGGACGCGGTCGCGCCGAGCAAGGCGCTGCCGCCGACCACGCCGCCGTTCCAGCCCAGTCCGACGAGGACGAGGTGGAGCGTCATCACCACGGGGTCGTGCTCGCCGGCCATGGCGCCGAGCACGCCGGCGCCGAACAGGAACACGCCGCCGGCCGCGATGAGGTACACCGGGTCGAACCGGTCGGCGAGCGCGCCGGTGACCGCGGACGGGCCGAACATGCACACGACGTGCAGTGCGACCACGAGCCCGACGGCGGTCAGGCCGTCACCGCCCGCGCTCAGGTGGACCGGCGCCACGGTCATGACGCCGACCATGGCGAAGTTCGTCAGCGCGAGCGCGGAGATCGCCGGCCACGCGCGGGACGAGCGCAGGGCCCGCAGGACACCCCCGGTCTCGGCGCCTTCCGGACGTCCGCCGGAGAGACCGGCGCGGGACAGCGCGGCGAACGCGAGGGCCGCGGCCCCGAAGGCCACGATGGCCACCAGGTACGCGCCGGACTCGCGGACGAGGCCGGCGTGCGCGGCCAGCACCGCGCCGGGGCCCAGCAGGACCGGGCTGACGACGGCGCCGACGGCGGTCGCGGACAGCACCCGCCCCAGGGCGCGGCCGCGGCGGTCCGGGGGAACCACCGCGGCCGCTGCGTACCGTGCCAGGAAGACCGCCGCGTTGGCGGCACCCAGCAGGACGCTCCCGAGGAGAACGAGGGGGAAGCTGCCGCTCGCGCCGGCCGGCACGACCAGCGCGGCGCCGGCCGCGCCGACGGCGAACCCGGCCGCCAACCCGGGACCGCGGCGGCCCTGGGAAGCCAGCCGCGAGATCAGGATGGCGGCGCCGGCCTGGCCGGCGAGGTTCATCGCGACCGGAAGCCCGGCCGCCGCGGCCGACCCGGTCATCGCGGTGGCCAGCAACGGACCGGCCGTGCCGCCCGCCGCGAGCCCGGTACTGCCGACCGCGGTGGCGAGCGCCACCAGGGCCGGGACCGCGGCGGTGCCCCGCGGTGGTGGCGGGACCGGCCGGTGCGGCTGCACCGGGACTTCCGACGACAAAGCTTCCCCCTCGTTTCCCCGAACCGCCACGCCAACCCGCGGCGGCGACTTCCGGCTGCCACACGGTGAGGTGCGGCAGCGAGTTCGTGGTGACGGACCGGGTGGCCCGGCACCAAGCGCGGCTTCAGCAGCCGCGCCGGTTGTAGCGCCGCCACGCCAACCCGCGGCGGCGACTTCCGGCTGCCACACGGTGAGGTGCGGCAGCGAGTTCGTGGTGGCGGACCGGGTGGCCCGGCACCAGGTGTGGCAACGACTTGCGGTCCTGCCGGGACTTGCGAACCGCACCCGGGCGGCGCCGGCGACCACACTCGAAGCGCGGCAACGACTTGCGACCCCGGCCGGAACTTGCGAACCGACGGGCGTCACCCGCCGCGCCGGAGCGTGGCGGCGATTTCCGCTGTCTGCCTCGGGTTGGTGCAGCACCGGCAGCCGCGGCAGGGCCGGCGCAAGCCGCACCGGGTCAGACCGCGGCTGCTACCTCCGGCATCGGGCCGGACTCGTACGACAGCAGCCCGGCCAACGCCGCCTGGCGCATGGCCGCCGCCATCAGCAGCGGGGACTCCGCGCGGACCAAGGCCGTGTTCACCAGCGTTGCCGACGCTCCCAGCTCCATCGCCTCCGCGACGTGCCGTGCGCTGCCGATCCCGCCCTCGACGACCACCGGGATGCCGATCTGCTCGATCAGCTCCCGGATCGCCGCCGGGTTCGCGATCCCGCGGCCCGAAGCGACCGGGGACGCCATCACGCGCAGTGCCGCGCAGCCCGCCTCCTCCAGGGCGCGGGCGGTGGCCAGGTCCGGCAGGATGAACGGCAGCAGTTCCATCCCCTCGGCCCGCAGTTCGCGGGCCGCCTCGACGGTGCCCGCGTTGTCCGGCGTGTTGTCGTCGCCGCGCACGTCCAGCTTCAGGATCTCGATACCCAGCGAATCGCGCAGGATTCTGGCGCTGCGCAACGCACTTTCCTTGGTGCGGGCGAACGACGTCGTGCCGATCCACGTGAAGTCGTCGAGCGGCAGCTCGTCGGCCAGGTCCATCAGCAGCAGGCTCGAACGGCGGTTGTCCGGGTCCACGGTGGTGATGAAGACGTCCGCGCCCGCCGCGTTGAGGACGTCTCGGACGAGCGGGACCGAGTCGTACTGCTCGATCCCCACGAGGATCCTCGAGCGGAACTCGCGGGCGCCGATCTTCAGCCACGGTTCGTCGGCGACGACGCCGATGTGCGGAATGGTCACTGTTCGTCCGTCCTTTCCAGCGGTTCACGGGTGGTGCGGGCGCGGTGGAGGGTGATGCGGAGCCATTGCGAACAGATCAACGCGAGCACGGCCGAGCCGGTCAGCCACCAGAACACCCCGCGGAACGCGTGCTCTTCGCCTGCCTCGAGACCGTTGGCGATGGTGACCGTGTACAGCGAGCCGCCGAGGGCGCCGCCGATGCGCTGGACGATGTTCACCTGCGTGGTGGCGTCGGGGAGCTGGTCCGGGTGCACCGTCTGGTAGGCCGCGATCCCGGGCGGGACCGCGGTCGCCGCGACCGACGCGCCGAGCAGCACCAGCAGGACCTCGATCAGCACCGGGTCGGCGTTCGCGTCGGCGCCGACGAAGAGGAACGCGATCGTCGTCGCGAGCGCGGCCACGCTGCCCCACGTCGCGACCAGGCCGCCGCCGTAGCGGTCGGTCAGCCGGCCGGTGAGCGGCAGCGCGACCGCCGTGCCGATGCCGAGCGCGAGCATCCGCAGGCCGGTGCCGATCACGCCGTCGTGGTGCAGGATCTCGAAGTACAGCGGGAAAACCAGCGCCGCGCCGAACATCAGGGCGCCGCTGAACACGGCCGCGCCGCTGGCCGCGACGTACACCGGACGCCGGTAGAGCCCGAGGTCCATCAGCGGGTTCGCCCGGCGCCGGGTGCGCAGGACGAACACCGTCAGGCCCGCGACGCCGAGCACGAGCGGCGCGAGCACCGGCCAGGCCGCCATCGTGCCCGCCGAACTCCACGCCGTCAGCGCGTACACCAGCAGCGGGAGGCCGCCGCCGATCCACACGAAACCCCACCAGTCGAGCGGGGTTGCGCCGCCGCGTTCGCCGCGGGGGACGTAGCGGAGGCCGAGCAGCAGGCCGATCGCGCCGATGGGCAGGTTGATCAGGAACAGCCACTCCCACGACAGCGCGTGCAGCACCAGGCCGCCGACCACCGGGCCGAGCGTCGGGGCCAGCGCCGCGGCGATGCCGAGCGTCGACATCACCCGGCCCAGCCGCGCGGCGCCGACCGCCTGGCCGATGATCGTCTGGCCCGCCGGGACCATCAGGCCCGCGGCCAGGCCCTGGACGACGCGCAGGGCGATGAGCCAGCCGACGTCGGGCGCGGCCGCGCACAGCCCGGAGGCGATGGTGAAGGCCACCAGGGCCATCAGCCAGAGCCGCCCCGGGCCGAGCCGGCGGCCCAGCCAGCCGCACAGCGGCAGCGAAACGGCGAGCGCGACGATGTAGGCGGTCGCGACCCACTGCACCTCGGCGAGCCCGGCGTGCAGGTCGTCGCCGATGGTGTCCAGGCCGATGTTGGTCAGCGAAGCGTCGAGCCCGGACGCGAACGCCCCGAACACGATGACCAGCGCGAGCCGCCAGACCGGCCAGCCGATGCGGTCACCCGTGGCCGGTGCGGCGGGCGCGTCCGCGCGGGTCACGCCGGCACCTCTCCCGCCGCCGCCCGGCCCGCGCGCAGCGGGGCCAGCGCCGTCGACCAGGCCACGACCTCGTCGATCATCCGGGTGAGCGTCGGCTCCTGGTGGTCGCCGGGCGCGAACTCGCCCGGCTGCGTCATGTCGGTGATCTTGAAGTCGGCGAAGAGCGACAGCGCCACGCACGAGCGCACGTCCGCGAGCTTGACCTCGGACACCGCGGCCCGCAGGTGCTCGACGGCGCGGATGCCGCCGTGCAGGCCGTAGCTGACGAACCCGGCCGCCTTGTCGCCCCACTCGGCGAAGAGGTAGTCGATCGCGTTCTTCAGCGCGGCCGGGTACGAGTGGTTGTACTCCGGGGTGACGAAGACGAAACCGTCGAACCCGTCGATGACGCGCGCCCAGCGCCGCGTGTGCTCGTTCGCGTAGTCGCCGATCGCCGCCGGTACCGGCTCGTCGAGCAGCGGCAGGTCGAAGTCGGCCAGGTCGACGATTTCGAAACTGACGTCGCCCGAGCCGGCGTGCCGTTCGGCGACCTCGAGCACCCAGGCGGCGACCAGGGCCGCGCGGCGGCGCGGCCGGGTGCTGCCGGTGATGACGGCGATCCGGGTCATGGTGACTCCTTCTGCTGCGGATACTCGGGAGGCTTCGCCAAGTACAGTACACGTTGTACTTTACCGATGCAACGGGCGTTGTACATCGGTTAGGATCAGCGCATGAACAGCACCGAAGCGGCGGCGCGCCGCCCCCAGCGCTCCAGCGACAAGCGCCGCGCGATCCTCGACGGCGCCCGGGTCACCTTCGCCCGCGAGGGCTACAGCCGGGCGAGCATCGACGCGATCGCCGCCGCGGCGGACGTCTCCACGCGCACCCTGTACAACCACTTCGGCGACAAGGCGCGGCTGTTCCAGGAGGTCATCCAGACCAGCGCGACCGAGGTCGCCGAGGCCCAGCTCGCCCTGCTCGAGAGCCACTTCGGCGCCGTCACCGACGTCGAGGCGGCGCTCACCGCGTTCGCCGTCGCCTGGGCCCGGCCGAACCCGGAGTTCGCCGACCACTTCGCGCTCGTGCAGCAGATCCGGGCCGAGGCCGGCCACCTCCCGCCCGCGGTGCTGGCGGCCTGGCAGCAGGCCGGCCCGCACCGCGTCCAGGCGGAGCTCGCGGCGCGGCTGCGGCAGCTGGCCGAGCGCGGCCTGCTGCGCGTGGAGGACCCCGAGCGCGCCGCGTTCCACCTGTCGCTGCTCGCGGCGGCGGAGGTGGACAGCCGCAGCTACCACGGCGCGATCCCCGTCCCCGCCGCCGAAATCGCCGAGCTCGCCACCGCGGGCGTCCGGGTGTTCCTGCACGGCTACCTCCCCTGACCCTCAGGCGGCGACGCGCGGGCGCGCGCCGTCCAGGACGGGACCGGCGGCCAGGTTCAGGCACGCGAGCAGGCACCGGGCGCCGACGTTGACGTAGCTGCCGTGGCCGACGAACCCGGCGAGCTCGGCCGGGGTCATCCAGCAGAAGTCGTCGGGGACGTCGAGGTCGGCGCCCGGCTCGGTTTCGACGACGAGGTACCGGTTCTCCGCGTGGTGGAACCGGCCGCCCTCCTCCGAGTGGACGACGTCGAGCAGCCGCGCGGACGCCGGTGCCGCGAGCACCTCGTCGAGGAACCGCGGGCGGCCCCCGGCCGGGTAGTTGGCCGGGATGCAGTGCACCGTCGGCGCCATCTCGACGACGTCGTGCGTCCCCGCCTCCGTGCGGGCCTGGACCAGCACCTCGAGCCGGCCCGCCACCCGCCGGCCGAGGAACGCGACGACCCCGCGCCCGTGCGGCGCGATCATCGGCTGCGACCAGCTCTTCACCTCGCGGTGCCCGGCGGTGACGTCGACGCCGATCACCGAGAAGTGCCGTCCCTCGCGGTGGCGGATCTCGTGCGGCCCCCGCTCCCAGTCCGGCAGCGCGGCCAGCGGCGTGCGCGTCCGGCTCAGCCGGTACCGCGCCTTGACCTCGGTGAACCAGCTGACGAGTTCGGCCGTGCGGGCCGGGCCCGGCGCCGCCCCGGCGGCGAACGACAGCCCGGACAGCACCGTCCGGGCGTCCATGTTCACCACGTTGTCGGCCAGCAGCAGCTCGCCCAGCTGCGCCAGGGTCAGCCAGCAGAACCCGGGCCGCACGGGCACGTCCTCGGTCACCTCGATGATCATGTTGCGGTTGCGCTTGCTCAGGAACCACGAGCCCTGCTCGGACTGCAGCGAGTCGAAGACCACCCGGCCGCGGCGCGGGCTGCGGAAGTGGTCGAGGTAGGGCACCGGGCTGCCCTGGTGCACGCGCGTGTAGTTGCTCTTGGTGGCCTGGACGGTCGGCGAGAGCTGGACGCCGTTGACGTTGCCCGGTTCCACCTTGGCCTGCATGAGGTAATGCGGTTCACCGCCGATCTCGCGGGTGAGGATGCCGAGGATGCCGATCTCGGGCTGCACGATGATCGGCTGGGTCCACGCCTCGACGTCGCGGTGGTCGGTGCCGATCGCCAGCCCCTCCACGGTGAAGAACCGCCCGCTGCGGTGGGCGAGGTCGCCGGTGACGGGATCGACCGCCCAGCCGGGCATCCGGTCGAGCCGGGTGCGGGTGACGGTGAAGTCCTGGGCCCGGTCGCGCTCGGCGAGCCAGTCCAGGCATTGCCCGATGTCGTGGAACAACACGATTTCCCTCCCTACGCGAGCGCCGGGGCGCCGGCCGCTTCGGCGATCTGCATGACGTACCGCCCGTAGTCCGAGCCCGACATCGCCGCGCCGAGCCGGTGGCACGCGGCCGCGTCGATGAACCCCATGCGCAGCGCGATCTCCTCGATGCAGGCGATCCGCACGCCCTGGCGGTTTTCGATGATCTGCACGTACTTCGCCGCCTCGGCCATCGCGTCCGGGGTTCCGGTGTCCAGCCAGGCGTACCCGCGGCCCAGGTCGACCAGCGTCGCGCGCCCGCGGTCGAGGTAGGCCCGGTTGACGTCGGTGATCTCCAGCTCGCCCCGCGCCGACGGGCGCTGCCGCGCGGCGATCGAGACGACTTCGCTGTCGTAGAGGTACAACCCGGTGATCGCCCGGTTCGACCGCGGCCGCGCCGGCTTCTCCTCCAGCGACACCAGCCGCCCGGTCTCGTCGGCCTCCCCGACGCCGTAGCGCTCGGGGTCGGCGACCGGGTAGCCGAACAGCGTGCAGCCGTCGAGGTTCTTGATCGCGTCGGCCAGGATCGTCGGGAACCGCGGGCCGTGGAAGATGTTGTCCCCGAGGATGAGCGCCACCGGCTCGTCCCCGATGTGCGCGGCGCCGAGCCGGAACGCGTCCGCGATCCCGCGCGGCCGGTCCTGCTCCGCGTAGGAGATGGTCATCCCCAGCGCGCTCCCGTCGCCGAACAGCCGCTCGTAGGCGGGCCGGTCGGCCGGGGTGGTGATGAGCAGGATGTCGTGGATCCCGGCGAGCTGGAGCACCGAGAACGGGTAGTAGATCATCGGCTTGTCGTAGACCTGCAGCAGCTGCTTGGACGTCGCCTGCGTGACCGGGCCGAGCCGCGAGCCGGTCCCGCCGGCCAGGATGACGCCCTTCACCGCTTCGCCGCCCGTCCGCCGACGAAGTCCTTCACCGACGACGAGACGTAGTCGATCATCTCGTCGGTCAGCCCCGGGTACACCCCGACCCAGAACGTGTTCTCGGTGACGACGTCGCTGTTGGCCAGCTCGCCCGAAACCCGGTAGTGCTGCCCCTGGTAGGCGGGGTGGCGGGTGAGGTTGCCCGCGAACAGCCGCCGGGTCCCGATCTTGCGTTCTTCCAGGAACGACACCAGTTCCGCGCGGGTGAAGGGCGCGTCGGCCGTGACGGTCAGCGCGAACCCGAACCAGCTCGGGTCGCTGCGCGGGGTCGCTTCCGGGAGCAGCAGGTGCGGCAGCCCGTCGACGGCGTCGCGCAGGCGCCGCCAGTTCCGCCGCCGCGCCGCGCAGAACTCGTCGAGCTTCGCCAGCTGCGAAAGCCCCAGCGCGGCTTGCAGGTCCGTCGTCTTCAGGTTGTAGCCGACGTGGGAAAAGATGTACTTGTGGTCGTAGCCGGCCGGCAGGTCGCCCAGCCGGTAGTCGAACCGCTTGAGGCACTTGTTGCTCTCCCCCGGCTCGCACCAGCAGTCCCGGCCCCAGTCGCGCAGGGACTCCACGATCCGGGCCAGGCCCAGGTCCGCGGTGAGCACGCAGCCGCCTTCGCCCATGGTGAGGTGGTGGGCCGGGTAGAAGCTGACGGTGGTGAGGTCGCCGAAGGTCCCGGTGAGCCGCCCGTCGTAGGTCGAGCCGACGGCGTCGCAGTTGTCCTCGACGAGGAACAGGTCCTTCTCTTCGGCCAGCCGGGCGATTTCCGTGGCCTCGAAAGGGTTTCCGAGCGCGTGCGCGACCATGATCGCCCGGGTGCGGTCGGACACCGCGGCCGCGACCCGCTCGGCCGTGGTGTTGTAGGTGCCCAGCTCGATGTCGACGAACACCGGCACCAGGCCGTTCTGCAGGATCGGGTTCACCGTCGTCGGGAACCCGGCGGCGACGGTGATCACCTCGTCACCGGGGCGCAGCCGCCGCTCGCCGAGCTGCGGCGAGGTGAGCGCGGACAGCGCGAGCAGGTTGGCCGACGAGCCGGAGTTGGTCAGGTGCGCCTTGCGGCGGCCGAGTTTGCGGGCGAAGCGCGATTCGAACGTCCTCGACGCCCCGCCGGCGGCGATCTTCAGGTCGAGCGCGGCCGCGGCCAGCGCGACGCGGTCGTCGGCGTCCAGCACGGCGCCGGAGGGCCAGATTTCGGTTTCCCCGGGCACGAACCCCCGCCCGGTTCCGGCTTCGGCGTGGTAGGCCCGGACGTCGTCCAGGATCGAGGTCCTGCGGTCGGTCATGCGTCCTCCTCACAGCGCGGCGGCGCGGCTCGCGGAAGCGGCCCACCAGCCGGGGTTTTCGCGGTACCAGGCGACCGTGGCGGCCAGCCCGGTGTCGAACGGGACGCGCGGGGCCCAGCCCAGCTCGGTGCGGATGCGGCTGTCGTCCAGCGCGTAGCGCCGGTCGTGCCCCTTGCGGTCGGGCACGCGGCGCACCAGCCGCTCGCCGGCCCCGCACAGTTCGAGCAGCCGCCGGGTGAGCTCCAGGTTGCTCAGCCCGGTCCCGCCGCCCACGTGGTACACCGCGCCGGCGCGGCCGCCGGTGAGCACGGCGTGCACGGCGCGGCAGTGGTCGTCGACGTGCAGCCATTCGCGCACGTTGCGCCCGTCGCCGTAGAGCGGTACGGGCCGGTCCCGCAGCAGGTTGGTGACGAACAGCGGGATGACCTTCTCGGGGTGCTGGCGGGGCCCGTAGTTGTTGCAGCACCGCGTGATCGAGACGTCGAGGCCGTGGGTGCGCCAGTACGCGCGCGCCACCAGGTCCGACGCCGCCTTGGACGCCGCGTACGGCGAATTCGGCAGCAGCGGCGAGTCCTCGGTCCAGGCGCCGTCGTCGATGGAGCCGTACACCTCATCGGTGGACACGTGCACGACCCGGGCCACGCGGGCGTCGGCGCACGCCTGCAGCACCGCGCCGGTGCCCTCCACGTTGGTGCGCAGGAAGTCGCCCGCCGCGGCCAGCGATCTGTCCACATGCGACTCCGCGGCGAAGTGCGCCACCAGGTCGTGCCCGGGCACGAGCGCGGCCAGCAGCGCGGTGTCCCGGACGTCGCCCTCGGCGAACTCCAGCCGCGGGTGCGCGGCCGGGAGGTTGTCGCGGCGGCCGGCGTAGCCGAGGTTGTCGAGCACGGTGACCCGCGCGCCGTCCGTGCCCGGGTAGGCACCGGCGAGCAGGCCGCGGACGTAGGCGGAGCCGATGAACCCGGCTCCCCCGGTGACCAGGATCCGCATCACCCCACCGCCCCGCACACCCGCGCGGCCGCCGCGACCTCGTCGAACAACGCGGCCAGCCGCAGCACGTTCCGCCCTTCCAGCTCGCCGGGCACGCCGGTCCGCACCGACCGCGCGAACTCGGCCAGCACGTTGCCGAACTGGTCGTCGGCGGGCAGCGTCCGCCGGTCGATCCGGTCCTGGGTCTCGATCCGCAGCACCGGGCGGTGCCCGGCGGGCGGCGTGTACGCCCACTCCACGACGATCCGCCCGGTCTCGCCCCAGAGTTCGTAGCTCGCCCGGTAGGCGTGCTCCATGCCCCACGTCAGGTGGGCGGTGCGGCCGGCCGGGTCGGTGAGCAGCGCGGCGCCGGAGAGGTCGACGCCGTGCCCGGCGCTGTGCCGCACGACCGCGCCGGCGACCGAAAGGTCGTCGCCCAGCAGCATCAGCGCGGTCCGCAGCGGGTAGCCGCCGATCTCCACGAGCGCGCCGCCGCCGGCCGCGGTGTAGCGCATGTCGCCGGCGGGCTTGGGCGGGAAGGCGAACTCCGCGGTGAGGCTGCGGATCTCGCCGATCGCGCCCGCGGCCACCAGCTCCCGCACCACGGCGTGCTGGGCGTGCCGGGCGAACATGAAGTTCTCGACCAGCGAAAGCCCGCGCTCCTCGGCGAGGCGGACCAGGCGCAGGCTGGCCGGCAGCGTCCCGGTCAACGGCTTTTCGCACAGCACGTGCAGGCCGGCCCGCAGCGCGCGCTCGACCCACTCCGCGTGCAGGGCCGCCGGGAGCGGGACGTAGACGGCGTCGAGGTCGTCGCGGGCGAGCAGCTGTTCGTACCCCTCGACCGCTTCCCCGCCGAACTCCGCGGTGACGCTCTTCGCCTTCGTCTCGTCCCGGCTCGCGACGGCCACCAGCTCGACCTCGGTGCGGCGCGCCACCGCCGGCAGCATCCGGCGCCGGACGATCGACGCGCAGCCGAGCACGCCGAGCCGGACCGGCGTCACCGGGTCACCCCGCGGTGCTCGGCGGTCAGCCGTTCCAGCACGGGAACGACTTCGGTGGGCGCGGGCACGGCCAGCGCGTCCCGCCGCAGTTCGGCCGCACCGGCGGCGAACGACGGCTCGGTCATGATCCGGGTGAGCTGCTTGCGCACCACGTCCGCGGCGAACGGCTCGTCGTCGACGACCAGGCCGGCCCCGCTCGTTTCGACGAGCCGGGCGATGTCGTCGTAGTAGACGCTGCGTTCCTTCCAGACCAGCTGCGGCACCCGGTGCGCGACGGCGGCCGCGAACGTCCCGCCCCCGCCGTGGTGGATGATCGCCGAGCAGGTCGGCATCAGCAGGTTCAGCGGCAGGTAGTCGACGACGCGGACGTGGTCCGGCACGTGCCCGACGGACGCCAGCTGCGCCTCGTTCAGCGTCGCGACGACCTCGACGTCCAGCCCGCTGGTGACCTCGAAGAGCTCTTCGGCCGCGACTTTGCTGGTACCGCCGGGGAAGAAGCTCCGGATGCCCGCCCCGAGCGACACCGCCACCCGCGGGCGCCCGCCCGGGTCGTCCAGCCAGTCCGGCACGGTCATCGTGCCGGTGTAGGGCACCGGCCGCAGCGGGACGTACCGCAGCTCCGGCGCCGGCGTGCGCAACCGCACGCCGGGGTAGGCGTCGAGGGTGAACTGGCCCAGCAGGAGGTCTTCGCCGAACTCGACGCCGAAGCGCTCCAGCATCGGGCGCATGTGCGCGAGCATCGGGTCGGCCGGGGCGCCGGGGCGGGCGGTGACGCGGTTGAGCACGGCGCGCAGCCACGCGACGTCGTCCACCGACCACAGCACCCGGGCGTGCGCGGCGCCGGAGACCCGCGCCGCGATCGCGGCGGGGAACGAGATCGAGTCCCAGACGACCAGGTCCGGGCGCCACCGCAGGGCGAACGCCACCAGGTCGTCGGCGAGCAGGTTCCCGCGCGCCCCCGGCGGTTCCGGGTCGTAGTAGCGGCGGAACCCGCGCAGCACCATCTTCGACGGCGGCCGCCCGGGCGCGCGGTCGCGGCCCTCGTCGCCGATCAGCTCCAGCACCCGCTCGTACAGCGCGTCGCTCTCGTGCGCGTTGGCCTTGGGGAAGTCCCACTCCCCCGCCGCGACCGCGGTCAGGCCGAGCGCGCGCACGGCGCCGGTCATCTCCGGGTGGGTCGCCACCCGGACTTCGTGGCCGGCGCCCTGCAGCGCGCCCGCCAGCGGCACCAGCGGGTTGAGGTGCGCGAACGCCGAAGGAGCGCAGAAGAGGACCTTCATCGCCGCCCCCGCACCGAAAACAGCAGCGTGGTGACGTCCCGGACCTCGGGCCGGTCGAGCGTCGCCACGAACTCGGCGACGTCTTCGGCGGAGACCAGGCCGTTTTCCACCAGGGGCGCGCCCTGCAGGTTCATCCGCGCCCGCATCAGCTCGTTCTCCTCCTCACCCTGCCCCGGCCCGAGCGGCCGGACGGTCTGCTCCACGGCTTCGAAGCCGGTGCGCGCGAGCAGCGACGGCAGCCGGCGGGCGAGCCGCCAGTCCAGGCCCGCGCCCGCGGCCGCCTTCGCGTAGCCCTCGACGACCCGGCGGCCCAGCGGGGTCGCGCAGTCGTCGCTCGGCATGAAGTAGAAGTCCTCGGCGACGAGGTACCCGCCCGGCGCGAGCCAGCGGTGCACGCGGTCGAGCACCGCCTCCGGGTCCGGCAGGTACGACAGCACCGCCCGGGCCAGCACGAGGTCGAACGAGCCGTCCGGGAAGTCGGCTCCGGCCAGATCGGCCTGCCGCACGGTCAGGTTGTCCGCCGCAACACCGGCCAGGGCAGTGGTGTCGCGGTCGAGCGCGAGCACCGAGCCCCGCGGGACCTGCCCGGCCAGCCAGCGCGACATCGACCCGAGGCCGGCCCCGAGGTCGAGGCAGCGCCAGTCCGGGCGGATGCCGAGCCCGGTGATCATCCCGCGGGTCCCCGGGTCGTAGTTGCGTTCCCACAGCCTGCCGATCACCTGCTCGGTGTCGGCGGCCTGCTCGGTCTCCTGGGTCATCGGGCGCTCCCTTCGTCGGTCCCGTGCACCGTGATCGCGCCGGTGGGGCAGCACCGGGCGACGTCCTCCAGCAGTTGCGCGTCCCACGCCCCGGCCGCCGGGGGCCGGAAGACGGCGAACCCGTCGTCACCGACCCGGAACAGCCCGGGCGCCATCACCTCGCACGACCCGGACCCGCAGCACAGGGCCCGGTCGACGCGGACGGCGGGCCCGCTCATCGCGCCGCGTCCACCGGGAGCGCGGTCAGCCGCCGCATCGCCCAGTTCTCGATGTAGCGCACGTCCGCGCGCCCGGTCGCGAGCCGCAGCCCGGGGAACCGGCGGAACAGCGCCGTCACCGACAGCCCGATCTCCAGCCGGGCGAGCGCGGCGCCGAGGCAGTTGTGCAGGCCGTGCCCGAAGCCGACGTGCCGCGGCCCGGTCCGGGCCAGGTCGAGCCGTCCGGGGTCGGGGAACCGCCGCGGGTCGCGGTTCGCCGCGAGCAGCCCGGCGATCACCGGCGAGCCGGCGGGCAGCCGGGTGCCGGCGAAGTCGACGTCTTCGGTGGTCACCCGGAACAGCGCGGTGGTCAGCGCGCCTTCGTAGCGCAGCAGTTCTTCCACCGCGGCCGTGGTGTCCGCGCCGCCGGTCAGCGCCGCCCGCTGGTCCGGGTGGTCCAGCAGCGCGAGCACCGCGTTGCCGAGGAACGCGCGGACGGTGTCGCTGCCCGCCATGATCATCGCCGCCACCATCGCGACCAGCTCGCGCTCGTCGAGGCGGTCGCCGTCTTCGGACGCCTCGACCAGCGCGGACGTCAGGTCGTCGGCGGGCGTGCGGCGCTTCTCGGCGACGAGTTCCTCGGCGTACTCGCAGATCCGCGCGAACCCGGCGGGCACCCGGTCCATCAGCGCCGGGTCCGACGGGAACGCCTGGGTCAGCGCGTCCACCAGGTCGCGGTGGCGCTCGATCCGCAGGCCGAGGATGGCGCCGAGCATCTCCGAGGAGACGACGCCGGCGAAGTCGTCCATGACGTCGAACGTGCCGAGCGCGGCGCAGCGGTCCAGGGTCCGGTCCACCAGCCCGGTGAGCTCGTCCCGCCACCGCTCGACGCGGCGGGTGGTGAACGCGCTCATCGCGAGCCGGCGCAGCCGCGTGTGCGCGGGCGGGTCGACCACGGTGACCGCGCGTTCGAGGACGCTGCCCGCGCCGCTGACCAGGCCGGCCTCGCGGAACTCGGAATTGCCCCAGGTGCCGCCCTCGGAGGAGAAGCGCGGGTCGGCGAGCAGGGCGCGCACGTCGTCGTAGCGCGTGACCAGCCACATGCGCACGTCCCCGACCGGGAAGCGGAACTCGTGCACGGGGTCGTGCTCGCGCAGCCGGGCGAGCGTCGGGTACGGGTCCTGGTAGTAGCCGGCGGTGAACAGCCCGGCCGGGGGTGCTTCGGCGGGGGTGGTCATTTCAGCTCCTTTCCACGGCGATCACCTCGGCGACGACCGAGCAGCGCACGATGACGGGCTCGGCCGCTTCGAGCCGGGCGATCCCCGGCTGGCCCGCGGCGTTGCGCGGATCCGCCATGTAGGCGTCGAACGCGGCGACATCGGTCCACTGTGGATAGTTGACGAACGTGGTGTGGTCGGGGCCGATCGCGGCGTCCGCGGAGATGAACCCCGGGAACTCCCGCTTCCAGTCCCCGCTGCGCTCCAGCAGCTCGGTGAGCGCGAGGGCGCTGCGGCGGCCGCCGACGTGCCGGACGGCCAGCACGACGACCCCGGGCGCGGCACCGGCGTCCAGGCCTTCGATGCGGGCGACGAGCTCGCCGCCGTAGCAGCGCGGGGCGCGCACGCCGGCCCGGCCGGCCACCCCGCGCAGCCGCTGGGCGAAGGGCCCGTCGCGGAAGGCCGCGTGGTCGGCGGCGCCGCGCCAGCCGTGGCGGAGCACCACGGTCCGCCCGTCGACGCCGAGGTGCAGCCGCGCCGACCGGAACCCGGCCGCGTCGCGCAGGCTCAGCATTTCGTCGTCGAGCTGTGCGGAGAGGAGCCGCGCGGCCGCGGCGTCCGCCGCCGACAGCACCCAGAACCCGGCGAACCCCTCGTCGCCGGTCGTCACGCCGCACCGCGCCGGAAGCGGTCCGCGTGCTCTTCGGCCCAGTCGCGGAACGTCCGGGCGGGCCTGCCGAGCACCTCGGCGACGGTGTCCGTGCGCGTCTCCGGCGCCTCGACCAGGGTCGCGAAGTACTCGAGCGCGCCGTCGGCGTAGGCGGGCGGCCAGCCGGCCCCGACCATCGCCTGCCGCGCGGCGTCGTGGGCGACCTCGGCCCACGCGAGCTCGCGCCCGGCCGCCGCCCCGATGATCCGCAGCTGTTCGGCCTGCGAGAGCGGTTCGGGCCCGGTCACGACGTAGCGGCGGTTCTCGTGGCCGTCCTCGGTGAGCGCGCGGACCCCGACGGCGGCCAGGTCGGCTTCGTGGACCGGCGTCCGGACGGCGTCGCCGTAGGGGAACCGCACGACGTCGCCGCCCCCGAGCTGGCCGGCCCAGCCGAGCGCGTTGCAGGCGAACCCGGTGGTCTGCAGGAAGGTCCACGTCAGCCCGGCCTTCTCGATCTGCTGCTCGAGGTAGGCGTGGCAGTTGTTGTCCACCGGCTCCAGTCCGATGTGGACACCGATCGAGGAGACGAAGACGACCCGCCCGGTGTACCGGCTGATCACCTCCAGCACGGCGGGCGCGGTGCTGACGTCGAGGGTGAAGAACGGCCACATGAGGAACACGCCGGTGACGCCGTCGAGCGCGGGCACCAGGCTTTCGGGGTCCGCCAGGTCGCCTTCGAAGACCTCGGTGCCGTCGGGGATCCGGGCCACGGCCGGGTCACCGGGCGGCACCAGCGCGCGGGCCGCCACCCCGGCTTCGAGGAGCTGGGCCAGCGCGTGCGGCCCGACGTTGCCGGTGGGCCCGACGACCAGGACGGTCTGGGGTTTCACGGACACGGCTTTTCCTTTCCCTGAAGGGGTTTCCGGGGGCTTCACCGCGGCACCGCCCGCGCGCGCAGCACCGCGAGCCACCGCACCAGCACCCGCCGGGTCTGGGCGGGCTGGATCACTTCGTCGGCCGCCGGGCGCGGTCCGTCGTGCCGCCAGGCCAGGCAGACGTCGGCGCCGAGCGGGCGGGAGTCCAGCGTCAGGCCGGTGCCTGCTTCCGCCGGTCGCAGCAGCAGCGAGATGCGGGGCGTGGTCGCCGCGCAGTACGCCGCCAGCAGCGCCGGGTGCGGCCGGACCGGCGGCACGTCCGCGACCGTGACGAGGGGGATGCCGAAGGTGTCGCAGAACCCGACGAACCGCGCGGCGTCGCCGGCGCCCGCCGCGCGGTCGCACGCCGCCACCAGGCCGACCGCGTGGCCGCCGATCCGGGCCAGCGCGCACCGGGTGCCCGGCCCGGTCCCGACGGTCACGCAGTCGCCGTCGTCCACGACCTCCGCGATGAGGTCGCCGACGTCGAGGGCGGACCGGTGGCGCACCAGGCGTTCCGGCGGGTCTTCGGACGGCTCGGTGCGGGGCGGTTCGTTCCGGTTGGGCGGCAGCAGGGTCAGCAGCCGCCGGACGTCCTCCAGGCACGTCGGCTCGTCGTCGTGCACGAACTGCGCCGTGGCCGGGGCCGCGGCGCCGCGGACGGCGAAGACGAAGTCGGCCAGTGCCGCGCCGTAGGACGTGCCGCCCGGGCAGGGCCCGAGCAGGACGGTGATCTGCGGGACGGTGCCCGCCAGGGCGGCCGCCCGGCGCAGCGTGCCGCCGTAGCCGTCCGGCGCGGCGACGTCCTCCCGCACCCCGGCGCAGTCGTCGAGCGCCACGACGGGGGTGCCTTCGGCCAGCGCGGTGTCCAGCAGCCGCTGGATCCCCGCGGCGGACGCCTCCCCCAGCGCGCCACCGGCGAAGCGCAGGTCGTGCGCCCACAGGTGCACCGGGCGGCCCTCGACCTCGCCGCGCCCGGTGAGCACGCCGTCGCCGCGGTCGAGCTCGGTGAACGAGCCAGGGTCCAGCAGCAGGGAGATCCGTTCCCGGGCCGTGAGCAGGCACCGGTCGTGCCGGCGCGCCGGTGCGCCGGGGTGGTCGAGCGTGTTCAGGCTCATCTGCTTCCTCCTCGAGACTCCGCGGACGCGCGCCGCCACCCGGCGAGCGCGACGGCCGCGCCCGCGCCCCCCACCGCCGTGACGACCGTCCACACCGGACCGTCCAGGCCGGCCACCGCCACGCCCGCGAGCACCACGGCCACCGCGCCGAACTGCACGCAGCTCTGGTAGACCGGGACCGCCCTGGCCCGGGCCGCGGCCGGCAGCGCGGCCACCGCCTGGACGTTGAGCGCGCCGAAGGCGAAGACGAACCCGAGACCGGCCAGCACCAGCGTCGGTGCCAGCCGCGGGTAGCCGTCCCCCGGCAGCGGCAGCAGCTGCCAGGCGTAGCCCGCCGCGGCCGCCACCGCGCCGGCGGCGATCAGCCGGGCGGTGCCGATCGCCGCGACCAGCCGCGCGGTGACCGGCGAGGTCAGCGCGACCGGCAGGCACGCGGGCAGGCAGCCGGCGGCGACGGCGAGCGGGCTCCAGCCGCGTTCGTGCAGCGCGTAGGTCGTGACCAGCAGGGTCGTCAGGTAGGTGCCGTTGAGCGCCGCCGCGCCGAACGCCGACCGCGCGAACGGGCCGTTGCGCGCCAGTCCCCGCGGGAACGCCGCGACCGGCGCCCGCGGCGCGTCCGGGGGCACCACCGCGGCGGCGAGCCCGGCGAGGACCAGCGCGACCGGCGCCGGGAACAGCAGCACCCACCGCAGTCCGGCGCCGGCGAGCGCACCCGACACCAGCAGGCCCGTGGTGAAGCCCGCCGCGCCGAACGCCGCGTACAGCGCCACCGCCCGCCGCTGCCGGTCGCCCTCGGGGACCGCGGCGGTGAGCACGGCCAGCCCGCCGGGCGCGGTGAGCGCGGCGCACGCGCCCTTGACCAGCCGGGCCGCCACGAGCACCGCGAAGTCGCCGGTCACGCCGGCGACCACGGACGCGGCCGCGAAGGCGAGCAACGCCGCCAGGTAGACCCGCCGCGTGCCGAACCGGGCCGCGAGCCACGGGCCCGCGGGCAGCACCGCCCCGAACCCGGCGGCGAACGCGGTCAGCAGCCACTGCGCCTGCCCCGGCCCGGCGCCGAACGCCCCGGCCAGCGCCGGGAGCACGGGCACGAGCACCGACACCTCGAGCGCGTCGAGCAGCATCGTCCCGGCGAGCACGAAGACCAGCGGCCGCGGGGCCGCGCGGACCGGACCTGCCGTCTGCGCCACGGTCCTCAGCCGCCCAGCAGGGTACCGCCGCTGGCGTCCACGTAGGACCCGGTGATCCAGCGGGCGCCGGGGCCGGCGAGGAACTCGACGACCGCGGCGACGTCGTCGGTCTCCCCGACCCGGCCGAACGCCGAGAGCGACGCCATCTGCGCGACGACTTCGGCGTTGCGGAAGACCGGCGAGCCGTTGTCGGTGATGCCCGGCCCGACGCTGTTCACGGTGATCCCGCGCGGGCCGAGGTGCTTGGCGAAGTGCAGGGTGAGCTGGTCGACCGCGCCCTTGGTCATCGCGTACGCGACCTCCTGCGGGTTCGCGAACCGGGTCAGGCCCGAGGAGATGTTCACGATCCGGCCGCCGTCGGGCAGGTTCGGCAGGGCGCGCTGGACGAGGAAGAACGGCGCCTTGGCGTTGACCGCGTAGAGCCGGTCGAACTGCTCGGGCGTGATTTCCTCCGGGGCCACCCCGCCCATCACGCCGGCGTTGTTGACCAGGATGTCGAGGTCGGTGCTCCCGGTGCGCTCCTTGAGCCCGAGTTCGAGGGCGAGGAACAGCTCGTGGACGCCGCCGGGTGCGGCCAGGTCGGCGCGCACCGCGAACGCCCGTCCGCCGTCGCCCTCGATGGTGGCCACGACCTCGGCGGCCGCGTCCTCGTTTTCCGCGTAGTGCACGGCGACGAGCGCGCCGGCGCGGGCGAGCCGCTCGGCGGTCGCGCGGCCGATGCCGCGGCTCGACCCGGTGACCAGCGCGGTCTTTCCGCTCAGCTGAGCCATTTCCGTCCTCCTGGGGGTGGTGGGGCCGGCGCCGGGGCGCGCGGCCGGGCGTGGGGTGTCGAGCGAGCTGATCGCCGCGGCGAGGTGCCGGCGCACCGGCCCGAGGTCGAGCAGCTCCCCGACCACTTCGCGCAGCGCCTCGACCTCCGGGCCGCCGAGCAGCAGGTTCGCCTGGGCTTCGATGCCGGCGAGCGCGCGCCGCCCGACCGCGTGCCGGACGTCGTGGTAACCCGCCAGCAGCGCCTCGTCGGGCCCGCCGGTGAACTGGGCCGCCAGCCGCGGGGCGAGCTCCGCGGCGTCCTGGAGGCCGAGGTTGATCGCCTGGCCGCCGACCGGGAGCTGCGCGTGGGCCGCGTCGCCGGCCAGCACGATCCGGCCCGCGCGGTACCGCTCCGCCTGCCGCCGGACGTCCCCGAAGGCGTTGACCCACAAGGCTTCGCCGTGCGAGACGTCCTCGCCGGTGACGCGGCGCCACACCTCGGCGAACTCGGCGAACCCGGGCTCCCCCGGCGAAGTGCGCGGGGCGCGGCGGTATTCGTGGACCATGAGCCGGGTCGTCCCGTCCGGCCCGCGTGAGGCGATCGCGAGCCCGGCGGGGCGCCGTTCGAAGCGCCGGTCCGGCACGTCGATCCCGCGGACGTCGGCCCGCAGCAGCTCCCGATTCGCGTCGTGGCCCGGGAAGCCGATGCCGGCCAGCCGGCGCACGGTGCTGTCCTCGCCGTCGCAGCCGGCGACGAAGGCGGCCCGCCACCGGGCCTGGCCGGCCGGTCCGGTCGCGGTCACCTCGACGTGGGTCCCGTGCTCGGTCAGCGCGGTGACCCGGTGCCCGCGGCGCAGGTCCGCGCCGCGCGCCACCGCCCGCCGGGCGAGCACGGCTTCGACCTCCGTCTGCGGTGCTTTCCACTGCCCCGCATAGGGGTGTTCCGGATCGGCCTCGGTCAGGTCGAGCCCGAGCCCGCCGAAGTGGCCCGCCCCGCCGCGTGGCGGGGGTCCCAGCTCGTCGAGCAGCCCGCGTTCGGCGAACAGCTCCATCGTGCGGGCGTGCAGCGTCGACGCGCGGGACTCGGTGTGCGGCGCGGTCCGCTGCTCCAGCACGGTCACGGCGACGCCGGCGGCGCTCAGGTCGTGCGCCAGCAGCAAACCGGCCGGGCCGGCGCCGACGACGAGCACGTCGGCGGCCTCGGGGCGGGTCACGGCCGCGCTTCCGCGTGGTCCTTCGCGAAACCGAGCGTGGCCCGGCTGTTGGTGCTCAGCGCGGTCCGGACGAACTCGCGGGCCTCGGCGACCCCGGCGTCGGCCCCGAGCACCTTCGCGATGTTCGCGGTGTTGAGCACGACGGTGTGCTCCGACGACGCCGTCGTGCCGCCACCGGGCTCCTCGGCGAAGTCCCAGCGGCCGGTGTGCAGCGTCATCAGCGCGGGCAGCGTGGTCTGCTTGTAGACGATCCGGTGGTGCGGGAAGCACACCCGGACCGACTCGGTGGTGTGCACCGAACCGTCCTTCGCGCGGGTGTCCATCCGCAGCACCTGCAATCCGGGGCTCGGCTCGCGCAGGTCGACCGAAGAGACGTGCGGCAGCCGCTCGGCCCATAGCCCGGCCTGGTCGACGAAGTCGTACACGTCCTTGGCCGGGGCGTCGATCCGGACGGTGTCGGTGAACGAGAACGTCAGCTCGGGGTTGGTCACCAGCTCGACGTTGTGCTTGAGCGCGGCCAGTTCCGACCGGCTGTTGGTGTCCACCGCCCGGTCGATCCACGCCAGGCCGCCCGGGTCGTCGCCGACCGCGCGGTAGGCGTGCAGGAGCCGCACCTTCGCCGTGGCCGCCGACACCGGTTCGACGATCCACGTGCCGCTCATTTCGGCGACGGGTGGCGTGGAAACCTCCTGGTGGAAGGAAATCCGCCGGGCCGCGGGGTCGAGTTCGCGGCGCGAGGTCCAGTTCTTGGGCTCGCCGTTGGCGGTCGCCCAGATCCGGATCCGCTCGGTGCTCTCGCCCCGCTCGACGTGGTCGACGAAGACCGTCGGCGGGAAGATCCGCGGCCAGTTCGCCACTTCCGCGACGAGCCGGTAGACCTCGTCCGCCGGCGCGTCGACGAGGATGTCGTGTTCCGCTTCGCGCATGGTCGTCCTCCAGTCCTGCTCGCCGGATCAGAAGTTGCCGAGCCCGCCGCAGACGTTGAGCGCCTGCGCGGTGATCGAGCCCGCGGTGTCGGTCACCAGGTAGCCGACGAGGCCCGCGACCTCGTCCGGCGTCGAGTAGCGGCCGAGCGGGATCTTGGCCTGGAACTTCTTCAGCACCTCGTCCTCGGACGTCCCGTACGCGGCCGCGTAACCCTGCCGGACCCGTTCGGCCATCGGGGTTTCCACGTAGCCGGGGCAGACCGCGTTGACGGTGATGCCGGCCGGGGCCAGCTCGTTGCCGAGCGCCTTGGTGAACCCGACGACCCCGTGCTTGGACGCCGAGTACGGCGCGCCCAGCACGACGCCTTGTTTTCCCGCGGTGGAGGCGATGTTGACGATCCGGCCGTGGCCGGCCGCCACCATGCCGCCGGTGGTGAGGACCTCG
Organism: Amycolatopsis sp. NPDC049159; assembly: GCF_040648295.1. Taxonomy (NCBI): domain Bacteria; kingdom Bacillati; phylum Actinomycetota; class Actinomycetes; order Pseudonocardiales; family Pseudonocardiaceae; genus Amycolatopsis; species Amycolatopsis sp. NPDC049159. The sequence continues at coordinate 327,436 of NZ_JBEZDL010000009.1, forward strand.
CGGGTCACCCGGAACACGCTGGTGAGGTTGGTTTCGATGACGTCGAGCCACAGCTCGTCGGCGATCTCCGCGGTGACACCGCCACCGGGGCGGCCGGCGTTGTTGACGAGCACGCCGACCGGGCCGTACCGGTCGACGGCGGCGCGCACGAACGCGGTCACGTCCTCGCCGGACCGCACGTCGCACGCGGCCCCGTCGGCTTCGAAGCCGGCGTCGCGCAGCTCCTTCACGGTGGTGGCGACGTTCTCGGCGGTGCGTGCGCCGAGGAAAACGCGCAGGCCCCGGCGGGCCAGCAGCTTGCTCACGGCGAGCCCGATCCCGCTCGTGGCGCCGGTGACGACCGCGGTGCGGCCTTCCTGGTCGGTCATTCCTGCTCCCGTCGTCGTGGGGGTGGCCGGGTCAGGCGCGGACCCGCGCCAGGTGCTCGTTCACCAGCTCGACCAGCGCCCGCGGCGTCGTGGCCTCCGCCAGTGCGGATTCGTCGAGGGTCAGGCCGTACTCGCGCTCGATCCGGCCGGCGGTTTCCAGCAGCGCCAGCGAGTCGTAGCCCAGGTCGGCGAACTCGACGCCGGCGGGATCGCCGGCCGGTTCTTCGGTCTCCCCCGAACCCTCGCGCAGGATCCGCATCAGGTCGTCGAGGGTGAATCCCGTGTCGGACATGCCTAGCCTTTCTTTCCACTGTGGACGGTGCGGACGAGCATCGCCGAGTTGAACCCGTTGCCCCGGGCGAGGACCAGCGCCGACCGCAGCGGGCGCGGGCGGGCCTCGGTGACCAGGTCGAGTTCGAGCCCGGCGGCCGGGCGGACCCCGGTGGCCGGCGGGAGGACGCCGTGGCGCAGGGAAAGCAGCGCCGTGGCGAGGTCGAGCGCGGCCGCCCCGGAGCAGAGCCGCCCGGTCAGCGTCTTCGGCGCGGTCACCGGGACGCCGTGCGGGCCGAACACCGCGCGGATCGCCGCCGCCTCGGCGCGGTCGAGCGCGGGAACGGCGGCCGCGTCGGCGAACACGACGTCGACCTCGGCCGCGGTGGTGCCGGCGTCGGCCAGCGCGAGCTCGATCGCCCGCCGCAGCCCGGGTTCCCCGCCGCTGCCGGGCGGCGGGTCGAAGGTCGCCGCGTGCCCGGCGATCTCGCCGTAGACCTCGGCTCCGCGGGCCTCGGCGGCCGCGAGCGGCTCCAGGACCAGCAGCGCCCCGCCCTCGCCGGGCACGTGCCCGGCCGCCGCGGTGTCGAAGGGCAGGTAGGCCCGCCGCGGGTCGTCGCTCGTGCTCAGCGTCCCCGCGGCCAGCTGCGCCGCCCAGCCCCACGGGCAGATCGACGCGTCCATCCCGCCGGAGACCACCAGGCCGGTGCCCTTGCGGATCTGGCGGCGGGCCTGCGCGACGGCGTCGAGGCCGCCCGCCTGGTCGCTCACCACCACGCCGCTGGGCCCGCGCATCCCGTGCCGGATGGAGATCTGGCCGCTGTTGACGGCGTAGAACCACGCGAACGACTGGTAGGCGCTGACGTACTTGCCACCGCGGGACCACAGGTTGCGCAGCTCGTTCTGCCCGAACTCGAAGCCGCCGGACGAGCTCGCGGTGACCACGCCCATGCTGAACGACGGCAGCTCGTCCGGGTTCACGCCGGCGTCGGCCAGCGCCTCGTCGGCGGCCACCAGCGCGAGCTGGGTCATCAGGTCGGTCTGCGGCAGCAGCCGGCCCGGCAGGTGCGCGGCCGGGTCGAACCCGGTGACCTGACCGGCCAGCCGCGCCGGGTAGCGGGCGGGGTCGAAGCGGGTGATCCGGCGGATCGCGGACTCGCCGGCGCGGGTGGCGCTCCAGTGCCGTCCCGCGCCCAGCCCGGTCGGGGCCGTGACGCCGATCCCGGTCACCACGACCGGCCCGGTGCCCGCGTGCTCCGCCGCGCCGGGCGCCGGCCGCGCCTCGACCGCGGTCACGCCGCCGCCCCGGGCCGGGTCAGCACGATCGCGCTCTGGAAGCCGCCGAAGCCGCTGCCGACGGAGAGCACGGTGTCGGTCCGGTGCTCGCGCGCGGTCACCGGGACGTAGTCGAGGTCGCACTCGGGGTCGGCGGTGTGCAGGTTCGCCGTCGGCGGCACGACGTTCTCGCGCATCGCCAGCACCGAGGCGGCGACCTCGATCGAGCCGATCGCGCCGAGCGAGTGGCCGACCATCGACTTCACGGAGCTGATCGGGACCCGGTGCGCGTGCTCCCCCAGGCTCAGCTTGAACGCGGCCGTTTCGTGCCGGTCGTTCTGGCGGGTGCCCGAGCCGTGCGCGTTGACGTAGTCGACCGCGTCGGGGGCCAGCCGGGCTTCGCCGAGCGCCACCCGGATCGCTTCGGCCATTTCGCGGCCGTCCGGGCGCAGGCCGGTCATGTGGTAGGCGTTGCACCGCGAAGCGAACCCGGCCACCTCGGCGTACACCTGGGCGCCGCGGCGGCGAGCGCTTTCCAGCTCCTCCAGCACGAACATCGCGGAGCCCTCACCGAGCACGAACCCGTTGCGGGTGCCGTCGAACGGCCGTGAGGCGTGCTCCGGGTCGTCGTTGCGCGGGGTGGTCGCCTTGATCGCGTCGAAGCAGGCGACCGTGATCGGGCTGATCGGCGCGTCGGTGGCGCCGGCCAGCACGACGTCGGCGCTGCCTTCGCGGATCAGCTCGGTCGCGTGGCCGACGGCGTCGAGCCCGGACGTGCAGCCGGTGGACACCACCGAGACCGGGCCGCCCGCCCCGACCGTCCAAGCCACTTCCGCGGCGAAGGAGCTGGGGACGAAGTAGTTGTACAGGTGCGGCACGGCGTACTCGTGGTCGACGAGCTCCAGCCGGCCGCCGTCGGACACGGTCCGGTACTCCTGGTCCAGCCCGGTGGTCGCGCCGACCGCGCTGCCGACCGTCACGCCGACCCGGTGCGGGGGCAGGCCGGCGAACTCCAGCCCGCTGTCGGCCGCCGCTTCCCGCGCGGTGACCACCGCGAGCTGCGCCGCGCGGTCCATCCGCCGGATCTCCTGCGGGCCCAGCCCGAGCAGCTCCGCGTCGAAGTCGATCTCCGCGGCCACCTGGGACCGGAACGGCGACGGGTCGAAGAAGCTGATCCGCCGCGTCGCGGTCCGCCCTTCGGAGAGCAGGCTCCAGAAGTCCTTGGCGCCGACGCCGCCGGGTGCGGTGACCCCGACGCCGGTGACGACCACCCGCCGGGCCGTCACTCGGCGCTCCAGCGGTAGAAGCACTCCGCCATGGCGTCCTTGGGCGAGCGCCAGGTGTCCGGGTCGTAGGCGGCGATGTGCGGCTTGAGGTCCTCGCTGATCCGGACGAACCGGGGATCGCCCTTCGCCGTCTCGATCCGTTCGCCGCCGTCCTCGGCGTCGAAGTCCTGCAGGTGGAAGTAGAGCCCCCGGTAGCTGAACAGCTGGCGTCGCCGGGTCCCCATCCGGTGGGGCATCTCGCCGGCGTCGAACTCGCCGAACAGCTCGGCGACCGCCTGGTCCGCGTCCGGGCGCATGCGGGCCACGATCAGGGTGCTGTGCATCGTGCGTCTCCTTCTCCGGTTCTCTAGCGGGGCGCCGGCCCGAACCAGCGCTCGAGCGCCATCGGCAGGTCGGCGTGCGTGCCCGGGGCCGCCCAGGCCACGTGGCCGTCCGGGCGGACCAGGACCGCGGTGGTGGCGCCGGGGACCCGCCCGGCGGCCGGACGGGCGGTGACGACGTCGATCCGGCCGGCCCAGGGCGCCGCGCGGTCGCGCAACGCCGCGTTGCCGGCGAAGTCGAGCAGCAGGCCGCGCGCGGGGCGCAGCAGCTCCGCCGTGGACGAGGGGCGGCCGCCGCGGTCGAGCTCCAGCCGCGGCAGCCGGCGCCCGAGCCACGGGTGGCTCCCCCCGCCGACGTCGTAGGCGATCTCCAGGCCACTGACCATCGCGGCGAGGTGCCGGGCGACGTCGGGGTAGCCGGTCAGCTCGGCGAGGACGTCGCGCAGCGGCTGCATTTCCGCGCCGTTGAGGAACAGCAGGCCCTGGGCCCGGGTGTTCATCAGCAGCCGGACGCCGACCGGGTGCCGTTCGCCGTGGTAGGTGTCCAGCAGGTCCGCTCGCGCGGTGCCGCGCACGACCGCGGCCAGTTTCCAGCCGAGGTTCACCGCGTCCTGGATGCCGGCGTTCATGCCCTGCCCGCCCGCGGGGAGGTGGACGTGCGCGGCGTCGCCGGCGAGCAGGACGCGGCCGCGCCGGTATTCGGTGACCTGCCGGGTCGCGTCGCCGAAGGCGCTGAGCCAGACCGGTTCGGCGGCCGAGATGTCGATGCCGGTGATGCGCTTCCACGCGTCGGCGACCTCGTGGAACGGCGGCGGCCCGGTGCGCCGCCGCGGTGGCGCGTCCCGTTCGCAGACGATGATCCGGGTGACGCCCCCGGGCAGCGGCCCGACCATCACCATCCCGCCCGGCAGGCTTTCCCCGATCATGCGGGGTTCCAGCTCGACGCCGCGCAGGTCGGCGAGGAACATCTCGCGCGTCGCGGCGGTGCCGGGGAAGTCGAAGCCGACGGCCTTCCGCACGGCGCTGCGGCCGCCGTCGCAGCCCACGAGCCAGCCGGCCCGCAGGACGTGCTCGCCGGCCGGGCCGCGCACGGTGACCGCCACGCCGTCGCCGTCGTCGCGGACCCCGGTCAGCTCGTGCCCGCGCCGGATGTCGGCGCCGAGCTCGCCGGCCCACGCCTCCAGGACCGCTTCGGTCGCCGACTGCGGGATGGTCTTCGCCGCCTGGTGCGCGCCGTCCAGCAGCCCGAAGTCGACCGGGATGCCGCCGAAGTGCCCCTGGTCACTGGTCTGGACCTCACCGAAGCGGCGGAGCAGGCCGCGCTGGTCGAAGACCTCCATGGTCCGCGCGGTGAAGCCGAGCCCGCGTGATTCCCCGGTGCGCGCGGGCAGCCGTTCGAGCACGACCACGCCGATCCCGGCCAGGCGCAGCTCGCCGGCCAGCATGAGACCGGCGGGGCCGGCCCCGGCGATGACGACAGGCGCGTCCATGTCTCCTCCTCGGGTCGAGCGCGGGAAAATCGAATGTGCGAAAAGGACACCGGAAAGATTTCCATTTCGCGGATCCGGCCATTGGCGGCTGCATTCGAAGTATCGGCGCGCACGACCCGGACAGTCAAGAACGCGACTGACAGGAGAACTACAAGAAAAAGTCAACTCGGACAGCGGGACGGCAATTCACCGGCAACACGGGAGAAATCGGTGCGTAACACGGGAAAAGGCCATCGCGGACGAGCCGCGACGGCCTTCGGGCGGGAATGCGCTTTCAGTTTCCGGTGAAGCAGAACCCCACGCCGTGAACGGTGCGGATCCACTGGTTCGAGCCCAGCTTCCGGCGCAGCACGCTGACGTGCGTGTCGATCGTGCGGCTGACCTTCGTGTCGGCCGTGTGCGTCATCGGGTCACCCCAGATCTCGGCCATCAGCCGTCGCCGGGAGAACACCACGCCCGGCTCGCTGGCCAGGCGGTACAGCAGGTCGAACTCCTTGCGCGTCATCTCGATGGACGCGCCGCCGAGGCGCACCCGCCGCGTGGTCGCGTCGATCCGCAGCGGACCGCGCACGACCAGCGACCCGTCCGAACCGGCCCGGCCGCGCACTCTTCTGGTGACCGCTTCGATGCGTGCCATCAGTTCCCAGAAACCGCACGGTTTGTCCAGGCAATCGTCGGCACCGGCCCGGAGCCCGAGCACCCGGTCGGCTTCGGTCCCGCGTTCGGTGAACGCGATGATCGGCGCGTCCCTGGCATTTCTGATCCGGCGGCACACCTCGAATCCGTCGATGTCCGCAATGCCCAGATCGAGCAGGATCAGATCGGCGTCCCAATGTTTTTCGAGCGCTTCGGCCCCGCTCGAGACCCCGGTGGCCTCGTGCCCGGAGCGGCGCAGTCCGTCAACCAGGACGGCCGCACCTTTTTCGTCGTCTTCCACCACCAGCACGTGCATGACCAACCCCCCGCAGAAAGGCCGTGGAACCACTCGACCCGGCCGGCATCCGCCGTCCCCAGTCCGCCGGTCGTGGCACCCCGATGTGCACACCCGGCGCCCGAACGTGCACGCACCGCACGCGCAACGCTCGTTGTACCTACTCAGCCTAACAGGCGGACATCTGCTGTCAAGTCGAAGGAAATCCCATCGAACCGACAATGAAATCCGTTGCGCGCCAAGGATTTCGTCAGTCCGGCGCGCAAATCATGCGCGATCCGGATTTCGATCACCCGACCCCGCGTGACCCGGCCCGGCCGGTCGAAGCAATCGTTTTCCAGCACTGCCACCCCAAGATCGCCGACGATCCCGACCCTACCGAGACCTTCGACGCGTCAAACCGCCGATCAGGTGACGTCGGCACCATCACATTCCACTGAGGACAGTGGAATAGATAGTCCACAATGGACGCAGAGGTTCCCGCGGTACGGCGCCGATTCCCAGCCTGCGCGGCCCAGCCGCGGTTGTCGCCACCGCGATGCGGCCCGGCCGCGATCGTCGCCATCCACACGCGGCCTCGGCCGCGCGGCACCGATTCCGCGCGGCAGCCGCGGGCCGGCCCGCGCCGGCGCACATTCGTGGCCCGCGCGGGATCCGCCGCGGTCGTGTCCGTCAGATGAGATCGAGGGGGTCCAGCTGGATGCGGATCGGTTCCGTCGCCTTCCGGGCGTCGCGCCGGGCCGCCGCGGCGTGGATCGAGGCCGCGAGCGCCTTTCCCTCGCTGCGGGACACCCGGACCAGCGCCCGTTCCCGCTCCACGTTGCCCTCTTCGTCCACCTCGCCCAGCGGGACCGGGCCCAGCACCTCGCCCGACTCCGGCAGCGGGAGGTCGGCCAGCAGACCGGCCACCGCGTCCGGGGTCCCCTCCACGCTCGCCATCCGCATCGACGGCGGGAAGCCCAGCTCGCGGCGTTCGGCCAGCTCCTGGCCCGCGTGCCAGGCCGGGTCCCAGCGGACCAGCGCCTGGACCACCGGCAAGCCCGCCTCGGCGCCCACGACCACGCGGCCGCCCTCGGCCGACGGGCGGACCAGTGCGGCCGCGGCCATCCAGCGGCGCAGGGTTTCCTCCCCCGCGCGCAGGTCCTGGCGGCCGAGGAGGGCCCAGCCGTCGAGCAGCAGCGCCGCGCCGTAGCCGCCTTCGGCCACCGGTTCCGCTCCCGGCGTGCAGACCACCAAGGCCGGCTTGCCCGGGACCGAGGCCAGCACCTCCGCCGCGCCCGAGGTGCGGACCGGGATGCCCGGGAACGCGCGGCCGAGTTCCTCCGCCGTCCGCTTGGCGCCGACGATCACCGCCCGCAGCCGGACCGAGCCGCACGCCGGGCAGCGGAACGCCGTTTCCGGGACGCCGCACCAGCGGCACGCCGGCGGCTTCGGCTGCCCGTCGATCGAGCCGCCCGGCAGCGACAGGGGACCCGCGCAGCGGCGGCAGTGCGCGGGCGTGCGGCAGTTACCGCAGGCCAGGCCGGGGACGTACCCGCGGCGCGGTACCTGGACCAGCGTCGGGTGGCCCGCCGCGAACGCCTGGCGCGCGGCCTCGAACGCCACCGCCGGCAGGCGCGCGACCCGGGCGGCCTCGTCGCGGGCGACGTCGAAGTCCTCGCCGACCGGCGTGACGCGCGGGGCGGCCGACCGCAGGGTCGCGCGGTCGGCCAGGACCGGCTGCGCCCAGCCGGACTCGACCAGGAGCTGGGCCTCGGCCGTGCGGGCGAAGCCGCCGACCAGCAGGGACGACTTCGTCGTGTGCGCGCGGTCCATCAGCACGTCCCGCACGTGCGGGTACGGCGCGTGCTGGTCGAGGTGCAGGTCGTCGCCGTCGTCCCAGACGACGAACAGGCCCGGGTCGTGGACCGGCGCGAACATCGCCGCGCGCGTGCCGACCACCACCCGCACCGAGCCGCGCAGCACCGCCAGCCAGCGCCGGTAGCGCTCGGCGGGCCCGAGCCCGGCGATCAGCGCCACGACGGCGGCTTCGCCCAGCAGTGCGGCGCACGCGTCGTGCACGCGGGTCAGGTCGCGGTGGTCCGGCACCACCAGCACCGCGCCGCGGCCCCGCGCGGCCACGGAACCGGCGGCTTCGGCCAGCCGCCGCGGCCAGTCTTCGCCCGGCAGGGCCTGCCAGACGGCGTTCGCGGGCTTGCCCTCGGCGAGGGCCTCCAGGAACGCCGGGCCGCGCTGGTAGCGCGCCCAGGCTTCGGTGTCCGGCGCGTCCGGCGGCGCCGCGGGCGCGAGCGGCGGCTCGCCCTCGGCCTTCGCGTGGCGGGGCGGGATCGCGAGCCGCAGGACGTCCGACAGCGTGCCGCCGTAGCGGTCGGCCACCGCCCGGCACAGCGCGTGCAACGACGGCGGCAGCACCGGCTCGGGCGAGGTGACGCGGTCGAGGAAGGCCAGCTTCCGTTCGTACTCGCTGGACTCGCCGCGTTCGATCAGGTAGCCGTCGACCAGCTGGCCGGCGAACCGGACGCGCACCCGGCAGCCCGGCACGGCCGCCTCGTGCAGCTTTTCCGGCACGAGGTAGTCGAAGGTGCGGTCCAAGTGCGCCAGCGGGATGTCGACGACGATCCGCGCGACCGGCTTCTCCGGTGCGGGCTGCTGCGCGCCTTTGGCCTTCGCGCCCGGCTTCGGCGGTTTCCGGGCGCGCGAGGGCGCCGCCTTCGGCGAAGACGGCTTCTCCGGGAGCTCCCAGAGAGCGGCGGGCTCGGAACTACTCACCCCGAGATCTCTACCAGACCCCTCCGACAGCCCCGACCCCGAACGCCGTGAAGGGCACCCTCGTGGCCGTCAAGACCTCGAGGGTGCCCTTCACGGCAACGGGATCAGGCGCCCGCGGCGGCCTTCAGCGCCTCGGCGCGGGCCGTGCTCTCCCAGGGGAGGCCCAGCTCGGGACGGCCGAAGTGGCCGTACGCCGCGGTCGGGGCGTAGATCGGGCGCAGCAGGTCGAGATCGCGGATGATCGCCGCCGGCCGGAGGTCGAAGACCTCGGTGATGGCCTGCTGGATCTTCGACGGGTCGACCGTCTCGGTCCCGAACGTCTCGACGAACAGGCCGACCGGGGCCGCCTTGCCGATCGCGTACGCGACCTGGACCTCGGTGCGCGACGCCAGCCCGGCGGCGACGACGTTCTTGGCCACCCAGCGCATCGCGTACGCGGCGGAGCGGTCGACCTTGGACGGGTCCTTGCCGGAGAACGCGCCACCACCGTGGCGGGCCATGCCGCCGTAGGTGTCGACGATGATCTTGCGGCCGGTCAGGCCGGCGTCGCCCATCGGGCCGCCGATGACGAACCGGCCGGTCGGGTTGACCAGCAGGCGCGCGCTCGCCGTGTCGATGCCCAGGCCTTCGAGCTCGGGGCCGACCACGTGCTCCTTGACGTCGACGCTGAGCATCCGCTCGAGGTCGATGCCGTCGGCGTGCTGCGAGGACACGACGACCGTGTCGAGGCGGACCGGCTGGTCGCCGGCGTACTCGATGGTCACCTGGGTCTTGCCGTCCGGGCGCAGGTAGGGCAGCACGCCGTCCTTGCGGACCGCGGTCAGGCGCTTGGAGAGCCGGTGGGCCAGCGCGATCGGCAGCGGCATCAGCTCGGGGGTGTCCGAGCAGGCGTAGCCGAACATCAGGCCCTGGTCGCCGGCGCCCTGGCGGTTGATCTCGTCCTCGTCGGACTCGACCCGCGACTCGTACGCGGTGTCGACGCCCTGGGCGATGTCGGGCGACTGCGAGCCGATCGCGACGTTGACGCCGCAGGAGTTGCCGTCGAACCCCTTGGCGGAGGAGTCGTAGCCGATCTTCAGGATGACGTCGCGGACGATCGTGGGGATGTCGGCGTAGGCCTCGGTCGTCACCTCGCCGGCCACGTGCACCTGGCCGGTGGTGATCAGGGTCTCGACCGCGACGCGGCTGCGCGGGTCCTTCGACAGGAGACCGTCGAGGATCGAGTCGCTGATGGCGTCGCAAATCTTGTCGGGGTGCCCTTCGGTCACCGACTCCGAGGTGAACAATCTGCTGCTAGACGCGGTCACGGTGGCCGTCACTTCCTCACCTAGACGTCGGATGCCCGGAAAGTTAGGCACCCCTTACCAGTGCAAGCGTACTGACTATCGCTCTAGGGACGGTCAACGCTTCATGAAGCTCACAACAGCGTCCCACACCATGGACGCCAGTTCCGCTTTCTGCACAAGAGGTAGGGGTTTTTCAGTGGAATCGGCCCCTAGGAGCCAGCCCGAGTTGTCCTCGGTGCCGAACGCCTTGCCGTCGCCGACCGCGTTGACGACCAGCAGGTCGGCACCCTTGCGCTTGAGCTTCGCGCGGGCGTGGTCGAGGACGCTGCCGTGCTCGTCGCCGGTTTCCGCGGCGAACCCGACGACGACCTGGCCGGGACGCCGGTTCTGCACCAGTTCGGCCAGGATGTCCGCGTTGCGGTCCAGGGTGATGACCGGGTCCGGCTGGTCGTCGGACTTCTTGATCTTGACGTCGGCCCGGTTCGCGGGCCGGAAGTCGGCGACCGCGGCGGCCATCACGACGACGTCCGCGGAGTGGGACGCGGCGTGCACCGCCTGCCGCAGCTCCTCGGCGGTCGACACGTGCTGCACGGTCGCGCCCGCCGGGTCCGGCAGCGCGACGGTGTGCGCGGTGACCAGGGTGACGTCGGCGCCGCGCTGGGCGGCGACGCGGGCCAGCGCGTAGCCCTGCTTGCCCGACGAGCGGTTGCCCAGGTACCGGACCGGGTCGAGCGGCTCGCGCGTGCCGCCCGCGGACACCACGACGCGGACCCCTTCGAGGTCGCGCGGGAGGGCGTCGGGGCGGGCCAGCAGCAGCTTGGCGAGGTCGACGATCTCGGCCGGGTTCGCCAGCCGGCCCTTGCCGGTGTCGACGCCGGTCAGCCGGCCCGCGTCGGGCTCGGTGACGATCGTGCCGCGCGAGCGCAGCAGAGCGACGTTGGCGCGGGTCGCGGGGTGCTCCCACATCTCCGTGTGCATCGCCGGGAAGAAGGCGACCGGGCACCGGGCGGTGAGCAGGGTGTTCGTCAGCAGGTCGTCCGCGAGACCGTGCGCGGCCTTGGCGAGCAGGTTCGCCGTGGCCGGGACGACCAGGACGAGGTCGGCTTCCTTGCCGACGCGGACGTGCTGCACCTCGGGGACCTCGGTGAACACGCCGGTGTGCACCGGGTGCCCCGAGAGGGCCTCGAAGGTCGCCGCGCCGACGAAGTTCAGCGCGGCTTCGGTGGGGACCACGCGGACGTCGTGACCGGATTCGGTCAGCCCGCGCAGCACCTCACAGGCCTTGTAGGCGGCGATGCCGCCGCCCACGCCCAGGACGACGCGGGGTTTACTCACCCTCGGTGTGCTCGAGCAGGCCGCCGTGGATCTCGCGCAGCGCGATCGAGAGCGGCTTCTCGCGCGGGCCCGGCTCGACGAGCGGGCCGACGTACTCGAGGAGACCCTCGCCCAGCTGGGCGTAGTAGTCGTTGATCTGGCGGGCGCGCTTGGCCGAGTAGATCACCAGCGCGTACTTCGAGCTGACCTTTTCGAGCAGGTCGTCGATCGGGGGGTTGGTGATGCCCTCGAGCTCTTCGGTCAAGGCTACCTGGCTGGTCACGCGTGGTGCTCCGCATCTTCGGAAGACTGATCGGTTATCAAGTTTAGCAAGTGCTCCGCGGCCTCCCGCACGTCGGCGTTGACAACGCGGTGGTCGAACTCCCCCGCGGCCGCCAGTTCGCGCTCCGCTTCGGCCAGCCGGGCCTGCACGGCGGCCTCGTTTTCGGTGCCGCGCCCGGTGAGCCTGCCGACCAGTTCTTCCCAGGACGGCGGCATCAGCATCACCAGCCGGGCCTCCGGCATCGCCGCGCGGACCTGCCGGGCGCCCTGAAGCTCGATCTCCAGGATCGCCGGGCGGCCCTCGGCGAGGGCCTTCTCGACCGGTTCGCGGGGGGTTCCGTAGCAGTTGCCGGTGAACTCGGCCCACTCCAGGAGCCTGCCTTCGGCGACCATCGCGTCGAACTCGGCGCGGTCGACGAAGTGGTAGTGCGCGCCCTCGACTTCGCCGGGGCGGGGCTTGCGCGTGGTCACCGAGACGCTGAAGTAGAGATCGGGCTCCAGCTTCCGCAGCTCGCCCACCACACTCGACTTCCCGACCCCCGAAGGCCCCGATACGACGGTGAGCCGGTGCCGGGGGAGGTCCCCCGTCACCGGCTCACTGCCGCGGTCGGCGCCCCGGTTCACCGGGTAGTCACGACCGGCGCCGTTCACTCGCCGCTGAACTCGGCCAGCAGCGCCTTGCGCTGCCGGTCGCCGAGGCCGCGGAGGCGACGGCTGGGGGCGATCTCCAGTCGTTCCATGGTCTGCTGCGCGCGGACCTTGCCGACGCCCGGGAGGGCCTCGAGCAGAGCCGAAACCTTCATCTTGCCGAGGACTTCGTTCTCCTCGGCCTGCTTCAGCACGTCGACCAGAGTGGTACCGCCCCGCTTCAGCCGCTCCTTCAGCTCAGCACGGATCTTGCGAGCAGCGGCGGCCTTCTCCAGCGCCGCAGCGCGCTGTTCCTCTGTCAGCTGGGGAAGTGCCACGTTTTCCTCCGGTAGTTCTCAAATCTGGGTGGGTGACGCGACGGTACCCACCCGTGAGCACCGGCCACAATGCGGGGGTGCCTGGTGGGACCCGGTTCCTGGCCCTGCTATTGGCCGTTTTCCTGCGGGTCGGCCAGCACTTCGGCGACCCGTTCGACCGCTTGGCGCAAAGCCTGTTGCTCCGGACCGTGCTTCAGGATGTCGCGGGACGACGCGGGCAGCACACCCGGCAGCGACGGGCCGAAAAGGGCCTTCAAATCGGCCGCAGTGGCTCCCTGGGCCCCGAAACCGGGTGCCAGCACCGGACCGTTCAGCCGCGAGAGATCGAGTTCCCCCGGCGAAACGGTGGCTCCGACGACCACGCCGACATCGCCGAGCGGTTCCGCTCCGTCGTTGAGCACCGCCACGGAGTCGACGATCGCCTGCGCCACCGTGCGCCCGTCCGGCAGCTTCGCGTTCTGCACCGAAGCCGCTTCGGGGTTCGAAGTTCGCGCAAGCACGAAGATGCCGCGCCCCGCCGAGACCGCCGTGGCGGCGCACTGCTCCAGCGAGCCGAACCCGAGGTACGGCGAAACGGTGATGGCGTCGGCCGCGATCGCGGCGCCGTCGGCCACGTATGCCGCGGTGTACGCCGCCATCGTGGAGCCGATGTCGCCGCGCTTGACGTCCAAGAGCACCAGCGCGCCCGCGTCCCGGGCGGTTTCCACCACCCGTTCCAGCACGCGGACACCCGCGGCCCCGAAACTTTCGAAGAACGCCGACTGCGGCTTCACGATCGCCGTGCGGGCCGCCAGCACCTCCGTGGCGGACAGCGCGAACCGTTCCAGGCCCGAAGCGTCCACCGGGAGCCCCCAGGCCTCGAGGAGGCCCGGGTGGGGGTCGATGCCGGCGCACAGCGGGCCGCGGGCCGCGACGGCCTTGGCCAGCCGCGCCCCGAACCGCTCCCCCGCCGTCACGACTTCGCCTTCAGCGCCGCCTGCAGCTCCTGCAGCGACTTGACCCCGATGTCGCCCCGGATGAGCGCCTCGATGCCGTGCACGGCCGCCGCGGCGCCCTGCACGGTCGTCACGCACGGGATGTCGCGCGACACCGCGGCGGTGCGGATTTCGTAGCCGTCGACGCGCGGACCGCTGTTGCCGTACGGGGTGTTGATCACCATGTCGACTTCGCCCGCGAGGATGACGTCCACGATGTTCGGCTCGGCTTCGGTCGAGCCCTCGTAGTGCTTGCGCACCACGGTGCACGCGACCCCGTTGCGCCGCAGCACTTCCGCGGTGCCGGACGTGGCGAGGATCTCGAACCCGAGGTCCGCCAGCCGCTTCACCGGGAACACCAGCGAGCGCTTGTCGCGGTTGGCGACCGAGACGAACACGCGCCCGGACGTCGGCAGCGAGCCGTACGCGCCGCTCTGCGACTTGGCGAACGCCTTGCCGAAGGAGACGTCGACGCCCATCACCTCGCCGGTGGACTTCATCTCCGGGCCCAGCAAGGAATCCACGCCGTGGCCCTCGGGGGTGCGGAAGCGGTGGAAGGGCAGGACCGCTTCCTTGACCGCGACCGGTGAGTCGGCGGGCATCTGCCCGCCGTCGCCTTCGGCCGGCAGGACCCCGCTGCGGCGCAGGTCCTTGATCGTCGAGCCGGTCATGACGAGCGCGGCCGCCTTCGCCAGCGGCACCGCCGTCGCCTTGGACACGAACGGCACCGTCCGCGACGCGCGCGGGTTGGCCTCCAGGACGTAAAGAACGTCGTCCTTGAGCGCGTACTGGACGTTCAGGAGCCCGCGGACGCCGACGCCCCGGGCGATCGCCTCGGTGGAGCGGCGGACGGCCTGCAGGTCGGTGTGCCCGAGCGTGATCGGCGGCAGCGCGCACGAAGAGTCACCGGAGTGGATCCCGGCTTCCTCGATGTGCTCCATGACGCCGCCGAGGTAGAGCTCCTCGCCGTCGAACAGCGCGTCGACGTCGATTTCGATGGCGTCGTCGAGGAAGCGGTCGACGAGCACCGGGTGCTCGGGGGTGATCTCCGTGGCGCGGCCGATGTAGCCGGCCAGGGTCTCCTCGTCGTAGACGATCTCCATGCCGCGCCCGCCGAGGACGTACGACGGCCGGACGAGCACCGGGTAGCCGATCTCGTCGGCGATCCGCTTGGCGCCCTCGAAGGACGTCGCCGTGCCGTAGCGCGGCGCGGGCAGGCCGGCGTCGGTGAGCACCTCGCCGAACGCGCCGCGGTCCTCGGCCAGGTGGATGGCCTCGGGCGGCGTCCCGACCACCGGGACACCGGCGTCGGCGAGCTTCTTCGCCAGCCCCAGCGGGGTCTGCCCGCCGAGCTGGACGATGACGCCGGCGACCGTGCCGGACGCCTGCTCGGCGTGCACGACCTCGAGGACGTCCTCGAAGGACAGCGGCTCGAAGTACAGCCGGTCCGAGGTGTCGTAGTCGGTGGACACGGTTTCCGGGTTGCAGTTGACCATGACGGCCTCGAACCCGGCCTCCCGCAACGCGATCGCCGCGTGCACGCAGGAGTAGTCGAACTCGATGCCCTGGCCGATCCGGTTCGGGCCCGAGCCGAGGATGAGCACCTTCGGCTTGTCGCTCTGCGCGGCCACTTCGGACGGTGCGTCGGGGTCGGACTCGTAGGCCGAGTAGTGGTACGGCGTCTTGGCGGCGAACTCGGCCGCGCAGGTGTCGACGGTCTTGAACACCGGCCGCACGCCGAGGCGGTGCCGCAGCGCGCGGACGCCGTCCTCGCCGGCCAGTTCCGGCCGCAGCGCGGCGATCTGGCGGTCCGACAGCCCGGTGCGCTTGGCGCGGCGCAGCAGGTCGCCGTCGAGGACGGGTGCGTCGCGCACCTCGGCGCCGACCTCGCCGATGAGGGCGATCTGGTCGACGAACCACGGGTCGATGCCGCTCGCTTCGTGCACCTGCTGGACGCTGGCACCCAGCCGCAGCGCGCGTTCCACTTCGTACAGCCGGCCTTCGTGCGGCGTGCGCAGCGAGTCCAAAGTGGACTCCACGGTGGCGCCTTCGGGGTCGGGCAGCGTCCAGAAGCCGGTTGCCTTGGTCTCGATCGACCGCATCGCCTTGCCGAGCGCCTCGGGGAAGCTGCGCCCGAACGACATCGCCTCGCCGACGCTCTTCATCGTCGTGGTCAGCGTCGGGTCCGCGCCCGGGAACTTCTCGAAGGCGAACCGCGGGATCTTCACGACGACGTAGTCCAAAGTGGGCTCGAACGCCGCCGGGGTCTCGCCGGTGATGTCGTTCTGGATCTCGTCGAGGGTGTAGCCGATGGCGAGCTTCGCGGCGATCTTGGCGATCGGGAAGCCGGTGGCCTTGGAGGCGAGGGCGCTGCTCCGCGACACCCGCGGGTTCATCTCGATGACGACCATCCGGCCGTCTTCGGGGTTGATCGCGAACTGGATGTTGCAGCCACCGGTGTCGACGCCGACCTCGCGCAGCACGGCGATGCCGACGTCGCGCATCACCTGGTACTCGCGGTCGGTGAGCGTCATGGTCGGCGCCACGGTGACCGAGTCGCCGGTGTGCACGCCCATCGCGTCGACGTTTTCGATCGAGCAAACGACCACGACGTTGTCGTGCTTGTCGCGCATCAGCTCGAGCTCGTACTCCTTCCAGCCGAGCACGCTCTCCTCGATGAGCACCTCGGTGACCGGGGATTCGGTGAGCCCGGTGGAGGCGAGCCGCTCGAGGTCTTCGGGCGTGTGCGCCATGCCGGACCCGAGCCCGCCCATGGTGAAGCTCGGCCGGATCACCACGGGGAGCCCCAGCTCCTTGACGGTGTCGCGGACCTCGTCCATGTCGTGGCAGACGCGGGAGCGCGGGACCTCGGCGCCGATGGTGCGCACGATGTCCTTGAACTTCTGCCGGTCCTCACCACGCTGGATGGCGTCGATGTCGGCCCCGATCAGCTCGACGCCGTACTTGTCGAGCACCCCGCGCTCGTGCAGCGCGACCGCGCAGTTGAGCGCCGTCTGCCCGCCGAGGGTGGCCAGGATCGCGTCCGGGCGTTCCGCCGCGATGACCTTCTCGACGAAGTCCGGCGTCACCGGCTCGATGTAGGTGGCGTCGGCGAACTCGGGGTCGGTCATGATGGTGGCCGGGTTCGAGTTCACCAGGGAAACGCGCAGGCCTTCGCTGCGCAGCACCCGGCAGGCCTGGGTCCCGGAGTAGTCGAACTCCGCGGCCTGCCCGATCACGATCGGCCCGGAGCCGATCACCAGCACGTGCTGGATGTCCGTCCTCTTCGGCATCAGTTTCCTTCTTTCACCAGGCGCCGCAAGCCGTCGCGGAAGACCTGAAAGCTTTTGGATCGGTTGTTCTCGATGTCCATGTGGGGCGCGATCGCTTCGGCCGCTGCCACCTTCGGCAGGCGATCCCGGAGGTATCCCTTGGATCGCAGAAGATCCTCCAGAGCGCGTGACGCCTTACCGGTGTCGTCGGGATCGCGGTAGCGTGCTTGTTTGCCCAGGTCCTTCGGCACTTTGTCGTATGCCGCGCACAGAGCAGGGACGTCGCCGAGGAACCAGGACTCCAGTTCGTCGATCACCACGCGGTGCAGAATGAACTCGGACGGAAGTCCCGCCTCCTCGCCCACCTCGACGAGGTGGCGCTTGAGTTCCCGGCAGTCTTCGGTGTCCCGGTCGACGAGCACGACGACCCGGAGCGCTTCCCAGGAAATCCGGGCCGCAAACCCTCGCAGAATTCCGGGCAACCGCTTGAGCAGGTCCTGCTTGCCCTGAAAGCGCCGGACGGCGAAGGACACGTCCTCACCGACGATCTTCGGAACCAACGTCTTCAACGCTGCTTCCGCCGATTGCTCTTCCACCAGGATCTCGACGTGGATCACCGGGGCCGCCCCGGCCCGTCGAGGGGATCACCGAGGCCGAAGAACCCCTCGGTCCAGAGACTTCCCAGCAGGCCTCCGCTGTCGACCATGGCCATCAGCTGAGGGATGTCCGCCGCTCGCCTGGCCCGGGCGAAGCCGGACTCGTCACGGAACAGCATCCAGACCTCGTCGGGATGCAGAGCATCGACGAACTCGGGGGCGTGCGTGGCGATCATGACCTGACCAGCCGCCTCCGCGCGCCGCGCATCTTCGGCGAGCCGGTAGTGCAGTTTCGGGTGGACCTGCTTCTCCGGCTCCTCGACCAGCAGCACCGAAGTGTCGGACCGGAGCGAGACCAAATAGCCGAGCAGTTGCAGCGTTCCGTCGGAGATGTTGTCCGGTGGGACGAGCTCCTCCGAACCCTGCTCGCGCAGGCGGACGATCCAGGCGCCGTTGCCCTGCTGGAACGGCTCGATGTCGTCGAAGCCCGGGACGTACCGCCGCAACGAGGCCCGGATGCTCTCCCACTCCCGGGGGTACCCGTCGCGGAGGCGTTGGACGAAAGCTCCCACGTTGCGGCCGTCCGGCTTGAGCATTGACGTCCTGTCGTCCTTCGCGCCGTTGCGCACCGCGTCGAGATTCAGGTCCGACAAGCCGATCTCGGCGATGAACCGGTGGAACTCACCGACTTCAGCCGTGTTGGCGAGCTGGCTGACCACACTCACGCCCAGCAGGTCCGGGGTAGCCAGCGAAAGCTGCGCCCCGATAGCACCGATCCCGGTGATCGCTCCGACCCCACGCCGAAGATCCAGGGTCTCGGAAGGCGCCTCGGCACCCTCCCGCCACCAGGCCAGCTTCTCCTCGGCCACAACCAACTCGTCGTTGTCGTGCTCGATGACGAGCCGGTACTCACCCGTCGCACCTCCGACGCGACAGGTCACCTCGATCTCGACCGGCCCGGCTGCGCCGTGGGTGACGATGTCGGCAGCACCACCGCGCCGGTCCCAAGTCGAGCGCAACCCGACCCGGAACGACTCGGCGAGGAAGTCCAGCACCTCGAAGACCGTCGACTTGCCACTCCCGTTCGGCCCGAGCAGCGCCGTCACCGGCGTCAGACCGTGCAGCTCGACGTCCCGGAGCACCCGGTAGTTCCGGATCCGGAGCCGCTCGATGCCGGTCGTGAGGGTCACGACCGCTTCTCCATGAGCGAAACGAAATCGTCGAACAGGGGGGCCGCGTCGTGCGGGCCGGCCGCGGCTTCGGGGTGGTACTGGACCGAGAACGCCGGGACGTCGAACGCCCGCAGGCCCTCGACCGCGCCGTCGTTCGCGCAGTAGTGGCTGACCTGGGCCGCGCCGAAGGGTGACTCGAAGCGCTGCCCCGGCTCGCCTTCGAGGGCGAAGCCGTGGTTCTGCGCCGTGATCGCCACGGACTTCGTGGCGACGTCGATCACCGGGATGTTGATGCCGCGGTGGCCGTAGCGCATCTTGTACGTCCCGAGGCCGAGGGCGCGGCCGAGGACCTGGTTGCCGAAGCAGATGCCGAACAGCGGGATCTCGCGGCCCAGGACCTGCTTGGTCAGCTCGGTGGCGTGCGTCGTCGTGGCCGGGTCGCCCGGGCCGTTGGACAGGAACACGCCGTCCGGCTCGATCGCCAGCAGCTCGTCCAAAGTCGACGTCGAAGGCAGCACGTGCACCTCGATGCCGCGCTTGACCATCTGCCGCGGGGTGTTGGACTTGATGCCCAGGTCCAGCGCGACCACGCGGAAGCGAACATCTCCGGACGGCGAGACCACGTACGGCTTCGGCGTGGTGACCTGGCCGGCCAGGTCGGCGCCCGCCATCTTCGGGCCGGCGAGCACCGAAGCGACCATCTCGTCGACCGTGCCCAGCGCGTCGCCGGAGAAGACCCCGGCGCGCATCGCGCCGGCCTCGCGCAGGTGACGGGTCAGCGAGCGAGTGTCGACCTCGGCGATGCCGACCACGCCCTGACGGACCAGTTCCTCGTCCAGCGTGCGCTTCGAGCGCCAGTTGGACGGCGTGCGGGCCGGGTCGCGCACGACGTAGCCGTTGACCCAGATCTTCGAGGACTCGTCGTCCTCGTCGTTCCAGCCGGTGTTGCCGATCTGCGGCGCGGTCTGCACCACGATCTGCCCGTGGTAGGACGGGTCGGTCAATGTCTCCTGGTAGCCGGTCATGCCGGTGCAGAACACCGCCTCGCCGAGGGTCCGCCCCCGCGCGCCGTAGGCAGCGCCGCGGAACACCCGGCCGTCTTCGAGCACCAGTGCGGCCTGAGCGCGCGCGTTCACTGGGCACCTCCCTTGATCTTGAGCTGTTCGATCCACTGTGGATAGTCGTCGAGGTCGTCGCCGCGGAAGCCGGTGTCGACCTCGGTTTCGCCGGCCCGCCAGGTGAGGACGAGCAGCGCGTCCGTGCCCATCACCTTCCCGGCGATCTTCGCGTCGCGCCGGACCCCGGTGACCGCGTCGCGCGGGATCCAGAAGTCGGGCGCGCCGCCGCGTTCGACCGCGACGCCGCCGTCGTGCAGCCGCAGGACCGCGCCGGTGCGCAGGCCCGCGCCGCGGGTGACGACCCGGTTCTGCCACTCCCCCGCGAACGTCGTGGCGACGTAGACGCCGGTGGACTCCAGCAGGACGTCACCCGGCTCCTCGGGAATGACGGGGAACGGCGGCACCTGCACGCTCTGCGCGCGCGCCTTGCGCCGCCAGCCCACGTACATGCCCCACAGGCAGAGCAGGAAGAAGGCGGCGATCGCCAGCACCAGCCAAAGGCGTTCCATCAGCAGACCTTCCCGTCCCGCGCCGTCAGCCGCCCGCGCAGCAGCGTCGCGGTCACCACACCGGGGAGCCGCATTCCCTCGTACGGGGTGTTGGCGGCGATGCTGGCCAGCTCCGCGCCCCGGACCGTCCACTCGGCGTCCGGGTCGACCAGCGTCAGGTTCGCCGGCTCGCCGACCTCGATCGGGCGGCCCTGGCCGGCCAGGTTCCCGATCTCGGCGGGCCGCTCGCTCATGACGCGGGCGACGCCGCGCCAGTCGAGCAGCCCGGTGCGGACCATGGTCTCGGCCACGATGGACAGTGCGGTCTGCAGCCCGAGCATGCCCGGCCGGGCCGCGCTCCACTCGGTGTCCTTGTCCTGCACGGCGTGCGGCGCGTGGTCGGTGGCGACGCAGTCGATGGTCCCGTCGGCCAGCGCCGCCCGCAGCTTCTCCGCGTCGGATTCCGTGCGCAGCGGCGGGTTCACCTTGTTGACCGGGTCGTAGGTGGCCAGGCGCTCGTCGGTCAGCAGCAGGTGGTGCGGCGTGACCTCGGCCGACACCTTCGTGCCGCGGTCCTTGGCCCAGCGCAGCACGTCCGCGGTGCCCGAAGTGGACACGTGGCAGACGTGCAGCCGCGCGTTCGCGTGCCGCGCCAGGAGGCAGTCTCGGGCCACGATGGACTCTTCCGCCGCGGCGGGCCAGCCGGTGTAGCCGAGCCGGGCCGCGCGCTCGCCTTCGTGCGCCTGGGCGCCGACGGTCAGCCGCGGCTCTTCGGCGTGCTGCGCGATGACGACGTCGAGCGCGGTCGAGTACTCCAGCGCCCGGCGCATGAGCAGCGGGTCGGCGACGCAGAGGCCGTCGTCGGAGAACACCTTCACCCGCGCCTGCGAGTTCGCCATCGTGCCCAGCTCGGCGAGCTTCTCGCCCTTGAGCCCGACGGTGACCGCGCCGACCGGGTGGACGTCGACCAGGCCGACCTCCTGCCCGCGCCGCCACACGTGGTCGACGATCACGGCGTTGTCGGCGACCGGGTCGGTGTTGGCCATGGCGAACACGGCGGTGTAGCCGCCGAGCGCCGCCGCGGCCGAGCCGGTCTCGATCGTCTCGGTGTCTTCGCGGCCCGGTTCGCGCAGGTGGGTGTGCAGGTCGACGAAGCCGGGCAGCAGCACCTGCCCGCCCGCTTCGACGATTTCGGCGTCTTCGGGGACGTCGGCGGCGCCGATCGCGGTGATCACGCCGTCCTCGATCAGGACGTCGACCGGGTCACCCTCCCCGTAGGGGCGGGCGCCCTTGATCAGGGTGCTCACGCGGCGGCTCCTTCACTGGCCAGCAGGTGGTAGAGGACCGCCATGCGCACGTGGACGCCGTTGCGGACCTGTTCGGTGATGGCCGAGGCCGGGGAGTCGGCGACCGCGCTCGCGATCTCCATCCCGCGCAGCATCGGGCCGGGGTGCAGAACGACCGCGTGCCCGGGCAGCAGCTTCTGCCGCTTTTCCGAGAGGCCGTAGGCGATCGAATACTCGCGCGCGCTCGGGAAGAACCCGCCGTGCATCCGTTCCGCCTGGACCCGCAGCATCATGACCGCGTCGACGGCGGGCAACTCGGCGTCCAGGTCGTGCGAAACGGTCACCGGAAGGCTTTCCACGCCGTAAGGCAGCAACGTCGGCGGCGCGACGAGCACCACCTCGGCGCCGAGCGCGGAGAGCAGGTGGATGTTCGAGCGGGCGACGCGGCTGTGCAGGACGTCCCCGACGATCGCGATCCGGCGGTCCTTCAGCGAACCCAAGCGCTCCCGCAGGGTCGCCGCGTCGAGCAGCGCCTGCGTCGGGTGCTCGTGGGTGCCGTCACCGGCGTTGACCACCGACGTGCCGGGCTCGGCCAGCCACTCCGAGAGCCGCTGGGCGGCGCCGCTGGCGGGGTGCCGGACGATCACGCAGTCGGCGCCCGCGGCGGCCAGCGTCAACGCCGTGTCCCGCAGGGATTCGCCCTTGTTGACCGAGGA
Organism: Amycolatopsis sp. NPDC049159; assembly: GCF_040648295.1. Lineage (NCBI taxonomy): Bacteria > Bacillati > Actinomycetota > Actinomycetes > Pseudonocardiales > Pseudonocardiaceae > Amycolatopsis > Amycolatopsis sp. NPDC049159. Next base: position 349,614 of record NZ_JBEZDL010000009.1, read on the forward strand.
GCTGGACGCGGAGACGTTGATCACGTCGGCGCTCATCCACTTCCCGGCGATCTCGAACGAGACCCGCGTGCGCGTCGAGTTTTCGTAGAACAAGGTGATCACCGTGCGGCCGCGCAGCGTCGGCAGCTTCTTGACCTCGCGGCCGAGCAGCGTGTGCTTCAGCTCGTCGGCGGTGTCGAGCACGGCGGTGGCCAGCGCCGGGTCCAGCCCGTCGGTGGCGAGCAGGTGCTTCAAGACTCTTCTCCCGGTGCTTCCGCCGCGGCGCGGAGCAGCACCGCGTCGCGGCCGTCGATCTCGGCCAGCAGGACGGACACGCCCTCGGTGCGCGCGGTCGGCACGTTCTTGCCCACGTAGTCGGCGCGGATCGGCAGCTCGCGGTGACCGCGGTCGACCAGCACGGCCAGCTGCACCGCGCGGGGGCGGCCGTGATCACGGAGGGCATCGAGCGCGGCGCGGATGGTGCGGCCGGAGAAGAGGACGTCGTCGACCAGGATCACCACCCGGTCGTCGATGCCGTCGGCGGGCAGCTGCGTCTGTTCGAGCGCGCGCGGCGGGCGGCGGCGGAGGTCGTCCCGGTAGAGGGTGACGTCGAGGGCGCCGGTCGGCGGGCGGACCCCGGAGAACTCGCCGATCTTGTCGGCCAGCCGGACGGCGAGCGGGCTGCCGCGGGACGGGATCCCGAGCAACACGGGCGGGGTAGTGCTCTCCGCACCGTTCGCGGTCTTTTCGATGACCTGATGGGCCATTCGGGCGATCGTGCGCGCGACATCGCCGGCCGTCAGGAGCTCGCGCTCCCCGGCCGAACCAGCCGCGCCACGCGGACGTGACGACACTTCGGACTCCTTCCCCGCCTCACCGGACGGGTCCTTAAAGGACGTCTGTTCCCCTGCTGGTCGGGGCTTTCGCACCGACAGTAGCAGGCACTTTGCTCAGTCTTCCGGGTGGTGTGGCGTGATTCGCGGCAAGCTTCTGCTTGACCTGGTGACAACAATGCGTAACCATTACTCTGAGTATTCGACTCAGCGAGTCCCCTGGACCGGTCACCTCGACCGGTCGGGGGGTGAAGAACGGAGAACGACCAGATGGGCGATTACGCCAAGGCGCTCGGGGCCAAGCTCCGCGGGATCCGCCAGCAGCAGGGCCTGTCCCTGCACGGGGTCGAGCAGAAGTCCGGTGGGCGCTGGAAGGCCGTCGTCGTCGGCTCGTACGAGCGTGGCGACCGTGCCGTCACCGTGCAGAAGCTGGCCGAGCTGGCCGACTTCTACGGTGTGCCGGTGGTCGAGCTGCTGCCCGAGGGCCGGGTCCCCTCCGGTGCCGAGCCCGCCACCAAGATCGTGATCAACCTCGAACGCCTGCAGCAGCTGCCGGCCGAAAAGGTGGGCCCGCTGGCCCGCTACGCGGCGACGATCCAGAGCCAGCGCGGCGACTACAACGGCAAGGTGCTTTCGATCCGCACCGAGGACCTGCGGTCCCTGGCGATCATCTACGACATGACCCCGGGCGAGCTCACCGAGCAGCTCATCGACTGGGGCGTGCTCCCGCCGGAGGCACGTCCCTCCAAGGAAGACTGATCAGGCTCGTTCGGGGGCGAGCCCTGCTCGCGGAAAGCGCGAGCCGAGCCTCGCTCCGCCGTGTCTTGTGGGGGCGCAGCCCCCACGCCCCGCGGGGGGGGGGGGGGGCGGCGCCCCCCCCGCGCCCCCCCCCCCCCCCAACAAACAACACACCGAAAAAAAAAA